>DASZSI010000287.1:0-3661 GCA_035548775.1 Hyphomonadaceae bacterium
TTTCAACGGCGGCTGTTTCGATAATTTCTCAGCCGGCGACTGCACGCCCAGCCAGCGCGCCGCGATCGACAGTTTCACGGTCGAAGTTCACCGCCTCGACCAGACCTCGCTGGCGTCCTGGGACTTCAAGCTTTCCCGCCCCGACTTCTTCCACATCTGGGCAGGCGATGTTGGCGCGGCCTTCGGCGTCGAAGCCCGCCACGAGGACTACACCGACAATCGCGATCCGCGTCAGGACGGTTCGATCAACTTCCAGGACATCATCAACACCACGCTCGTCACCAACGACCTGCAGGGCAATTCCGGCTCGCTCGACACCCATGGCGACCGCGATGTCGAATCCGCCTACGCCGAATTCCGCGTGCCGCTCGTCTCGCCGGAGATGAACATCCCTATGGTCCAGAGCATCGATGCGCAAGTCGCCGCGCGCTACGAAAACTTCGACACCTTCGGCTCCGTGACCAAGCCGAAGATCGCCCTTTCCTGGCGCCCGCTCGATTTCCTCCTGCTCCGCTCGTCCTGGAGCCAGGGCTTCCGCGCCCCCAACCTGCAGCAGCAGTTCGAAAGCGGCTTGCAGCGCTCCAACACCCGCACCGACTTCATCCGCTGTGAAGCCGCCAAGCGCCAGAACTCCGCCGTTGTCTTCACCACCTCATGCCCCAGCGTCGCCAGCGCCACGCAATCGGTGATCTCCAACCGCCAGGGCAGCACGTCGTTGAAGCCAGAGGACTCCGACAACCTCTCCGCCGGCTTCGTGCTCGAAAGCACCTTCCTGCCGGAAGACTTTGGCCGCATCACCTTCACCGCCGACTGGTGGCGCATCCGGCAGACCGACGTGGTTGGCATCTTCGGCGACGACAACCACATCCTGCTCGACTATGTCCTGCGCGTGAACGGCTCGACCACAGGCGATCCGGCCGTCCATCGCGCCGCGCCGGATGCGCAGGACACCGCCGACTTCGCCGGCACCGGCCTTGCGCCCGTGGGCGACATCCTCTTCGTCGACGACAACTACATCAACCTCGACCGGCGCGAGGCGCGTGGCGTCGACCTCGGCCTCTATTACGACCTCAAGGATACGCCGCTGGGCGACTGGAACTTCCGGGTCAACGGCGCCTTCCTCGACAAGTTCTTCCAGGAAGTCTCCGCCGACGGCGCCATCATCAACGCCGCCGTCGCCGCCGGAAAAATCCCCGCCCAGCTCACCGTCGCGGGGCAGGGCAATCTGGTCCGCAATTTCGGCCGCCCGAAATGGCGCTACACCGCCGCATTGACCTGGCGAAAGGACAATTTCGGCGCCGGCTGGTTCACCACCTATGTGGGCGACGTCGAGGATCCCAACATCGTGCTCACCGCAACCGGCCAGCGCTGGGTGATCGACTCGTTCCAGACCCACAACCTCTATGTCCAGTACGAGCTGGGCGACCGCGATCAGAAGCCGCTTCGCATCCGTCTCGGCATGCGAAACATCTTCAACGAGGTTCCGCCGCTCGCCGACACCAACTTCGGCTATCTCGGCGACATCGATAATCCTGCAGGACGGTTCATGTACGTGAACCTCAGGAAAGAATTCTGAGGCCTCGCGGACACACGTACGCGACGCATCGTCGCGAAGCGCCAATTGCGGCAGTTCCGCTGCCACTCCGCCCTTGCCGTGACTCAGGTTGACGGTATTCCCGGTTGCTTCAGCACCAAGCCGGGATCACCGCCTTGAAGACTGCCGAACGCATCGCCGTCGCCATCGCTTCCGCCGCGCTGACGGCTTGCGCCACCGAACCGCTCACCCGGCACGCCGTCATCTGCGAAGGCCTCGGCGTCTTCGTCGACGTACAGTTCCCGTCCGCCGGCCGTCACGATTGCGTCGTCGCCCCCGATGGATCGCTGGTCGTCTCGGTCGATCACGAGCCTGCGCTGGTCGAGGGCATCAACCCCAGCCCGTGGTTCGCCTTCCGCATCCACTCCGATGTCGCGCGCACGCTTGCCGTGACGCTCGACTACACCGACTACACCCACCGCTATGCGCCGTGGATTTCCGAAGACGGCGCCAACTGGCGGCAACTCGCTCCGGCGCGCGTCTCCTTCAACGACAAGAAAACCCGCGCCACGCTGATGCTCGACCTGCCCAGGGGAACCTTGTGGGTCGCTGGCCAGCCCTTGTCGCCCTCGCGCGACAACATCGACTGGACGCGCAAGCTCCTCGCCGGCCGCGGCTTCCAGGAAGCCCGATACGGAACCTCGCTCCAGGGCCGCGCGCTCGTTGGCTTTGTCGGCGGCGACGGCCCTGACGCCATCGTCGCCCTCACGCGCCAGCATCCGCCCGAAACCTCCGGCCAGGACGCATATAGAGGCTTCCTCGATCGCCTCATCACCCGCGACGACGACCAGGCGAAAGCCTTCCGCGCAGGCCACCGCATCATCCTCGCCCCCATGCCAAATCCGGATGGCGTCGACGGCGGCCACTGGCGCCTCAACGCCGGCGGCGTCGACCTCAACCGCGACTGGGGCCCGTTCACTCAGCCAGAAACCAAGGCGCTGTCCGCCTGGATCAAGGCGCAGGCCGGCTCACGCCACGTCGTGTCGATGATGGACTTCCACTCCACCGACAAGACGACGATCTACGCCCCGCCGCTCACCTCTGCTTCGCCGACGATCGGCTTCCTCACCGCCCTCGACGAGCACTTCAAGTCCGAACTGCAATCGCCGCCGCCCTGGAGCTACAGCCACAATCCCGAAGGCGGCACCTCGAAAGCCTGGGCGCTCGACGAACTCAAGGCCCCCGGCATCACTGTCGAGATGTGGGACGAGATTCCGACGCCAGACGCAAAAGCGCTCGGCGCCGCGGCGGCGGACGCGCTGATCGACTACTTCACGAAATAGCGTGAGGACGCCCCATGGTTCGACGGACGCGCACGTGCGTGCGCTGCTCACCATGAGGCTTCGCAACATTTGCTGATGTAGCTGCAGCCCTCATGGTGAGCAGCCGCGAAGCGGCGGCAGTCGAACCACGAGGGCGGGCTCTCAAGACCTAGTTCGATTTCCCCTTCGCCGCCGCTGGCTTCGCAGCCGGCGCAGCGGCAGCAGCCTTCTTCGCGGCTTCCTCATCCGCCCGCCGGTTGCCGGCCAGGATGTGCGGCAGGGCGTAGTTGCCCTCGTGGCAGGCATACTCATAGAGCGGTCCCGGCGTCGAATTCATCGCGATCTCGGCCTTCACCGGCGCCGTGAACACGCGCGGATCGTTGATCTCGAAGGTGTACTTGATCTGGTGATCGTTCACCTTCTGGAACTTCTCGACCAGCTTGCCGTCCGCCGGCAGGCCGCGGAAACCCTGGCCCGGACGGAAGTTGGTGGTCTCCACCACCAGCGTGTCGCCGTCATAATATCCGACCGAGTCGCCCATCCACTGCTTGATCACATCGGGACGCGCATGGACGATCTTGTCCTTGCCCGCGACGATATGAACGATGCGCGCATCGTGAACCATCTCGGTGAGGATCATCACGTCGGTCGGCGTCTGCACGATCTGGTAGGTGTTGTTGTAGAGCAGGGGCATCATCGGCGGGCCGGATGAAGAGCCGAAGTCCTTCAGGCACCGTTCGGCCAGCGTCATCGATTCCGGATTATCGCCTCGTCCGCCGCGCCCCGGCGCGCCTGCCGCTGGGCG
>DASZSI010000288.1:0-12647 GCA_035548775.1 Hyphomonadaceae bacterium
CCCATGTTGGAGCCCGGGGTGGGAATGCCGAAGGACACGCCATAGTCCGATCGCTTGAGCGAGCCCTTGGCCGAGAAGCCGATGCGCGCATGGGGGTCCTGCGCCATGCCGCCATAGCCGCCGTTGAACGTCACATCGAGCGTGAGGGGCTTGGTGACGCCGTGCAGCGTGAGATCACCCGTGACCTTCGCCGTGGCCGGCCCGGTGAGCTCAACCGAGGTCGAAGTGAATGTAATCGCGGGGAACTTCTTGGCGTCGAGGAACTCCTCGCCCTTGATCTGCTCAAGGAATCCCTTGGGCGGGTTGGAGAACGCCAGCGAGTTGGGATCGACCGTCGCCATGATCCTGGAGTCGCCGGGCTTGGCCGGATCGAACTGCAGCTTGCCGTCGATGCCGCTGATGGCGGCCGTGAAGTTCGAATAGCCCATGTGGCTGACGCGGAAGATGAGGCTCGTGTGCGCCTTGTCGAACGTGTACTCGCCCGCCGGTATGCCTTCGATCGACGGCGCGGCCGGAGCCGGCGCTGGGGCGGCTGCGGGCTGGACGGCCGACGTTGGAGCACTGGCGGAGCGATCGGACAGCAGGGACTTTTCCGGCTTTGGCGAGCAGGCGCTGATCGCTGCCGCAGACACCAGAGCAATCCTAATCCACTTCATTCCTGCCTCCGCCAGAACCCCTGCCATGCGTTTCCCGCAGGTCGAACACCTGCCGGCTTCTCGGGATATATTTCTTGGATGCGGGGATTCCACCGCGGCCAATCCGGCTCGCGGTTACCAAATGGTATGGTTTGGCGGGATTACGAACGGCTAATCGCCGTCGCTGATCGCTTCGGCGGCTTCGGGGTTGAGCGCCCTGCCCTCCTTGCGCGGCGTATTGAGCGGCGCCGGCTGCGTGGTCTTCACGTTGCCGCGTATGAGCGTGAGGCCGTTGGCGAGGCCGCCCGCGATCTGCAGATCCAGCCTGGCCTGATCGCGGCGGCGTGTCTCCGCCATCACTTCTTCAACTTCGGCCTCTTCCACGCCCAGCCTGAGCAGAACTTCACGGCTGAAGGAAAGCGCGGATTCAAATGTCTCGCGGATCTGATAATCGACACCGGCCTGGATCAGGCGAAGGACATGACCACGGTCGAAGGCGCGCACGAACAGCTTGGCGGTCGGAAATTCCGACTTCACCAGCTCGACGATACGATCAGCGACATCCGGTTTGTCGACGCAGACCAGAATGGCCTCCGCCGTTGCAGCGCCCGAGGCCCGCAACACATCCAGCCGCGCGCCGTCGCCATAATAGACCTTGAAGCCGAACTGGCCCGCGGCCCGGATCATCTCCACGTCGGTGTCGATGATCGAAACGTCGATGCCCCTGGCAAGCAGCGGCTGGGACACCACCTGGGCGAAGCGGCCGAAGCCGACGAACAACACGCGGCCATGCAGGTCGGCGGCGTCGTCGATGCCGTCATGGTCTTCCTTCGGCGGCGGCATCAGCCTTTCGAGCAGGAGCACGGTCAGCGGCGTCAGAGCCATGGAGAGGATCACCACCGCCGTCATGATCGCGGCCGTACGCGCATCGATCACACCGGCAGCCAGCGCTGCGGCGTAGAGCACGAATGCAAACTCGCCGCCCTGGCCGAACAGGAAGGCGCGGCGGATGCTTTCGCGATGGTCGGCGCCAAACAGGCGGGCCACAGCGTAGACGCCCGAGGCCTGCACCACCATGAACGCAACAACGCCCGCGGCGATGAGGGGCCAGTCCGCCAAGACCACGTCGAGATTGAGCGACATACCGACGCCAAGGAAGAACAGCCCCAGCAGGATGCCGCGGAAGGGCTCCACGTCCGCCTCCAGCTGGTGCCGGAAGGTGGACTCCGACAGCAGGACGCCGGCGAGGAAGGCGCCCATCGCCATGGAGAGGCCGCCCCACTGCATGAGCCAGGCCGCACCCAGCACAACCATCAGCGCCGCAGCAGTCATCACCTCGCGCGCGCCGGTGCGGGACAGAATGCCGAACAGCGGATTGAGCAGGAAACGGCCGGCGCCGAACACGGCCGCAACCGCCGCCGCGCCCAGGGCAAGGCTGTACCAGATCGGCTGGCCGCTGGTGGCGGTCGCATTCCCGGTCAGGCTGGCGAGCACGGCCACGATCGCCAGCATGGGGATGATAGTCAGGTCTTCCAGCAACAGGATGGCCACGATCCGCTGGCCCGCGGAGGTGCTGGTCTCGCCCCGGTCGTCCAGCATCTTCATGATCACGGCGGTGGACGACTGAAGGAATCCCATGGCTGCGATCACGGCCATGGTCGGCTTGAGGCCCGCCGCCAGCGCCACGCCGGTGAGCAGGACGCCGCAGACAATCACCTGCACCAAGCCCAGCCCGAATATGTCCCGCCGCATCGCCCACAGCTTGGCCGGCCGCATTTCAAGGCCGATCAGGAACAGGAACATGACGACCCCAAGCTCAGCGACAGTCAGGATCGCGCCAGGATCGTTGAACAGCTTGAGGACATACGGACCGACCACCACTCCGGCGGCGAGATATCCTAGCACTGCGCCCAGACCGAGGCGGCGGAAGATCGGCACCGCAACCACGCCGGCCGCCAGCAGGGCCACGGCGTGTCCGAGGTCCATTCCAGCGGTCTGATGTTCCATGAACGCCCCTGCTGCTTCGAACCCTTCCTGCGGCACGGAACGGGCCGAGGCAATCCAGACTAACGGAGTCTTTTTTCGAATTCCGCGAAGTAGCCTTCGGCATCGGCAGCGAGCCGCTGTTCCATCTGCCGGTAAAGCGAAAGCACTTCTTCACCTGCCCGCGTAATGACGGCGCCGCCGCCTTTGCGTCCGCCGGTCGAGGATTCCACCAAGGGCTTGCGGAATGCGTTATTCATGGAATCGACCAGTTGCCAGGCCCGGGAATAGCTCATCTCCATCGCTTTGGCGGCCTTCGAGATCGATCCCTCCGTCGCAATGCGCTCCAGCAGCGCCGCCTTGCCGGGGCCGAACGCGCCCTCGCCCTTGGCCATGATGCGGGCTGTTATCTTGATCGAGGCCATCAAGCGCTCCTGGAAGACCTGGCGATTTTAGCGTCGATGCGACGCTGGCGCCAAGAAGCCTAAACGACGAGGCGGCGGGCCCTTGAAAGACGCTCGACGCCCTTGTCGAGCGTGTCGTCCGATTTCGCGAAGCACAGGCGCAACAGGGAGTCCTCCGGCGCACTGGCATAGAATGCGGAGAATGGGATTGTCGCGATTCCACATTCCTTGACGGCCCGGATGGCGAACTCGGAATCGCCCAACGAAATTCCGGAGGCCTTGAGATCTATGCCCAGGAAATAGGTGCCGGCCGCCGGAAGCAGATGAAAGCCTTCCTGGCGCAAGCCGGTGGCGAGCCGATCGCGGGCGCGGACCAACGGGTCTTTCATGGCGTCGAAATAGGCTTGGTCATGGGCCAGACCGTAGGCCACAGCGGTCTGCAGGTTCGGCGGCGTGGTGAAGGTGAGGAACTGGTGGGCGCGAACGAAGGCGTCGGACAGGTTCGGCGCGGCACAGGCAAAGCCAACCTTCCAGCCCGTCATCGCGAACATCTTGCCGGCAGAGCCTATCTTGATTGTCCGCTCGCGCATGCCGGGCGCCTGCAGCATGGAGACGTGCCGAGCCCCATCGAACACGCAATGTTCCCAGACCTCGTCGCTGATCGCGATGCAATCATGCTTCACACACTGCTCGGCTATGAGAGCGAGGTCCTCGGGCCCGATCAGACTTGAAGATGGATTGAGTGGCGTGTTGAGCACTACCGCACGGGTCTTGGAGGTGAAGGCCGCCGCCAGGGCCTTGGGATCGACCCGCCAGTCTGGGGGGCGCAGGCGAACGAAGCGGGCGCTTGCTCCGGCCCGGCGCAGCATGGGCAAGTAGCTGTCGTACATCGGCTCGAACAGAACCACCTCGTCGCCCGGCTCCAGCACTGCGAGCAGTGCAGCGGCAAGGGCCTCGGTCGCGCCGGATGTGATGGTGACTTCTGTTTTCCAGTCGAGGTCGACGCCCTGGGTACGACGATAATGTCCAGCCACCGCCTCGCGCAGCTGCGGGATACCGCGCATGGGCGGGTACTGGTTTGGACCATCGATCACCGCCCTCGCCGCCCGCTCGCGGATATCCGCAGGGCCGTCCCATTCCGGAAAGCCCTGGCCGAGATTGACGGCGCCTGTCTCGCGCGCGAGGCCGGACATCACGTCGAAAATAGTGTCCGGTAGCGAGGCGAAGACGCGGTTCATGCCTTGCCTGAAGGGTGAAACTCGCGGACGTGCTGCAGCGACGGGATCTTGCCGCGCACCTCGTCGACTTTCGAAAGGTCCAATCTGGCGGTGATGACGCCGGGATCGACGCCGCCCTCGGCTAGAATTTCGCCCCAGGGATCGATGATAAGCGAGTGGCCATAGGTCTCGCGGCCGTCCTGGTGCTTGCCGCCCTGAGCCGGGGCGATCACGAAGCATCCCGTTTCGATGGCGCGTGACCGGAGAAGGATGTGCCAGTGCGCCTCGCCGGTGATGCGGGTGAAGGCAGCAGGGACCGCAATAATTCTGGCGCCGCCCCAAGCCAGCTGCCGGTAGAGATCAGGGAAACGGACATCATAGCAGACAGTCATGCCCAGACTGGTGTCAGCGAGCGGCGCGATCACTGCGCTGGAACCCGCCGCGAAGCTGTCGGATTCACGATAGATGTTCCCGGCATTCAGCTGCACGTCGAACATGTGGATCTTGTCGTAGCGGGCGATCACCTCACCGCCCGGCCCGATCAGAAAGCTTCGGTTGGCGCTTTTTCCGTTCTGATCCGTCCGGATCGCGATCGAACCGATCAGCAGCGTCTTCTTCAACTCCCTGGCCAGCGCACGAAACGCCTTGAGCCCGGGGTCGAGCGCTTCGCTGGTGGACTTCTCCCATACGGCTCCGGGCTTGCGGTCCAGCAGCGTGGTCATTTCAGGCGTTGCAATCAGCTGGGCGCCGGTTTCCGCCGCCTGACGGATCAGCGCGGTTGCGGAAGCTATGTTTTCGGCTACGTCCGTGCCGGACCGCATCTGGACACAGGCGACCTTGATCTGGGACATGCAAACCTCCGGCGGCCCAAGTCTTAATGGCTTCCCGCTGGGATGCCGAGCCCGAATGCGGTTAACGCGAGAACTCGCGTGGCGCGAGGCGCCGCCGCGACGCATTCACCCGCTGGTATGCGGATTGCTGTCGTTTGGCCCAAGGTCCGCTAACCTTTCGGTTTGCGGTCGAAGAGCCATGCTCACGGGCGCCCGCGGACGATGAATACCTCGGCGAAAGATACCGGCGACGCCATCGACGTCAGCGTGATCATCGCGGCGTGGAGCGCGGCCAGCTTTATCGAACGAGCCATTGCTTCCGCCCTTTCATCCACCGGCGTGCGTGTGGAAGTGATCGTGGTCGACGACGCCTCGCCGGACAATACGTTTGAAATCGCAAGACAGATTGCGAAAACGGATGGCCGGGTGACGGCGGACCGGCTGCCGGCCAATTCCGGCCCATCGGTCGCCCGCAACCGGGCGATAGCGTTGGCCCACGGCCGTTATGTCGCCGTGCTGGACGCAGACGACGCCATGGCCCCTGGAAGGCTGGCCACCCTGGTAACCCTGGCTGATCGGACATGCGCCGATATCGCCGTCGACAACATGCTCGACGTGGCGGACGCCGGCGCGCCGGCGGGCGCCGCGCCATTCCTGAAATCGGATCCCTACACACGCTCGAGGTATATCGATCTGGCGACCTGGATCCGGCGCAACCAGCCCATGCAGCCGGGTGATTGCCTCGGCTATCTCAAGCCCCTGATCCGCCGCGCGACATTCGCACACACCAAGCTTGGATACGATCCCAGCCTTAGGAACAGCGAAGACTATTACCTGGTCGCCAACCTGCTCGCGGCTGGCGCCCGGATGATCTACACGCCCGAAGCCGGCTATTATTACCAGCGTTCTGCCGGCTCTGCGTCGCACCGGCTGCAGCCCTCGCAGACCAAGGCCTGGCTGGATGCCGAAAAGCGCTTCGTAGACAGCTATCGCGACAAGGCGACCGCCGAAGAAAAGTCGGCGCTGATGGCGCGCGGCCGCGTGTTGCGAGGCGTCGACCAGTTTGTGGCCGTCGTCGACGCGATGAAGGCCGGCCGGATCGGCAGGTTCCTTGGCCTGCTGGCGGCTGACCCGGGCGCCTCGCCCTATACGCTGGGAACGCTGGCCAGGATTGCGATGGGCAAGGTGCTGCGGCGCAAGCTGGTCTGAAGCGCGTGTAGCTGCTCAGTGCTTTGGCGGCGCCTTGGGCGGTTTGAACGTGTCGCTGCACTGTGGCGCCTGCTCGCCCATTGGGACGTGCGACATGCAGCGATAGAAGGCCTGGGCGTGGGAAAAGCGCGCCGCTCCGACCCATTTTTCGGATTCGCCGTAGCTTGCCCACAGGCTGGACATCACACGGCTGGAGGCGGTGGGCAGGCCGGCCTTGGAACTTGCCCGCGTAACCTCGCGAATTTTCACATTGTCGACGTACCACCGCACCGCATCCGGCGACCATTCGAAGGCATAGAGGTGCTCGCCTGCCGAAGGATCAAACCACAGCGGGATGTCGACAGAATTCCCCCCATCGTCATGGAAGATATTGGTGTGGATCGAGCGCGGCACGCGGCCGATGAATTCGAAATCGATTTCGTCGTGTGGGTCGCCAAAATAGCCGTCGGTATGCGTGAAGAAGGACGACACGACGCCGACGGCGTTGGAGGAGCGCATTACGACTTCGTAGCGGCCATAGCCGTAGAAACCGGTCTTCTGGAATTCGGCGCTGGTGTATTTGAGCTTGCCAGCCTGCTCGCGTTCGGCGTGAAGCGTCATGCCATTTCCGCCGAACTTGATGTTGTCTTCCCGGAACACGGCCTCGGTCCAGCCGGCATGAAGATCGTAGTTCGACAGGTATTGCGTGTCCGGGTCGTGGCCCTTGGACAGATCCATCAGGAAGGCCGCCCCAGGCGTCCTGCCCGTGTTCTTTGCAGGAGAAGCAGCCGGAACCGGCTCGTCCGCCAATGCAGACATGGTTGCGTCGCGGCCGCGATTGTCCAGCGCGACGCCGCAGGCGATCGCGAGCACGCTGGCTACGCCAACGGCGATACCAAGATGCCGCTTCGAAGATTTCATGACGCTGAACCCTTCAGCCCCCGGATCGCAACAAGGCGCCGCCGGTTGCATTATTCAAGGACTTACACCCTCCAAGCGAGCCGGCAGGTGCTTCCCGGATCGGCCTAGTTGACGGCAAAACCCAAGCAAATCCGGGCAGCTCGCCAAGGTTGCCCATCGCCAGCCGGGCGCCTATAAGGGCGCTCCTGAATCGGCGGAGCGTGGCGCAGCCCGGTTAGCGCACCAGTCTGGGGGACTGGGGGTCGTGGGTTCGAATCCCGCCGCTCCGACCATTCAGGCAGCCGGTTCTACCCACTGGTTATCTTGGGGCGGTTAGCTCAGCTGGCAGAGCGCCTGCTTTACACGCAGGATGTCGGCGGTTCGATCCCGTCACCGCCCACCAGTTTTCGCCTTGCCGCCGAGAAAAGCTGCGGCGTCACAGCGCGAGGCGCGCATGTGGGCCCGCAGATGACGACACATCCGGAAACAAATGCTGACTTTACCATTGGCGCGACGCCCGGCATGTCCCCGGCCCATGTCGCGTTCGACTTTCTCCGCCATCATATTCGACTGCGACGGGGTGCTGGTCGACAGCGAAATCCTTGCGCTGGAGATTGAGATCGCCGTGCTGGCCGAAGCCGGCCTGCACTATGACAAGGCCGAGTTCGCGGCGCGATTCACCGGCATGAGCATGCCGCGTTTCTATGCCGAGCTGGAGGCGGACGGCCTCGCCCGCCTTGGCCGCTCGATCAGGGATGTCATCGAAGGCCCGATGAAAACGCGCTATCGCGAGGCGTTCGACACGCGGCTGACCGAAATCGCTGGCGCACTGGAAGCGATCCGCGCGGTGACGCATCCCAAGGCGGTGGCATCGTCATCCGGGGCCGAGGCGCTGGAGCGGAAGCTGCGCAGGGTTGGCCACTGGCCGCATTTCGCCCCGCACGTCTATTCGGCCGACCATGTGAAAGAAGCCAAGCCCGCGCCGGACCTGTTTCTCCATGCCGCCGAAGCGCTGCTCGTTGCGCCCGCCGAATGCCTGGTGCTGGAAGACTCGATCAACGGCGTCATGGCCGCCAAGGCCGCCGGGATGTGCGTGTGGGGATTCACGGCAGGCGGCCACATGGATGCGGCGGCAGGCGAACGCCTTGTGAAAGCAGGCGCAGAGCGGCTGATCAGCAGCTGGCCGGAGTTCAGCGCGGAAATCGGGAAAATAGCCTAAGCGCCGCAGCCGCCACTGTTAGGCCAGTGTTCAAAATGATCCGGCGAAACGCCGTCGCGTCTCGCCTTGTGGGCCGAGACACGTTCGCCGCATTTCGGGCAGCGAAAGAATGTTTCGCGCGGCAATTTCAACGCTTCCTCGGCGCTGATGGATGTCCATCGCGATGGCGCTTCTTCGATTTCGGCGGTCCGGATCATCAGCCTTTGACGCGCTCGGCCGAGTCTACAACAGACAGCGCCCTCAGCGCCGCGACGATCTGGGTGAGGCGCTTGTTATCCTCCACTTCCACGTCGAACTCGAAGTCGAAGAAGTCAGGCGAGCGTTTCAGCGTCTTCACGTTAATGATGTTGCCCTGGGCGTCGGACACGGTCTTGGCCAGCAAGGCCAGCGCCCCGCGCCGGTTGGCGGTGGTGACGTGAATACGACCGACCGCAAGTACGTCGCTGTCTCCAGTCGGTTTCCAGCGCAGATCCAGCCAGTGATCGGATTGGTCCTCGTATTCGGCCAGCCGGGCGCAGTCGATGACGTGCACCTCGATCCCTTTCTCCGGGATCAGCACGCCGACAATCCGGTCGCCGGGAAGAGGCGAGCAGCATTCGGCCAGATGCATGGTGACGCCTGCGGTCATCTCGCCGCCGGCGATCAGACTCGGCGCCTCAACATCCGGATTGGGGGCGGAGGCGTGACGGCCAGGATCATCGAGACCTGGAAAGGCCTTCTCCAGCATGTCAGCGGTCGAGAGCCGGCCACGACCGACGGCTTCGGCGAGCGCCTCAACCTTTTCAAAGCCTGCACGCTCCGCCATTTCGGCCTGGTTCACTTCGGCAGGTTCGAGACCAATGCGACGCAGCGCGTGTTCGATCAGGCGCTGGCCTATGGCGACAAACTCGCCGCGTTCGGCCGTGCGCGTGAGGCGCCGGATGGCGGAACGCGCGCGACCGGTGACGGCGAGGCTTTCCCAATGCGGCTGAGCGGCAGGCTTGGTCCCGCGTAGGATTTCGACGGTGTCGCCGTTTTCGAGCGCGGTGCGCAGCGGCCGCTCCACGCCGTTGATACGCACTCCGACAGTGGTGTCTCCGATGTCGGTGTGGACGGCATAGGCGAAGTCCAGCGGCGTCGAACCCGCCGGCAGCTTGACCAGCTGTCCTTTGGGCGAGAACACGAACACGCTGTCGCGATACATCTGCAGGCGCGCGTGTTCGAGGACTTCTTCGGGCTCGGCGCCGTTCTTCAGCATGTCGGCAAACGCTGACAATTCGGCCTCGGCATCGAGACCGCTTTGGCGCGCGGCTTCCGCGTCGAAACCGTATTGCTCGTTCTTGTATTTCCAGTGCGCCGCCACGCCGCGCTCGGCGATCGCCTCCATCTCCGTCGTGCGAATCTGCAACTCGACGCGCCGATTGCTGGGGCCCAGGAATGTGGTGTGCAGCGAGCGATAGCCGTTCGGCTTCGGCACGGAGATGTAGTCTTTGAACTTCTCGGACAGGGCCGCCCATTGCTGGTGCGCGGCGCCGAGCGCGCGGTAGCAATCCTCGGCGGTCGGCAGGATCAGGCGATAGGCGAACACGTCGCCCAGATCCTTGAACGAAATCGACTTGGACTCGAGCTTCCGCCAGATCGAATATGGCCGCTTCATCCGGCCCTGCAGGTCGCCGCGCACGCCGCGCGCCAGCATGACGGTCTCAAGGTCAGAGCGGATGCGATCGAGGACCGAGGAGTCGTCGGCCACCAGTTCCTCAAGACGCTTCACGATAGCTGCAAAGGCCTCGGGGTTCACTACGCGGAAGGCCAAGTCTTCAAGTTCGCCGGCGAAGATCGAGAGGCCGACCCGGCGGGCGAGCGGCGCGTAGATCTCCAGCGTTTCTTTCGAAACGCGGGCCCGCGCCTCCTCGGTCGGCATGAACTCGATTGTCCGCATGTTGTGCAGACGATCGGCGAGCTTCACCAGAAGCACGCGGATATCCTTTGCGGTGGCGAGGATGAACTTCTGGAAGTTCTCAGCCTGCTGCTGGGCGCGTGGAATAGCCGTGCCTTCCCGAAGCTTGGGGAGCTTGGTGACGCCATCAACCAGTTCAGCCACTTCCTTGCCGAACAGTTCCTCGATTTCCTCGATCTTGACGTCGCAATCCTCGACGATGTCGTGCAGCAAGCCGGCGATGATGGTGGACTGGTCGAGCTTCAGATCGGTCAGCAGGCCGGCAACCGCAACGGGATGTGCGAAATACGGGTCGCCGGAATGGCGCATCTGCTGGCCGTGCTTCATGACGGCGTAGACGTAGGCCTTGTTGAGTTCGTCCTCGCTGGCGTCGGGCTGGTAGGCCTTTACGCGATCAACAAGTTCGTTCTGGCGCAAAAACTTGCGCGGGGCGGGCTTGGCAGCCTTCGCCTGCTCGGTCTTCCTGAATGGGGCCACGTTGGACGGCTGGCCCATAGGATGAAGCCCTCCTTGAGGGCGCTCCTACTAGAAGCGCTCTTCGCGCGCCGACTCCAGCTCGACCTGATAGGCCTTGAGCACTTCTTCCTCGGAGGAGGCAGGCGCGGCGGTCAGCGCGCGTTTGTCCGCTTCGCGTTCGGCTTCCTCGTTCGGGCGGACTTCCTGCAGTTCCGCCACCAGGCTGTCACGCACGGTTTCGAGATCGATTGTCTCGTCCGCGATCTCGCGAAGCGCCACCACCGGATCCTTGTCGTTGTCGCGGTCGATGGTGATGGGGGAGCCCTGACGGATCACCCGGGCGCGATGCGCGGAGAGAAGCACCAGCTGGAAGCGGTTCGGCACCTTTTCCACGCAGTCTTCAACCGTCACGCGGGCCATTCGAGTCTCCTTTGGGAACCGCCCCGTCTACCGGAACAGCTTCGCGAGCGCAACATAACATTCACAAGGCCAAAATGGAAGGTACGCGGCTGTTTTAAGACGGATTTCCGGCCTTCTGGACCTAGTTGGCCGCCTCGATCCGGGTCCGCAGCAGGTCGATCGCGTCGGTTGAGCCGATCGGACGGTCGCCGATGGTGTCGTCGAACACCATCCAGGTAGTGGCGCCGGGCTTCCAGTCAGGAGCCATCTGGCAGGTCGGTTTTCCCGTCCTGGCGAAGGTCGCCCAGCAGCCATGCATCGCCGCCTGGATGAGCGCGTCATCCACACCGGCAGCTTGAGGCGGCAGGGTTCCGAACACGAAAGGCAGTTCCGAACCGTGATAGGCGTCCGGCCGTCGGCTGCGCAGCACGCTCATCCGGAAGTCGAACCGGTAGAGATAGACCGGCTGACCCGCCTTCTCGTGAGCACGGGCGATGTCCAGCGTGGGCCCCGCGAAATAGCCATCCCGGAACATGAGTTTCGCCAGCTTCGCGCCTTCGGCGCCGCCATAAGCCTGTGTCAGTTTTGCGAAGTCTTCCGGCTGAACCTTGGGAAAGATCTGCTTGGGATCGGGATTCTCGCCCAGCAGGCTGCCCTCGCCGCTGTTGGTTCCGATCAGCAGAGGAACCGGCGCTTCCTTGCCAGCGTCGAACACTTGCTGGCGCGGATCGACGAGGCTCTGACCGTCGAGCACGATGCCGAGTTCCTCTTCGGCGCCTGCCTTGGCCAGCGCATCTGCCGGCAGCGCGCGCAAAGCCTTGGCGTCGGCCTTCCCCTTCAAGCCTGCTTTCTTCGCAACTTTCTCGCCGCTAACTTCCGCCTCGGCTCGTGTGGGTGGTGACCACCAGCCGCCGCCGGCCGATTCAGCGATGGCGCGGACGAACAAACCTCTCGCGGGCGGCGACGTCATCAACGCCAGCACGTCCTCGCCGCCTGAGCTTTCGCCTGCGATGGTGACGTTAGCAGGGTCGCCGCCGAAGGCCGCGATGTTCGCTTTCACCCAATTCAGCGCCGCGATCTCGTCCAGCAGCCCGAAGTTCACGTCCTTGCCCAACGCCGGATGCGCGAAGAAACCGAGAGCGCCGAGGCGATAGTTCATCGCGACCACGATTACACCGTCCGCAGCGAAGGCAGTTCCGTCGGTGTATTTGTCCGAAGCGCTTCCATCCACATGCCCGCCGCCATGGATCCAAACGATCACCGGCGCCTTGTTCGGCTTCTCCGGCGCCCAGACGTTGAGGGTCAGGCAATCTTCGCTCATCGTCGCTGCGCGGCCGCCGACATTGGCCGGCGGACGGGCCTGCATGCAGTTCGGCCCAGCTTCTGTCGCGGCAAGATCGGTGGTCCATGACTTCACCGGCTTTGGCGGCGCCCAGCGCAGGTCGCCAACCGGCGGCGCGGCATAGGGAATGCCGAGGAA
>DASZSI010000289.1:0-14081 GCA_035548775.1 Hyphomonadaceae bacterium
TGCCGTCCTTGTCCTTTGCACTCTTCGGCAGCTGGTTCGACGTGGCTTCATCGACCCAGCCCGGAGGCAGGATTTCCTTGTCGCCGATCTTGCCGCCGCCCAGCATGAACAGGCCGATCCGCCCGTAGTCGCGCAGCGTCATGCTCATGCAGCAGCCGCCGCGTTCCTTGCCGGACTTGTCCAGCATCCAGATCGCATCCTGCTCCATGCCATAGGGCGCCCAGAGTTTTTCGGACGCATATTGCGACAGCGACTTGCCGGCGAGGGCGCGATAGAGCGCAAGGCCCGCAAGGTCCGTCTCGCCGGTCTTGTAGACCCATTTGGTGCCGGGAGGCGCCTCGCGCTTCAGCTTCGCCATGTAGTCGACGAGCGTATCGAACTGGCCCGGCTTCGCATCAGCCGTGCCGGCCTGCGAGACGTCCGATTTCGGGTTGGTGTAGGTTTCGTCCCACTTCGCGCCCGAGGTCATGGTCATCACCTGCCGCAGGCTGACGCCGTCATAGGCGGAGCCCTCGAGCTCGGGCAGGTAGAGGGTGATCGGGTCATAGATCGAGTGGATATATCCGTCCTTCACAGCCGCCCCGATCAGCGTCGACGTCACCGACTTCGCCACCGAGAAGGACGTCCAGCGATCCTCAGGCTTGCGGCCCAGGGCATACTTCTCGAGGATGACCTGGCCATTCTTGATCGCGATAAGACCGGTGATGCGGTTGTCCTTCATGAAGGCGTCGATCGAGGATGTCTTGCCTCCGAACGTCACCTTGGGATCGACCTGCTTGGCCGCCTTGGGCAGGTCCTTGACCGTGCCGCCTTTCTTGATCGTGCCGACCGCGTAGGTCTTCTCGATCGCGGGGTATCGCTCAAGCTGCTGTTTCGGCGTCCACGTCAGGATCGACGGAACCGGGTCCTTCCCGATCGGCTTTTGCGCCAGCGCGGGCGTCGCCGCGAGCAATGCAAACGCCGCAATCAGCGGCAGACGCGCAAGCGTTGCAGCCTTCATGAATCCCTCCTCAAATTTCCCCAAGAGATAGCGTCGAAGAAAAGGTCCGCCGGCTGGCAACGTCAAGGGCGCAGCGGGCTGCTTTCGCCACTTTCCATACCGCAATCCTGATTGTGCAACGCGTCTTGCCGACATCTCATCGAGGTGGTGAACCTAGGGGAAAGAAAAACAGGACTCCGGGGAGAGAAACATCATGCCAAAAAAGCGATTGGGGCTGATCGCGGGCGTTGCCGCAACGCTTGGCGCCCTTGCTGCGCCATTGGTGTGGGGACAGCCGCCGTCTGACGCACCGCAGCGAGCTGCGCCTCAAACGCCGCAGCCGCAGGCGCCGGCGCCGCAACGTCCGACGCCAAAGCCGGGCTATGTGGTTCCGCCGGAAAACTCGGCCGGCCTCTATCCGGTCTCTGGCGAGCCTATCTTCAAGGAGAAGTGCGCCCAGTGTCACGAGCCTGCGATCGATCGTGCGCCAACGCGTGAGGCGCTCGGCGCCAGCTCCCCCGAGCAGGTCTACGACGCGCTCACCGTCGGCAAGATGCAGCAGATGGCGATGGGCCTTTCAGATGCGCAGCTCTATGGCCTCGTGCGCTTCATCACCGGCAAGTCGCCGATCCCGAACGCGGTCCAGCCGCCGGATCCAAACCTCTGCAAAACGGACAGCCCGCTTCAACCGAACGGCCCCACATGGAATGGCTGGTCGCCCGACACCTCCAACCGGCGTTATCAGGCCAAGCCGGGCTTTGCGGCAGCCGACATTCCGAAGCTCAAGGTGAAATGGGCCTTCTCCTACGTGGGCACCAAGAACACAGAGCCGCTGATCTTCGGCGACCGCGTCTATGTCGGTTCGATGGGCGGCAAGGTCTATTCGCTCGACGCCAAGACCGGCTGTGTTCACTGGCGCTATGACTATCGTGGCGGCGGCCGCGCCTCGATGACCATCGGAAAGAACAAGCAGGCCCCCTCGGGCTATGCGCTCTACATGGGCGATGATCGTGAATCCGTGCACGCGTTCGACGCGCGTTCCGGCAAGGAGTTGTGGACGGTGCGGGTTGACGACCACAAGGTCGGCCGCATCACCGGCTCGCCGACGCTCTACAACGACATGCTCTACGTACCGCTGTCCGCCTCGGAAGAAAGCCAGGGCAATGTCGGCGCCTATGGGTGCTGCACCTTCATCGGCACCGTCGCGGCGGTCGATGTGAAGACAGGCAAGGTCGCCTGGAAGCAATCCATCCTCGACGAAAAGCCGCATCCGACCCGGCTCAACACCGCCGGCACGCAGATGTATGGCCCCGCCGGCGGCGCGCTGTGGGCGGCCCCCACCATCGATCCCAAGCGCGGCGTGCTCTATGTCACATCTGGCGACAGCTATACCGAGGTCGAGCACAAGGCGTCCGACGCCGTCATTGCGATGGACCTCAAGACCGGCAAGATCAAATGGATCAACCAGGTCCTGGCCGGCGACAACTTCATGTCGGGCACCGTCAACGGTCCCCTCGGCACGCGCGGGCCCGACTATGACTTCGGCTCCTCCGCGGCGCTGCTCAAGGTCAACGGCAAGGACATGCTGGTGGTCGGCAACAAGTCGGCCATCGTCTACGGCATCGATCCCGACACCGGCAAAACCGTGTGGGAGTCGGCCAAGCTCGGCTCAGGCGGCGCCTCTGGCGGCGTGTTGTGGGGCATCGCGACCGACGGCAAGACCGTCTTCGCCCCGCTCAACGACGCTCCGCAGCGCGGCAAGCCGGGCCTCGTCGCGCTCGACATCACCAACGGCAAGGAGCTGTGGCGCTACGACTCCAAGCCCATCGCCAATTGCGGCGTGCCGTCAGGCCGCTGTGGCCAGGGCTATTCGCAGGCGGCGACCGCCGTCCCCGGCGCTGTCTTCCAGGGCGGCCAGGACGGGCATCTCCGCGCCTTTGCGGCGAAGGACGGCAGCGTGATCTGGGACTTCGACACCACGACGCCGATCGACACGGTGAACGACATCAAGGGCGCCTATGGCGGCACGCTTGATATGGGCGGGCCGACCATCGCCGGCGGCATGATGTTCATCCACTCCGGCTATCAGGGCAGCGCTGGCCCCAACAACCTCCTGCTGGCCTTCACGCCGGACGGGAAATAGCGAAAGGTAGGGAAGGTGGTGGCGTTATCGCGCCGCTACTGCTTCCGGCCCAAGCTCCAGCTCGTGGCGTGATGCGCGCGGCGAGGCTGTCTCAGGCAGATGGCAGATCACCGAGGTGCCCGAGCCCGGCGTGGACTTCATCTTCACGTCGCCGCCGTGCAGTTCGACGAACGACCGCACCAGCGCCAGGCCGAGGCCTGCGCCGCGGGTATCGCCCGACGTGAACGAGTCGAACACGCTCGATTGACGCTCCGGCGCGATGCCCTTGCCGGTATCCGAAACGGCAAGCCGGATGATGTTCTCGCTCGGCACCGGCTTCGAGGCTTCGATCTTGATGTTGCCGCCCGCGCCGGTGAAGCGCAGCGCGTTGGTCAAGAGGTTGAACATCACCTGCTTGATGCGGCGCTCGTCGGCGGTGACCATGCCGATGCGATCGTCGCACAGGATTTCGACACGCACCTTGGTGTTCTCGGCGGTCGACACCACCAGGTCCACCGCCTCCTCGATCGCTGTGCGCAGCGAGAAGGTCGACAGTTCAAGCTCCATGCGTCCGGCTTCGATCATGGCAAGATCCAGGATGTTCGAGATGACCTTGGAGAGATGGTCTGCGGCCGACAGGATGGAAACCACCTGCGTGCGCTGCTTGTCGGTAAGGGCGCCGGGTTTCTCGCTTTCCAGCAACTCGGCATAGCCGAGGATGGTCGTGAGCGGCGAGCGCAGCTGATAGGACACGTTCTGCACGAACTCCGTCTTAAGCTTGTCGGCGGCCTGCAGCGCCTCGTTCTTGTCCTTCAGAGCCTGCTCGACCTTACGCGCCGCCGTCACATCCATGAACGCCACCAGCGTCGCCCCGTTGGGAAGAGGCTGGCTGATCCAGGTGATGGTGCGGTCGTTCGAGGTCCGCATCACGCCCTGGTCCTGTTGCCGGTATTCCGGCGAAGGGTTGGTCACGCGGCTCTTGATCGTCGTCCACACATTGCGGTCGTGATAAAGCCTTGCGCACTGGGCGACCACGTCGTCGAAGTCCGGCGCATCCGCCAGCTTTTCCTTCTTGAGCTCCCACAGCTCGGCAAAGGCATCGTTGTGCAGGCGCAGGCGTCCGTCGGCGCTAAACACGCCCACCGCTTCGCGCAGGTTGTCCAGCGTCGCTTTCTGGACGTTAATCAGCCGGTTGAATTCCGACTTTAGGGAAAGCTCGTCCGTGATGTCCTTGAACAGCAGCAGCACGCCGCCGAGCGGATGGCGCTGGCGCGTCACACGCAGGATGCGGCCATCGGGCAGGTTCCATAGATCCTCGAGAATATCGACCTTCTCGCCCTGATAATAGGACAGTTCGCCCTGGCGCCAGCGCGAGAAGTCCGGCCGCGCGGGCAGCTTGCGCCGCTCGCGTAGGCGGTCGAGCAGCGAACCATGATCCGGCTTGTCGAGCAGGTAGGCGGGGTCGAGCCCCCACATCTCCTCGAACGCCCGGTTATTGAAGATCAGCTTGCGGTCGGGCCCGAAAATCGCGACGCCGTCGGCCACGTGGTTCAGCGTGTCGTCATGCGCCTTGGCGTGCTTGTCGAGGGTCTCGCGCGCGGTCTCCAGGTCGGTGATGTCAAAGGCCATCCCGCCGAGGCCGCCCGACAGCGGGAACATCTTCACCCGCATCGCGCGCCGTTCGCCGGCGATCACCACATGGCGCGTGTCGTCGGTTTCGCCATTTCCGGAAACAGTCTTCTGCGCCTGCGTCGTGATATGCTGGTCAAGCATGATCTGGCGGTCGAGCACCTGGTCGACGTTCGCCGCCCCCACGGCCTTGAGGTAGGCCTTGTTGACCCATTGCAGCTTGCCCGCGCCGGACATCCGCCACGCCGGGAAAGGCGCCTTGCCCAGCATCTCCAGGAAGGCCATCGGATCTCGGGCGACCGCTGCGCGCGCCTCTTCAAAACGGGCCCGCGCGCCGGATTCCTCAAGGCCCTTGATTGTGGTGTCGGTGATCCACAACACCGCGCGCGCCGCCGCCGTACGGCCGTCCGCCTCCAGGAAGCGTCCCGACGGCCCGATGATGGTGAGAGAGAAGGGCGCACCGTCGGCGCGCAACTGCTTCAGGCGCTCGCGCAGCGTCGTGTCCTGCCCCGCGCCGTCGCGGGCTTCAAGATCGGCTAACCCTTCGAGGATGCGCACGGCTGGTTGCTCCGCCGCGCCGTCATCCGCAAAGCGCAAAAGGCCCATCAGGGCGACCGGCGATCCATACACATTGGGGTTTCCCCATTCCGTGTGCGGCTGGGCCGGATCAACCTTGGCTTGCTCGTTGTCCTCCCAGACCATGATGATGCCGGGATGGGCGCCGAACACGCTTTCGGCCCGCGCGAGCTGTTCACGCGTCTTCTGTTCCTGTTCGCGATAGCGTTTGGCCGCGCCGCGCGCGCCGTCGGAGATGCGAAGCGCCCAGAGAAGGGCTGCGATGCCGAAGGCTGCGGCGCCTGCCACAACCAGCACCAGCGGCTGAGCCAAATTGACGTCCATAACCACGCCTCGCCGGCCGAATCGCAGCCTCGACCACGTTTTACGGGAAGCCGCCAGTTAACCAAATGGAAGGGGAGCTGGTTAACGGCTGGTTAAGCGCCTGCTTTTACTCGGCAATTCCTGCCTAGCGCAGGTGAGGCCGGCATCAACTCGCGCTCGAAATATCGTTAGAAATCAGAGTCTTTCGTAGTGTCTTGATTCACAGGCGGCCAATGGACGCGTGGTCGATGCGGGTGTCATTTGGGGCGTGTGACCGGGGGAACGCTGTGAAAAGGATCGGGTTGGCGGTGGGGGTGCTTTGGCTGGGGCTCGGCGTCCCGGCTTGGGCGGCGTGCGATCCGAAGACTGGTCCGGTCGTGATGACGGGGATGACCATCTTCGAAGGATCGGTCGGCGAGCACCCGATCACGATGGCTTTGATGCTGACCGACGATGGCATGCCCGGTCGCTACGCCTATCCAGTCTCTACTGCCGACATCGTGGTGAGCGCCAAGCTCGACGCCGACCAGCACCACATGATGATCACCGAATACGACGCGGTCGGTAATCCAAGCGCAGTTTTCGACGGAGTGTTTCTCGACCGCGACCCCTCGATCCATAGTTCAACTCCGCTGACCTGCGATGTGATCGAAGGAGACTGGCGGCCAAAGGACAAGCCGGACGGAGTGCTGCATTTCAGGATGCGCTCGACAACCTTTCACGCCCCGGCGCCGTTCGATCGAATGTATGGGAACAAGGTTGATGTCGAGGCGGTGAATCGCGAAGCGCAAGCTTTCCGCACAGCAGTGGTGCGTGACGATCGTGCCGGCGTGGTGGCTCGGGTGCTCTATCCAATCACCATCGGCGTCGATAATGCGCACGAAACATCATTCTCGACGCCGGCAGAACTGATGGCTCGTTACGACGAGGTGTTCACGCCACGATTGAAGAAGGCGATCACGGGCGCTGTGCCGCGGATGATGTTCGCTCGCCAAGGCCAGGTGATGCTGGTTCCGCCTGGTTGGGTCTGGATGGATTTTCAGGGCAAGGTGACAACACTGTGGCCCGCGCCTCCTCCTCCGGTAGTCCCGAAGGCGCCGCCCAAAGCGCCGCAGTGATCTCTCAGATCTCCTGGTTGTACCCGCCCACTTCCGGGAATTTAGCCAGACGCGGCTTCACCTCGTTGCGGAAGAGGGCGCGCATGTCGTCCTCGCTCTGCATCGACTCCACCACAGCCACCAGTTCCGGTTTGTTGGACGAGGCTCGGACCAGAACCCACGAACCGTCGTCCAGCGTCACGCGCGCGCCGTTCACCGTATTCACGTCAATGATCTTGCGTCCAAGGATCGAGCCGCCGGATTTCTGCAGCGCCTGGTAGTCGGCGACCACCTTGTCGACGATGCCGTATTTCTTCTCGTCATCGCAGTGAGGGCTCATGGTGAGCGAGGTCCAGGCCTGACCGAGCTCGGACTTGAGATCCGACAGCGAGCGGCCCGGGTTGCGGTCGAGCATCATCAACACGGCGGCGGCGGCGACGAGGCCGTCGTCATAGCCATAACCATAAGGCGCGCGGAAGAAGAGGTGGCCCGACTTCTCGAAGCCGGCCAGCGCATTAAGCTCGGTCGTCCGGCGTTTGATGTAGGAATGGCCGGTCTTGTAGTAATCGACCTTCGCGCCATTGGCCTTGAGAACCGGATCGGTCTTGTAGAGGCCGGTCGATTTCACGTCGACCACGAAGGTCGCGTTCTTGTGCAGTTTGGACAGATCCCGAGCGAGCAAAAGGCCGATCTTGTCGGCAAAGATTTCCTCGCCCTTGTCGTCTACCACGCCGCAGCGGTCGCCGTCGCCGTCGAAGCCGACGCAGAGGTCCGCGCCGTGCTGTTTCACGGCTGCCGACATCGAGTGAAGCATCTCGATGTCTTCCGGGTTCGGGTTGTATTTCGGGAAGGTGTAATCGAGGTTGGTGTCCATCTCGATCACCTCGGCGCCCATGGCGCGCAGGGCGTCGGGAGCGAAGGCGCCGGCCGCGCCGTTGCCGCAGGCGCACACGACTTTCAGCTTGCGGGTCAGCTTGGCGTTCTTGGCGACATCAGCGATATAGCGCTCGCGCACGCCGTCGACACGGATCAGCTTGCCGCCCGCCATCGGCTTGAACTTGCCGCCGAGCACGATGTCCTTGAGGCGACCCATCTCCTCGGGCCCGAAAGTGAGCGGCTTGTTGGCGCCCATCTTCACGCCGGTCCAGCCGTTCTCGTTGTGGCTGGCGGTCACCATCGCGACGCATGGAATGTCGAGGGCGAACTGGGCGTAGTAGGCGACGGGCGAAAGCGCGAGGCCGATGTCGTGAACTTCACACCCCGCTTCCAGAAGGCCCAGCGTCAGCGCCTGCTTGATCGAAAGCGAATAGGAACGAAAGTCGTGGCCCGTCACCACGCGTGGAGCGACGCCCATTTCCCGGATCAGCGTGCCGAGGCCAAGTCCCAGCGCCTGAACGCCGAGGAAGTTCAGCTCCGGCGCCTTGGGATATTGTGGTCCGCCGAACCACCAGCGTGCGTCGTATTCCCTGAAGCCCGTCGGCTTAACCAACGGCGTCACCTCGAAGTCATAGGTGTTGGCCTTAAGGTCGGCGCGCGGGGTTTTCATCAAACAGCCTCAAAACAGGATTCAGTGCGGACAAGGCCGCCTTAGTTACCGCGGCCCCAGCAAACTTAGGACCACTTAGCGCAGTTCGCGCAACAGGCGAGAGACCAGCTTTTCCGATCGCCGGGTTCACGCGATTTCGCCTTCGGGGCTGGCCCGGGGGCGGGCGCGACGGCCCTTTGGGGTTTGTGCTATCTGCACTTCGAATTCTGCGTTCAAACAGGCATTGCGCGATTTCGAACGCCCAACAGAATGGGTTGGTGAAGGGCGTGTCGGATCAGATCCGCGCATTCGGGACGCCGGGTGGTCAACAATATTCAGGTGCTCCGGGCCGTTGCGGCCTTGGCCGTCGTGTGGCGCCACATGATGCAGTGGTTCCAGGCCGACCTAGGCTATGGCCTGCCTTATGTCGGGCGCGCGGGGGTGGACATCTTCTTCGTCATCTCCGGCTTCATCATGTTTCACACGACGCAAAACGGCGGTCGCTCGACTTTGCAATTCTGGGTGGACCGCGTCATTCGCGTTGGCCCGGTCTACTGGCTGATCACCGGCGTCTTGATTGTCTTTTTTTACGCCGGACTTTCCGCGGGCGGGGTCGTGAAATTCAACGCCGGAGACATTGCCGCGAACTTCCTCTTCATTCCGAAAATCCGCGCCGACGGCGACTGGAATCCGATTCTGTCGACCGGCTGGACGATGGTCTTCGAGATGTATTTTTACTTCCTGTTCGGCCTCACTTTTTTCCTGAGATCACAGGTCAAGGCGCTCGTCGCGCTTGCCATATTCTTCACCGTGGCCTTCCTTATGACCTCGCGATTCTGGCTGTCGTTCACCCTGTTCCGCTGGAACCAGCCCATTACGTTCGAATTTGTAGCAGGCGGCGTTCTCGCGCTGCTCTATCGTCGGCCAATCGCGCTCTCCAAGACGTCAGCGAAGCTCGCTGGGATCAGCCTCCTGGTCCTGGGGGCTGTCGCCTTTTTCATCGTTGCCGACCTCTTCAAGGAGGGAACGGCCGAGCCCACTCTCCTGCGCACGGCGGTCAACGGTCCGCCAGCAATTGCGGTCGTGGCGGGCGCCCTGATGCTGGAGAAGCACGGCGTGGTGTGGAACAGCCGTAAGCTCCTTCTCCTCGGCGCTGCCAGCTATTCTATCTATTGCGTGCACCTGCTGGTTATCGAATGGGGCTCGATCCTATGGCCCCGCCTGCATCTAGAATTCCCGGGCGCCCTGCCGCTGTTTTGTGCCGCAACCTACGCGGCCGCCGTGCTTGCCGGGCTTGTGCTGTACTTTGCGTTCGAGAAGCCGGTCACGGCTTTCCTGAAATCGAAGCTGGGCGGCAGGCGCCCTGGCGCCGTCCGATCAACGGCTGCGCCGGCCTAGGACTCTACAGCGCCATCTGCGTGCCCAGCTCCACCACACGCGATGTCGGGATGTGGAAGAATTCGGTCGCGTTCGTCGCGTTGCGATTGAGGAAGATATAGAGGTGGTCCTGCCACAGCGGCATGCCGAATTTGCCGTCCGCCAGAATGGTTCGCTTCGACAGGAAGAACGACGTCTGCATGATGTCGAAGCTTAGCCCGTCCTTCTTGGCGAGGCTGAGGCCCCGCGCCACGTTTGGCGTTTCCATATAGCCGAAGGTCATGCTGATCCGCTTCATGTTGTCGGCAATATCGACAATCTCGATCTTCTTGTCGTCGGCGATGTAAGGCTCCTGCGCCGCGCGCACCGTCAGCAGCACGTTCTGTTCGTGAAGCACCTTGTTGTGCTTGAGATTGTGGAGCAGGGCGGTCGGCGCGGTCCCTGGCTCGCCGGTTAGGAAGATCGCCGTGCCCTTCACCGTGTGGGGCGGGTTGGTCTTGAGACCGTTGAGTACGTCCTCAACCGTGATGTCGGATGAACTTCGCGCACTCAGGATCCGCGAGCCGCGCACCCAGGTCCACATAACCAGGATCATCAGGCTCGCGATCAGTAGCGGCACATAGCCGCCCTGCGGCAGCTTCAGGAGATTCGAGGCAAGGAAAACCGACTCGACCACGAGGAAGGGAAGGACGAGCAGTACGGCCAGCCACCACGGCTTTTTCCAGACGCGATGAACCGCGATCAGCGCCAGGATAGAGGACGTGATCATGGCCCCGATCACCGACACGCCATAGGCGTTCGCCATGGCCGAGGACGACTTGAACGCCAGCACCAGGATCACGACCCCGGCCAGGAGGATGTAGTTCACCTGCGGCATGTAGATCTGGCCGTGGCTCTTGTCCGAAGTGTTGATGATGCGAAGCCGGGGCAGCAGGCCCAGCTGCACCGCCTGTTGCGTCAGTGAATAGGCCCCGGTGATCACAGCTTGGCTTGCGACCACCGTCGCCAGCGTGGCTAGCACGACAAGCGGCGCCTGCAGCATGTCGGGCGCCATTTCGAAAAAGGGGTTCTTTACGGTCGCCGGTTCGTTCAGCACCATTGCGCCTTGGCCGAGATAGTTGATGGCCAGCGCGGGAAAGACGATCCATAGCCACGTCGCCGCGATCGGCTTGCGGCCGAAATGGCCCATGTCGGCATAGAGCGCCTCAGCACCCGTAACGGTCAGGAACACGGAGCCCAGCACGACGAAGCCGAGCACCGAGTGGGTCGAGAGAAAGACTACAGCGTGGTGCGGCGACAGCGCCCATAGGATCGCAGCGCCATCAAGCCAGATATGATAGAGGCCGAGCCCGGCCAGCGTCAGGAACCAGACAAGGCAGATCGGGCCAAACAAGGCGCCCACCATCGCCGTGCCGCGCTTCTGGAACAGGAACAGGCCGATCAGGATCACCAGGGCGAGCGGCAGGATGAACGGCTCGATGCGGCCTTGCAGCTGCGGAATGACTGTCAAGCCTTCGACGGCGGACAGCACGGACACTGCGGGCGTCAGCAGGGCGTCGCCATAGAACATGCCGGCGCTACACACCGCGACGAGGAACAGCAACATTGTGCGGCGGCCAAAGGTGCGCTGCACCAGCGCCATCAGTGAAAGCGTGCCGCCCTCGCCGCGGTTGTCCATCCGCATCAGAAGGGTCACGTATTTCAGCGTCACGATGATGATCAGCGACCAGATCATCAGCGACACCACGCCCATCACGTCGGTGCGCGAGAGCACGCCGTTCCGGGCGTCCGCGATGTGATGGATCGACTCCTTGAACGCATAGAGCGGGCTGGTGCCGATGTCGCCGAACACGACGCCGATGGAGCCGAGCGCCAGCGCCCAGAAGCGCCGTTCTGCCTTGTGCCGGGTTGCCGCCTGCGCGACCCCGCCCAAGGACGACGTATCGCTCATTCCTGATGCCTTCTGCCGCGACCGCACAGCGGCCTCGAACGGGCCGGGTTCCTAGTCCCGTCCATACTCAAACGGAAGCATCAATATTTTGCTCTCCGGCTATGGACTTGGCCCAGGTCAAGGGGCAGCCGGCCAGATCGCCGGCATAGCCGACGCCCTGGCCGTCTCGTCACGGAATCAGCGCTTTGGAGCTGGACTAATAGCGATAGTGCTCGGGTTTGAACGGACCCTGCGGCGTCACGCCGATATAGTCGGCCTGTTCTGGCGAGAGTTCGGTCAGCGTCGCGCCGAGCTTGCCAAGGTGAAGCTTGGCGACCTTCTCATCGAGATGCTTCGGCAGGGTGTAGACCTTGTTCTGGTACTTCTTGCCGTTGGTCCACAGCTCGATCTGCGCCAGCGTCTGGTTGGTGAAGCTCGCCGACATCACGAAGCTCGGGTGGCCGGTGGCGTTGCCGAGATTGAGCAGGCGGCCTTCCGACAGAAGGATGATCCGTTTCCCGTCCGGGAAATTGATCATGTCGACCTGCGGCTTGATGTTGTCCCACTTGTAGTTGCGCAGCGAGGAGACCTGAATCTCGTTGTCGAAGTGGCCGATGTTCCCGACGATGGCCATGTCCTTCATCTCGCGCATGTGCTCGAGACGGATCACGTCCTTGTTGCCGGTCGTGGTGATGAAGATGTCGCCGGTCTTGGCGACCTGTTCCAGCGTCACGACCTCGAAGCCGTCCATGCAGGCCTGCAAGGCGCAGATCGGGTCGACCTCGGTCACCTTCACGCGCGCCCCTGCGCCGCGCAGCGAAGCGGCGGAGCCCTTGCCGACATCGCCATAGCCGCACACCACGGCCACCTTGCCCGCCATCATGGTGTCGGTGCCGCGGCGAATGCCGTCGACCAGCGATTCCTTGCAGCCGTACTTGTTGTCGAACTTCGACTTGGTGACGCTGTCGTTCACGTTGATGGCAGGGAAGGGCAACAGGTTCTTCTCCACCAGGCGGTAGAGACGGTTGACGCCTGTGGTGGTTTCCTCGGTCACGCCCTTGATCGCGTCGCGCTGCTTGGTGAACCAGCCCGGCGAGGCCTTCATCCGCTTTTTGATCTGCGCGAAGAAATAGGTCTCTTCTTCCGACTCGGGCTTGGCGATCAGGTTTGCCTCCCCGTTCTCAACTCGGGCGCCGACGAGGACATACATCGTCGCATCGCCACCGTCGTCGAGGATCATGTTGGTCATCTGGCCGTCCGGCCATTGGAAGATGCGATCGGTGTAATCCCAGTACTCCTCAAGGTTCTCGCCCTTCACGGCGAACACCGGAGTGCCGGCTGCCGCAATGGCGGCCGCTGCGTGATCTTGCGTCGAGAAGATATTGCACGAGGCCCAGCGCACATCCGCGCCCAGCGCCTTCAGCGTCTCGATCAGCACGCCGGTCTGGATCGTCATGTGCAGCGAGCCCGAGATGCGCGCGCCTTTGAGCGGCTTCTTCGCTCCGAACTCCTGACGTGTCGCCATCAGGCCGGGCATCTCCGTTTCGGCAATCGTCAATTCCTTCCGGCCCCAGTCGGCCAGCGACAGGTCGGCAACCTTGAAATCCTGCGACGCCATCACGCCACTCCTCGATCTGAAATCTGATGCGGACGGACGGGCCCGCGGCGGGGTCGCTATAGCAGCGCGACCACGCCTCGGCAAATCATATAAAGATATCTTTATATGATTTTCGGCCCTCGCTTTGCCTTGGTTCGCGCCTATCTGGCTGTGACCGGCTATTGCCGAGTGTGTTGCGCTGTCGCAACAGTGGTTTCGAGGGCCCGGCGACAGGGCCGGCTTCAGAGACAAGGGCGAGCGGTGATGGCGAAGCGGACCAAGCGGCTTGTTTTCATTGGGCTTGGATTCGCGCTCCTGTCGGGTTCCGCCTTCGCGCAGGTCGTCACCACCAGCCGTACTGACGACCGCCCGGCCCCGGCCGATGAGGTCGACCGCGTCGTGAAGGGCGGCCAGGTCACAGGCGGAGGCTTCCGTGCGCCCCAGGGCGTCAAGGTGGTGAAGCCGGGCGCGCTGCTCTTTGCCTCCTTCGACGCCAATCATGACGGCAAGATAACGGTCCAGGAGATCGAGGCCGGCGGCGCCGCTGCTTTCGATGTCGCGGACAAGAACAAGGACGGCGTCATCTCCGGCTTCGAGCAGAATGAGTGGGCGGCATCGGTTGGCGGCACTGGCGAGGTTCTTTCCAACCCGATGACGTTTGACGGCAATCTCGACCGTTCGATCACCAAGGCTGAATTCGTCGCCGGTCTCAAGCGGATCGCAGCCCAGCTGGTCAGCCCCCCGGGCGGGGATCTTTCCTATGCCGATCTCATCAAGCCCCTGTCCGCAGGTTCGGACGACAAGGGTGGCGGAGACAGCGGCGCGGGCTTCGGCACGCTCCAGCCGCGCATCGGCAAATCCGGTGGAGCTCCGACCCTGCCCACCGACGGCAGCCGCGGCCCCGACTGAGCTCTAGTCCTTTTCGTCGAACTTGCGCGCGATTAGG
>DASZSI010000290.1:0-12670 GCA_035548775.1 Hyphomonadaceae bacterium
CTGCCGCCGCTCCGGCTGGCGGGGCTACGCCTGCTGCTCCGGGCGCCACGACGCCGGCGAAACCCGGCGCTGCGCCTGCTCCGGCTCAACCGGCCCCGGCCAAGCCGGCCCAACCGGCAACGCCTGCGCCGGCGAAGCCCGCTCAACCGGCTCAGCACTAAGGTCTGACGACCGCGTTAGAAGAGGCTGCTCACGCCGGCGCGTGACAGACCGCTTCGATGTTGTGTCCGTCGGGATCCAGCACGAAGGCGCCGTAATAGGTCGGGTGATATTCCTTGCGCAGGCCCGGCGGGCCGTTGTCGCGCCCGCCCGCCGCCATCGCGGCCTTGTAGAAAGCGTCGACCTTCGCGCGGCTGTCGGCGGCGAAGGCCACGTGCAGACGCTCGGTCGCGCGCGGCTGTTCATTGATCCAGAAATACGGCTTGAAGCCTTCGCCATAGCCCATGTAGGCCGTGCCTCCGGTCTCCTCCGCGCTCACCTCCATCACCACACCGACGCCCAAGGGCGCGAGCGCCGCATCGTAGAACGCCTTGGCCTTTTTGATATTGGTGACCTTGAGTCCGATGTGATCCAGCATGGGCGTCCCCCTTCAAATCCGGGATTGAAGCACGGCCAGCATGCGCTCGTGACGAAGATGAGTCACGGGGCAGCAGTGCCCGCCGCGGTGGCGTCGCCTTACTGAGCGGCGGGTTTGGTCGACGTGTCTGGTGCGGGTTCGCTGGACTTTGGAGAAGCCTGCTCGGCTTTCGCCCTCAGATCGTCGATGGCGAGTTTGTAGTATTCGAGCTGTTTCTGGAGCAGCTCGCTTTGCATCGCCGCAACGTCCTGGCCGCCCTGGAACAATTCATCGAGCGCTGTTCGTTGCGAACGGATGATCGCCGGTGTTCCGGGATCGGACCTGAGCAAAGGCTTGTCAGGCGAGCCCGCAAAAATCTGAAGGCCCGTGGTGACGCCATTCGCGTCCTTTATTTCTTCTGCCGTGCTGTCCACTCTGACAGGAGTTTCCGTATCAACCTTGATACCCGCGATGACGCGGTTCGGGTCGGAACGATCCAGCGAGACGGTTTGAACGGTTCCGACAGGGATGCCGTTGAAACGAACCTCGACGCCCTTCTTCACCGACGTCTGACCTTCGAAGACCACGTAGTACGTCATCGTCGTTGGCGGCCGGGTGAGCCAACTGATGCCGAGATAGGCGCCGGCCAGAACACCAACCAGCGCCAAAGCGGCCAGGCTTTTCTGCCACCAGCTCAAGCGGCCCCAGCGCGCGCTCAGTGTGCGTTGGCGAGCCAGTTGCAGCGAGACATCGGGAATGGCGACCACTGCGCCTTGTAGTTCGGCAATCCAGAAGCGTGTGGACATGCGTAAGGAGCCAGGCGGCTGCTTCGCCGCCCATTCCCTGAGGTTCGCCGGATTTCCCTCGCTCATGAGAGCGGCCCAGCGGATCAGGTCGTTATTGTCGGAGAGGGACGCAACGCGGGTGAAAGTCTTGGTCCAGCCGATGTGATCATCCTCGCCGTCCCAGCCTTCCAGATTCTCGGTCTGGATCAGATTGAAGGGCGGTATGAGCTTGGTCTCCTTGAGGAAGCATGCGGTGAGCTTGCCGGCCTCCTGCGCAGTCGCGGCTTCCGCCCGCACCCACTCGGAGTCGATCGCAGCTGGCGTCCAGCACACGAGGACCACGCGTGCTTCCTCGAGCTTGGCGGCGATCTGCTTGTCGAAGCTCGGGCCTGCTTCCAGCCGCGTATCGTACCAGGCGGTGAGCCCCAGTTCCTTCAGCTTGCGGACGATCGGCTCGACGAGATGGCCCTCGCCGCGTTTGTAGGAGATGAAAACGTCGCAACTGGCCAAGCTGTCCCCCGAGCCTCGATCTTATCAAACCCCTTCGAACAGCGCGGTCGACAGATAGCGCTCCGCGAAGGAGGGGATGATCGTCACCAGCTTCTTGTCCTTGTTCTCGGGACGACGGCCCACCTCGACGGCCGCGGCCAGGGCCGAGCCGGATGACATGCCCACCGCCACGCCTTCGGTTCGCGCGATCTTGCGCGCCAGTTCGAGCGAGCGTTCGTTCGAGACGCGCTGAATCTCGTCGATATAGCTGACGTCCATGTTGGCGGGGATGAAGCCCGCGCCGATGCCCTGGATGATGTGAGGACCGGGCTGGCCGCCGGACAAGACCGCGCTCTTCTCCGGCTCGACCGCCACCATCTGCAGCTGGGGCCGGCGCGGCTTCAGCGTGCGGGCGCAGCCGGTGAAGGTGCCGCCGGTGCCGACGCCGGCGACGATGATATCGACCTCGCCATTGGTGTCCTTCCAGATCTCCTCCGCCGTGGTGCGGTCGTGGATCGCAGGGTTGGACGGGTTGTCGAACTGGCTGGGCATCACTGAGCCGGGAATGGTGGCGAGGAATTCGTTGGCCTTCTCGATGGCGCCGCGCATGCCCTTTTCCCGGGGCGTGAGTTCGACCTGGGCGCCGAGGAGGTACAGCATCTTGCGCCGCTCCATCGACATGGATTCCGGCATGGTGAGGATCAGCTTGTAGCCGCGCGAGGCCGCGACGAAGGCAAGCCCGATGCCGGTGTTTCCGGACGTGGGCTCGACAAGGGTCGTCTTGCCCGGCTCGATCCGGCCGTCCGATTCCATGTCGATGATCATGCCGAGCGCGATGCGGTCCTTCACGCTGGCGAGCGGGTTGAAGAATTCGAGCTTGAGCAGGAGATCGGCGACGACCCCTTCCTCCGCCGCGAACCGGCGCACGCGGATCAGCGGCGTCGAACCGATGGTGTCGAGGATGCTTTCGTAGATATGACCCCGTCCGGGCGGATCGAGGCGGACCGGCGGAGGCGGAACGGTCATAGGTCGGCTTTCTATGGCAGGCGCCGCTACTATAGCGCCCGGCTGAGCGGAGGCTAGCGCAACGAGCCCGCCGGCGCCGCCAGCGCCTCGGTGCACGCGGCGACAAGGGCAGCGCGCCTGCGCTGGCTGTGGCCAAGGAAAAGCAGGCTTTCGCCGAATATGAACGCATAGAACATCATCGCCCGCGCTTCCGCCGTGGCGGGCGGATAGCCCAGCTGGGTGTAGAGCCGCGTCACGGCCTTCATACGCCCGGCATCGACGCGCGCGGCAGCCTCGCGCGCTCCCTCATCAGCCCGCGCCCATTGGCGGATGGCGAGTTCGATCGCGATGCCTTCCGGGTTCTGGCGTTCCGAGTAGAGCTTGATGACCTGCTTGATCCGGCCTTCCGGCGTCTCGCCATCGAGGGCGGTCTGCTGCTCGATCACGGCGATACGGCCTTCGGCCCAGGCATCCAGCATGGCGTCGAGCAGGGCGCGGCGATCCTTGAAGCGGCGGTAGAAGCCGCCCTTGGTTACGCCCATGCGCTCGGCAAGGACCTCGACCCGGACGGCATCGACCCCGCCGCGGATCAATTCCGTCAGTCCGGCGTCGATCCATTTCTCCGACCCGTCAGCCTCGCCCAATCAATGACCCCTTTTCCGATACGGTAACGTATTGCCGCCCCCTTGCAAGTACGATACGGCACCGTATCTGTTGGATACGGCAACGTATCCAAACCGGTTGGGAGATCCCGAATGAAGTTCATGACGGAAACCGAGGCGCGCGCGTTCTGCGATCGCTGGCTGCCAGCCTGGACCGGCAATCATCCGGAATTGCTCGCCGGTTTCTACACCGAGGACGCGTTCTATTCGGACCCCGCGATTCCGGACGGCGTCAGCGGCCGCCCCGCGCTGATCCGGTATTTTGCCAGGCTGCTGGGCGACAATCCCGAATGGGTGTGGACGCACGAACGTGCTGTGCCGCTGCGCGACGGGTTTCTTAATCACTGGGTGGCGAAAGCGCCGATCGGCGACCGGACCATCACCTATCGCGGCGTATGCAGCGTGCAGCTGCGCGGCGGCCTGATCTATCGCAACCAGGTGTTCTGCGACACGCATCCGTTCCGCACCGCGCTCAATCTCTGGAATGCCCGCAAGCTCGTGCCTTGTTGAAGCTTCCTCCCGCCAAAAAAGAAAAGAGAAGAAAATGGCTCCCCTCCTCGCCTATCGCGGCATCGTCCACAGCTGGCACTGCGACCACATGGGGCACATGAACGTCATGTGGTATACGGGCAAGTTCGACGAGGCGACCTGGACGCTCGTCACCGCCATCGGCCTGACGCCGGCCTACCTGCGCGAGGAGATGCGCGGCATGGCGGCCGTCGACAGCCGGACCCTCTACAAGCGCGAGGTTCTGGCGGGCGACGTGATCGAGATCCGCTCGCATGTGCGCGAGGTGCGCAACAAGGCGATCCTCATGACGCACGAGATGCATGATTTCGCGACCGGGGACCTGTGCGCCACGTGCGAGATCACCGGCGTGCATATCGACCGGATGACGCGCAAGGCCTGTCCCTTCGGCCCCGACATTCGCGCAAACGCCGAGCGCTTCCTCCCCGGCGCATCGTCCCTGTCCGACGCCGCCTAGGCGACGGGCGCCTGGCCGCCGTCGGCAATAATTGCGGCGATCGTCGGCTCCGAGCATGGAGCGCGGGCGATCTTCCGCGTATCATCCTTCCGGCAATTCACCTGGAGCGAGTCATGGGCTCTTCATCCGGCCCCGCGTCCGATATCGACCTGATGACGGGCATGCAGACGCCCGACCTGCAGATCATCGGCATCCTGCAGTTTGCAGCGCAGGCGCATGCCAGGCGCGAGATCGTCTCGCGCCTCGTGGACGAGCCGATGTGGCGCTATGACTATGAAAGCTGCCTTGCTCGTGTGGGGCAGCTGGCCAATGCGCTGAAGCGGATGGGCGTGAAGCCGGGCGAACGGGTCGCGTCGCTGGCATGGAACACGCACCGGCATTTCGAGCTGTTCTATGCCGTTCCGGGCATCGGCGCGGTGCTGCACACCGTGAACCCGCGCCTGTTCGATGAGCAGATCATCTACACGCTCAACCACGCGCAAAGCTCGATCATCTTCTACGACAAGAGCTTTGCAGGCCTGGTGGAACGCATTGCTTCGCGCATCCCGCATGCGCGGGTTTTCGTCATGCTCAGCGACAAGACCCCGGCGGGCGTCGCGAGCTATGAAGCGTTGATCGGAGGCGAAAGCCCCGAGTTCGACTGGCCGCAGGTCGACGAACGGGCCGGGGCCTTTCTCTGCTACACCTCGGGGACGACGGGCGATCCCAAGGGCGTGCTTTATTCCCACAGGGCGGTCGTGCTGCACGCGATGGCGACGGGACTGGCCGGGGCGTTCGGCTTTACCGCGTTCGACGTGGTGATGCCGTGCTCCTCGCTCTATCACGCAACCGCCTGGGGCCTGCCTTTCACCGCGCCGGTCAATGGCTGCAAGCTGGTGATGCCGTGCGACAAGATGGATGGCGCAAGCCTGCAGGACCTGATCGTCAACGAGGGCGTCACTTTCTCAGGCGGCGTGCCGACCATCTGGACGATGTATCTCGCGCACCTTGAGAAGACGGGAGAGACGCCGGGAAATCTTGAGCGGCTGGTCATCGGCGGCTCGGCCGTGCCGCGCGCGATGGCGGAGGCGTTCAAGAAAAACTACGGCGTCCGCGTGCTGCAGATCTGGGGCATGACCGAAACCTGCCCGCTCGGCGTGGTCTCGACGCCGACGCCTGCGCTGGCCGAAGGCGGCGAGGACGCGATGGACGAAGCGATCTGGACGCGCCAGGGACGGCTGCAGTTCGGCATCGAGCTCAAGATCGTCGATGAAGACGGCGCGGACCTGCCGTGGGATGGCGAAAGCTCCGGCGCGCTGCTGGTTCGCGGGCCCTGGGTGGTGCAGCGCTATTTTCGCAAGGAGCAGGATGCGACCAACGCCGATGGTTGGTTCGATACGGGCGACATCGCCACGATCGACGACAAGGGCTTCATGCGCATCACCGATCGCAAGAAGGACGTGATCAAGTCCGGCGGGGAATGGATTTCATCGATCGATCTCGAGAACATCGCGGTCGGCTGTCCCGGCGTGAAGATCGCCGCCGTGGTCGGCGTGCCGCATCCGAAGTGGGAAGAGCGCCCGCTGCTGGTGATCGAACGGCATGAGGGCGCGTCGGTGTCCGAGGTCGAGATCTATGCCTTCCTGGAACCGCGCATCGTGAAATGGTGGCGGCCGGATGCTGTGATCTTCGACGCCGTACCGCTGACGGCTACGGGCAAGATCGACAAGAAAGTGCTGCGTTCACGCTACGCCAACGCCCTTTCGGGTTGAGGCGGGACTGATAGGATCATCGCCAATTCGGGAGGCGATCCCATGATCCGTGTCGAACCATCAGGCCAGGCGTGCGGGGCGAGCGTCACGGGCGTCGACTTGTCGAAGCCGTTGAAGCCGGACGACGTACGCGACATCCGCGCCGCGTGGCTCAAGCACCATGTGCTCGCCTTCCCCGACCAACAGATCAGCGACGATGATCTCGAACGCTACACCATCGCGTTCGGCGGGTTTGGCCATGATCCGTTCATCGCGCCGATCCCGGGCCGCAGCCATGTGATCGCGGTGATGCGCAAGAAGGACGAGACCACGCAACTGTTCGCCGAGAACTGGCACAGCGACTGGAGCTTCCAGGCAAGGCCGCCGGCGGGTACCTGTCTCTATGGCATTACTATCCCGCCGGTTGGCGGCGACACGCTGTTCTCGAACCAGCATGCGGCTCTCGACGCGATGCCGAAGGCGATGCGCGCGAAGCTGGAAGGCAAAATGGCGATCCACTCGGCCAAGCGCGCCTATGCGCCTGACGGCCAGTATGGCGCCAGGGACAAGGGACGCTCGATGGATATCCGCGTCTCGAAGGATGCCGAGAAGACGCAGCTGCATCCGCTGATCCGCAAGCATCCGGAGACGGGACGCGAAGGTATCTTCTCGTGCTTCGGCTATATCGTCGGGATCGAAGGCATGGCGGAGGAAGAATCGACGCCGCTGCTGCTTGAGCTTTACCAGTGGCAGGGCCGCGAGGAGTTCCAGTACCGGCACAAGTGGAAGCCCGGCATGCTGCTGATGTGGGACAACCGTTCGGTCCTCCACGCCGCCACGGGCGGCTATGCCGGCTATGACCGCGTGCTCCACCGCACGACTATCGCCGCTTCGCCGTAGAGCCGAGCGCCAGCGCGACGGCCTTGCGGCCAACCGTGGGGAGCGAGGCCAGAGCATCCTGGAAGTTGAGCCACTGGCCGTCGAGCTTGGCTCGGGCGGGCGCCTCGGCGCGGTAGACGTGGAGCTTGAGGGCGAAGTGCGTGAAGACGTGGCGGACTTCGCCAATGTGATCCCAGGCGAACTTGCCGGGAGCTTCTGCGAGTGGGTCTGCGGGCTTCTTGGTCTCCCAAGCCGAGGTTGGCGGCATCATCATTCCGCCAAGCAGGCCAGTCGGCTCCCGGCGCGTGAGCAGGACCTTGCTGTCACGCGTGAGAACGAACGCCGAGCCATGGCGTGTGGGACGATCCTTCTTCGCGGCTTTCACGGGATAGCGGTCGGGATCGCCCTCGGCGCGGGCGGCGCACATGCCCATCAGCGGGCAGATCGCGCAGGCGGGCTTCTTCGGCGTGCAGATCGTCGCGCCGAGGTCCATCAGCGCTTGCGCCAGATCGCCGGCGCGCTGATCCTTCTTCAAAGCGTCGAACAGGTTCTGCGCCTGCGCCACGATCTCGGCCTTCGCCTTACGCCAGCCTGTTTCAGTCCCGTCCGATCCGATGGCGTAGAGGCGCGACATCACCCGCTCGATATTGCCGTCGACCGGGGCGACCTTTTCGCCGAAGGCAATGGCAGCGATGGCGTTGGCGGTGTAGGGGCCGATGCCGGGCAGTTCGCGGAGGCCCGCCGCGTCCTGTGGAAATCCTCCCCGCTCGGTGACGGCTTTTGCACAGGCGTGGAGGTTGCGAGCGCGGGAGTAGTAGCCGAGCCCGGCCCAGGCGGCGGACACGTCCTCCCAACTGGCCGCCGCGAGTTTCCTTGCTGTCGGCCACCGCTTGCGGAACGCCACAAAGTACGGAGCAGCATGGGGAATTGTGGTCTGCTGCAGCATCACCTCGCTGAGCCAGATCAGGTAGGGATCGGGCTTTTCGCCGCCGTCCGCAGCTTCCGGCCCGATGCGCCAGGGCAGCACGCGGGCGTGGCGCCGGTACCAGCGATCCAGAGCGGTGAGTATCCGGGTGGAGCTGTGAGCGGTCATCTTGTCCGGGAGCATCCTGCTCAGGGCCATTCCGCCATAAGCCGAAACTTGGCAAGACTGGAGCCATGACCGACCGCAGCATCATCGACCGGCGGATCCGCGAAGCCGAAAAGGCGGCCGAAGCCCGGCTGGCTGAAGTGCGCGCCGTGCCGGTCTATCGCCCGGCGCGCCCGATGGGCGTCGCCGTGTCGCGGGCTTTGCGGCCGATCCTGAAACAGGCGGGCCCCGCGCCTGAGACGCTGGCTTCGCGCTGGTCGGAAATCGTGGGGATCAGGCTGGCGGGGATGTCGACACCGCTGCGGGTGGCAAAGGGAAAATCGGGCGGCGTACTTCATATCAGGGCGCCGTCGGCGGCGGCGCCGATCCTGATGCATGCGGCGGCCCACATCATCGATCGGGTGAACCTGGCCTCGGGATCGACGATCAAGTCTCTCAAGATCGTCCATACCGCCCCGCCCGCCGTGCCGCCGCACATGGCGGCCCGGCCGCTTTCGGCCCATGAACGCGAGGACCTGGTGCGCCGGCTTGCCCCGGTGCGAACCCCGGACATCCGCAATGCACTGGCGGAACTCGGCGAGGCTGTCCTGGCCCGGCCGCATGGAAGAAAAGCCTGACACCGCGCGCAGCCATTGCCGCCGTGATCACTATGCGTTGACCGGACCCGCCGGTTTCGCCACAACCTCGCCAGTTTCGGCCATCAGACGGTCAGGCAGACCGTCAGGGAGTTGAAGATGCCAGCACTTTCAATCCGGCCCAGCCTCGCCTCGGCGGCCATCGGCCTCATCGCCGCCCTTTCGCTGGCCGCCTGCGGGGACAATGGCGGGCAGACCGGCGCAGACGGGTTCAAGCCCGTGCCGGTGACGCCGGTGCTGGGCGACGTGCCGCTGGGCAGCGCCGATGCGAAAGTGACGATCCTGGAATACGCCTCGCTGACCTGCCCGCACTGCCGCGATTTCTGGAAGCAGGATTTCCCGCGCCTCAAGACCAACTACATCGACACCGGCAAGGTGCGCTACATCCTGCGCGACATGCCGATCCATGGCGGTATCGACGTGCTGCTGGCGTCGGTCTCGCGCTGCAAGGGCAAGGACGACTATTACGGCCTGATCGATGACCTGTTCGGCGCCCAGGCCGACATCGTCGAGGCCGCCGAAAAAGGCGCGGCCGGCCCGATCATCGCCAAGGTCGCCGAAAGCCATGGCCTGACGCACGACCAGACGCGCACCTGCATAGATTATGCGCCGGAGCTGAAGACCGCGATCGAGAAGGCGGGGGATGAGGGCGAGGCGCGGCTCAAGGCTGCTGGCGTCGATGGCCGCAGCACGCCGTCAGTGTTCCTCAATGACAAGCTGATCACCGAACACAATTATGATGCGCTGTCGGCGCAGATCGAGCATGTGCTGACCGGCGCGCCCTTGCCCGCCACGGCTGGCCCGGCCTCACCGACATCGCCGGCCACCCCCGGGCCGGCGACGCCGGCGCCCACAACACCGGCGCCTGCAACACCAGCCTCCACCACGCCGCCCACGCCGGCCCCGCAGCACTGACGTGATGCGCCGCCTTCCGGTCCTTGCCGCGCTGGGCCTGCTTGCCGCTTGCGACCCTCCGCGCGCGGCCGAGCCCTACAAGACCGTGGCGATCACGCCCTTCCTTGGCTCGCCGGTGCTGGGCGATCCCAAATCGCCGGTCGAGATCGTCGAATATGCCTCGACCACGTGCGGTCATTGCTATGCATTCCACCACCAGGTGTTTCCGCAGCTGAAGGCCAAATACATGGATACCGGCAAGGCGCACCTGGAGTGGCGGGTGATGCCGACGCCGCCGGAGGCGGTTTCCGAAGCCGGGGCGGCAATCGCGCGCTGCGCCGGCGAGGACAAGTTCTTCGATACTATCGCCGACCTGTTCGGCAGCCAGGACGCGATTCTCAAGTCCGCCGTCGATCCGTGGAAACTGCAGCAGCAATTCCGCGCGCTCGGCGCCCGGCACGGACTTTCAGCCGACCAGGTCGGCACCTGCATCGACGACAAGTCGATTGCGGCGATGACAAGCAAGGTGGCTCACGCGGCGCCGGACTATGTGACCGGCACGCCGACCATCGTGGTCAATGGGGAGAAGATTCCGGAGCATTCGCTCGAGGCCGTGTCGGCCGCGATCGACGCTGCGCTGGCCAAGACCCCGCCCGCTGCGGCAGCGAATCCGACCTAGCTTGCGGTCTTCAGCTCTGCCTTGTCCTTGTCGATCTGCTGTTTGACTTGAGACAGCTGGCGCTGGATGTCCGATTTCTGGTTCTGCGCCTTGTCGATGGCTTCATCGTAGATGTCGCGGCCGCTTCTGCCGGCCTGGTCGACGAGGTCGGCGTTGGTTTCCGGCGTAAAGCCGGCGCTGGCCTGCAGCTTGTTGTAGGGCACGCCCGCGTTTTTCTGCATCCGCTGCTGGCGCAGCTGGGTGATCTGGTTGCTGACGGCGTTAAGGCTGGCGTCGAGCTGTTGCTTCTGGGCGGTCAGCGTTTCAAGCTCGGCTTGGATGTTGGCCTTGCTGCGGGCCTGCGCCAAAGCGGGCGTCGACAAAGCTGGCAGCGCAAGGGCCGCGACCAGCACACATGCGACAAGCTTCATTCCGCCCTCCTCGGATATGCCCCTGTTCTAGCGCGGAATGCGGCCGCTGTCGCCCGGGGGGAGACAGGCATTGACCCTGCAGTCGCCCCCCCTTAGAGGGGCCAAAAGCCCGCGGAATCCGGGCCAAACCGAGGGTCCTGGAAAGACCGGCGTGCACCTGATCGGGCTCAAGATTGCGGGCTTCAAGTCCTTCGTCGATCCGGTGGATGTGCCGATCGAAGAGGGCCTGACAGGCATTGTCGGCCCCAATGGCTGCGGCAAGTCCAACCTTCTGGAAGCGCTGCGCTGGGCGATGGGGGCGACGTCAGCGCGGGCGATGCGCGGCGGGGAGATGGACGACCTCATCTTTTCCGGCACGGAACAGCGGCCGGCGCGGGAGATGGCGGAGGTCACGCTCCTTATCGACAACCGGGACCGCACAGCGCCTTCCGAGTTCAACGGAGAGGACCTGATCGAGGTGCGGCGGATGCTGCGCCGGGGTGCGGGCTCGTCCTACAAGATCAACGGCCGAACGGTTCGGGCCAAGGACGTGCAGCTGCTGTTTGCCGACGCATCAACCGGCGCGAACTCGCCAGCCCTGGTCCGCCAGGGACAGATCAGCGAGCTGATCGGCGCCAAGCCGCAGAACCGGCGGCGAATCCTGGAAGAGGCTGCCGGCATTGGCGGCCTTGCGGCGCGCCGGCACGAGGCGGAGCTGAAACTTAAAGCTGCCGAGGAAAACCTCGCCAAGCTTGCCGACATCATGGCCGAGGTGGAGCGCCAGGCAAACTCGCTGAAGCGGCAGGCCGGCAAGGCCCGCAAATACAAGGCGCTGTCGGAAGAGATCTCGGCGCTTGAAGCGAGACTGGGGGCCGCGCGCTGGCGCGGCGCCGTAGAAGAGGCGGAAGCCGCGCGCAAGGCGCTGGACGAGGCAAAGGTCGCCGAGCAGCACGCTGTCTCGGCCAGCGCACGGGCGTCGACGGCCGAACTTGATGCGCGCGCGGCTATCGAACCCTTGCGCACTGCGGAATCCGAGGCGGCGGGCAAGCTGGGCGTCATCAAGCTGCAGCTGGCGCGGATCGAGGCCGAGCGCGATGCGGCGCGCGATACGGTGGTAAGGCTGGAGCGCGACATCCAGCGCCTGGTCGAGGATCGTGCGCGAGAAAGCGTGCAGCGCGACGACGCCAATGTTCGCGCCGACCGGGCCGAAAGCCAGATCGACGACCTGCCGCCGGAGGATAATGAGGCGCAGGCAAGACGCCAGCTTGAACTATCGGCGGCGGTCGATGCCGCGATGGCGAGCCTGCAGACATTCGAGGCCGAAGCGGACCAGCGCCGGGCGGCCCTTGCCAGGGCCGAGGCGCAGGCGGCGGCGGCGCAAGCCACGATCGCGCGCGAGGAAGAGCGCGTTGCGCGGCTGACGGCGGAGCTGTCGAAGGCGCGGGCCGAACTCAATTCGCTGGGCGATGCAGCGACGCTGGAGGCGACGCTGAAAGCGGCGCGGCTGAAGCGGAGCGAGGCGCAGACGCGGGCCGATACAGCGCAGGCGCAGCTGGCCTCGGCCAATCGCGCGGTTGACGAGGCGCGGGCGACGGAAGCGAAGCTGACGCCGCAACTGCTGGCGGCGGAACGCAGGCTGGGGGAACTGGAATCCGAACTCAAAGGCCTCGACAGGCTGGTGCGCGAGATTAGCGCGGCTTATCCGCCCGTTGCGCATGGTGTGAAGGCGCAAGGCATGGAGCGGGCGCTGGCCGCCGCGCTGGGCGATGATCTCGAGGCGCCCGCGGCGGAGGATGCGCCGGCGCACTGGTCGGGCCGCGCAGGCGATGTGTCGGCGCCGCTGCCTGCCGGCGCAACGCCGCTGTCCCAGCTTGTGCAGGCGCCGGATGTGC
>DASZSI010000291.1:0-1858 GCA_035548775.1 Hyphomonadaceae bacterium
GCGCCGAAGAGCTTCCACGTCACCAACGGCTGGTCGTCGATGGGCTTCGGCCTGCCCGGCGCGATCGCCGCCAAGCTCGCGCGGCCGGACCTGCCGGTGGTCTGCCTGCTGGGCGACGGCTGCTTCCAGATGACTTGCGGCGAGGTCGCGGTGGCCAAGCGGATGGGGCTGGCGCTGCCGGTGGTGGTGCTGGACGACAAGTGGCTGGCGCTGATCAAAGTGAAGCAGATCCGCCGCCAGTTTCCCCTCTATGGAACGGAACTCCAGTCGGAGGACTATACCGAGCCACCGGCGCACTACTTTGGCGTGCCGACGGTCGGCGTCCGCAGCGCCACAGCGCTGGAAGCCGCTGTCGGGAAGGCGCTGGCGGCCAAGGGGCCAACTGTGATCGAAGCTGTCGTCGATTCAGACCACTACGTCGACACGGTTTACGACTGAGCATTTTCGCCGCATCATGGCGGCACAACCGAAAGGATCAGCCATGTCGTCCAAGCTCCGCCACATTGCCATCATCGTCGAAGACCCTGAGGCCTCGGCCAAGTTCTTTGAGGAAGCGTTCGACATGACTCGTGCCGGTACCGCGCGGCGCGGCATCTACATGTCGGATGGCGTGTTCAATGTGGCACTGCTGAAGAAGGAGGGCGACGAGAAGACCGGACTCTACCACTTCGGCATGTGGGTGGACGATCTCGATGCCGCCGAGAAGCAAGTGGTCGACGCCGGAGGAAAGTACCTTGCCGGACGTCCGACCTCGCCGAACTCGTTTTATGAGGCGAAATACAAGTCGCCAACTGGACTGGTGTTCGACCTGACCCACAAGGGCTGGGCCGGCGCGGTGAAGGATGTGGTGCCTGCGAAGGAGCCCGCGTCCGCCAAGTAAGCAGGAATGGCGAAATCCGATCCGGTCGTCGTGGTCGGTGCAGGCCCAGTGGGCCTGTGCTTGGCGCTGGCGCTCGCCCAGCAGGACGTATCCGTCGTCCTGCTCGAGCTCATGTCGGACGACACGTTCCTCGATCAGGTGCCGCGCGCCGGCTCCAATCATCCGAGCACGCTGGAATTCTTCGACCGCGTCGGGCTCTACGCCAAAATGGAGCCGCGCGGACTTATTGCTCCGAAGTTCCAGTACTGGGACCGCCAGGACAACGCGATGATCGCCGAGTTCGATCACACGTTGCTCAAGGACGACACCAGGTTCCCGTTCGTCCTGCAATGCGAGCGCATCAAGATCATCGAAGAAGCGCTCAAGATGGCGAAGGCGCATCCGGTGATCGACGTGCAGATGGCGACCGAGTTCGTCTCGTTCGCGCAACAGGGCGACCACGTCGATGTCCGGATCAAGAATGCCGGGGGTGATGGCGAAACCATCCGCGCCAGCTATCTGGTGAGTTGCGAGGGCGCCCGCAGCATCGCGCGCAAGGACCTCGGTCTCGACTTCGAAGGCTTCACCTATCCGGAGCGCACCATCAACATCGAGGTCGCCTACGACTTCAAGAAGCACGGCTACACCGAACGCAACTACATCTCCGACCCGATCGAATACTCCAACCTGTTCCACTGGAAAGGCCCACCGGACCGGTGGCGCATCCACTTTCCGACCAACATCGACGACGACGAGAACGAGTTGAAGCGCCCGGAAGCGCTGCAAACGCGGCTGCAGAAATTCCTCGGCATCGACCACGCGTTCGAAATCTGCGGATGCAACCTCTACACCGTGCACCAGCGCGTCGCGGCGAAGTTCCGCCAGGGCCGCGTGGTGCTCGCCGGCGACTCCGCGCACGTCAACAGCCCGATCGGCGGCATGGGCCTGAACAGCGGCGTCCATGACGCATTCAACCTCGCCGACAAGCTGGCCCGCATC
>DASZSI010000292.1:0-7651 GCA_035548775.1 Hyphomonadaceae bacterium
GACGGCGCCGTGTTCGACGGCTTCCTGCCAGTCGGCGCGCGGAACCTTTTCATCGCCCAGCACGATGTCGCGCGCCGGCGCCATGATCTCCACCCAGTCCGCGATGAAGCGGCCGACCGGACGGTCCGCCGCCGCAGCCAGGCTCGCCATCACGCCGCCGCAGCCGCCATGACCCATGACGACAATCTGGCTGACCTTGAGGCGCGTCACCGCGAATTCGACCGCCGCCGATGTGCCGTGCCAGCCGCCCGACTCGTCATAGGGCGGCACCAGGGCTGCAACGTTTCGCACCACGAATAATTCGCCCGGCGCCGCATCGAAGATCATGGCCGGATCCGCGCGGCTATCGGCGCAGGCGATGATCATGGTCGAAGGCTGCTGGCCGTCGCGCAGGGCGGCGAACAGGCCACGCGCCTCGCGATAGCGGTTGGCGCGAAAACGCCGATATCCGGCGATGAGGTCCTTGGCGTCGTCGGTCATTGCGTGCTCGTCATGTGGCGCCCGCCCTAGCGAAGATCGGAGCGGGACGCAAATCGTCGTCAGAGTTCCGTTTCGATTGACTTGGAAACGCTTTGACCGACAAGGTACGGTCAGTTCCGTTAGACCCTGCCAACAGCGACATCTGGCCATGCCTGGGACATCTGCTGCGATGGGAGACGAAGAACCGCCCCCCGCAAATGGCGAGGACTCTGAGCGCCGCAGGGTCGGACCCAAGCGCAGTGAGGCGTCCACCAACGCCGTGCTGGAAGCAGCCTATGTTGAGTTGTCCGAGCACGGCTGGCGTGGCTTCTCGGTCGATCGGGTCGCGAAGAACGCCAAGGCCTCGAAACAGACGATCTATCGCTGGTGGAAATCCGCGGCGTCGCTGGCTGTCGATGCGGCTCTGGCGACGCTGAATGATCAAAAGCCCGCCGTCCTGCCTGCCAGCGCCGACGTGAAGGATCGGATCGCCGCGCTGGTCGAGCCGATGCTGCTGGCGGTGCGGACCGGAGATGGCGCGCACGCCTGGCGAGGCGCGCTGCTTGCGGCGGCCGATGACAGCGAGGCGGGCGAGACTTTCCGCGCGTGGTTCTCCGAGAGCGTCAAGATTCCGCTGCGCCACATCCTGGCCGAGCAGGCGCTGAAGGGCGCCGTGCGACGTGACTGGGACATCGACCTTGCAACGGAGATTCTGTTCGGCCCGATCTGGCATCGCCTGATCGCCATGCGTGGGCCGGTGCCGGAAATCTATTCGCGACGGCTGGTCGACAGCGTCCTGAAAACGCTCGCGCCTGTCTGACGACTGCAAAAACAGAGCGCCTGAATTTACACCTTATCGTCGAACATCTCCCTGCGCATCGTGCGGACAACGCGCGCATAGGTGTTGACGATTTCATCTGGCGAGCCCGTGGGCCGAGGCGTAGGCTTTGTGCTGTCGGCCGCAAGGCGGCGACTTCCGGTTGGGAGGATCGGACCATGAAATTCGGTCGTACTCTTATCGTGGCTGCTTCGGTCCTCGCGATCGCCGCGCCAGCGCTGGCATCGAGCGGCGGCGGCGGCGGCGGTGGGCAGATGCCCAGCGCTTCCGGCAGGCAGATCGATCCAGCAAAGCGCTATGCCGAAGGCGTAGACTTCCTGAAGAAGTCGGATTTCAAGCAGGCGGCCAAGGCGTTCAACGACGTGCTCGATGTGGCGCCGCGCGACGCCAACACCAACTACATGATGGCGCTGGCCAAGATCGGCGACCAGAATTTCAACGACGGCCGCAAATTCCTGCGCAACGCGGTCAAGTACAAGCCGGACCATGTCCTGGCGCGCGGATGGCTTGGCGCGATGGAAGCCAAGCTTGGCGATGCAGGAAAGGCGACCGAGCAGAAGACGGCGCTCACTGATCTCAAGACCAAGTGTGCGACAGTCTGTCCGGAAGCCGGCGCCATCGATGCAGCTCTTGCTCGGGTTGACGCCTACCTGGCCGATCCGGCGACGCCGGTGCAGATCTCGGGCGATCTCGTTCGGCTCGCCTCGGCAACCGATGGTGATGCGTCCTACCTCCAGGCCTTCGCGCTGATCAATGAAGGCCGCTATCAGGACGCGCTCTATTCGCTGAATACAGCCGGCCTTGCGCTGGGGCCGCATCCGGACGTGCTGACCTATGAAGGCTTCGCCAATCGGAAGCTGCACAATTACGATGTGGCGATCAGCTACTATTCCGCGGCGCTGAAACTCGATCCCGATCACCGCGGCGCCAACGAATATCTCGGCGAGTACTATGTCGAGACCGGCCAGATGGCGAAAGCGAAGGCCCAGCTTGTGAAGCTGGATGGCATCTGCAAGTTCGGCTGCGAGCAGGCTGAAGAGCTGCGCCGCTGGATCGCCGGCAACAGGTCGTAGCCTCTGCGCGAGATGACAAAACTGATGGCGGCCGCACTTGTTGCGGCCGCCTGTTCGTCTGCGCCGGGCGCATCAGACAGCGCGGCGCCGAAGGCCGAGGACATCCGCTCGCTACGCTGGCTGGACAAGAACGCCGACAAGGTCGCGTTCCTGACCCAACTCCCGCCGGCTTGCGAGACGCTGGCTGCATCGCCGGAGCTGGCGAGGAAGCGAGAGCTGGGCCGCATCGCGTTTGAAAGCCCCGCGCTGTTGGGCGGGGCCGCGGCGCGGATGGAGCTGTCGTGCGCATCCTGTCACCGCAACGGGCGCGGCAATCCGGACTTCTTCGTCGAAGGCGTCTCCGACAAGCCTGGCGCGGCGGACGTGACCTCCAGCATTTTTTCCAAGGTGAGGGGGGACGGGAATTTCAATCCCAAGCCGATTCCCGACATCGCGCTGCGGGACGGCAAGCAGATCAAGGATCGCACCGGCGCCGAATTCCACGCCAAGGTCCACGGGCTGATCGTCGAAGAATTCGATGGCCAGGAACCGTCGGCGGCGGTGATCGATGCTGTCATTGCTTATCTCGATGGCCTGGCGCCCTCGGCCTGCGTCGTCGGCGCCGCGAATGCGCCCCTCAACCTGGCAACCGATGTTGATGCGGCGCGGGCAGCCTACGAGGCCGGGGAAACGCCCGGCTTCGATCCGGCCACACGGGTACTTTATCTTCGCGCCGCACGCTTCCGACTGGAGCGGATCTATGAGCGCCTCGCCGATCCCTCGCTCGGAAACGAACGGCGCGCCCTCCTGTTGCTCTCCGACCGGATCGGTGCGATGGCGGAGGCGGCAAGGACGGGCAGGCCGGAGAAGGGCGCCCAGCCGGATTGGGCCAGGCTGAAGGCCACGCTTCAGGCGGTCGAACCGAAGACACTCTATGATCCCGGGGAAATCCGCGCGGCCTTCGCGCATCAGTGATCGTGTCTTTCCCTGCGCCTCGATTATACTCCTGCTTAGCCGGCGGGCGGTTAGACGTTCAAGACCGGCATCCGGGGCCGCCTTTGCGGTCTTGGGGGACAACCGGAGGATGACCCATGAAACTCACAAAGACTCTCGCCGCGGCGGGATTCTGCCTTGCCGCTGTCGGGGCGGGCATTGCGCCGGCTCTGGCCCAGCGCGCCGCCTTGCCGGACCAGCCGCGGCCGCAGATCGGCAAGATGGATGACTCGATCAAGTCCTATGAGGACGCGCTGAAATACTACAAGGCCGGCGACCTCGAACGGGCGCGCCAGCAGCTCGAGGATTTTCTCGGCAAGGTTGGCGAGCATGCCGGCGGCAACTTCCTGATGGGCATGGTGCAGGCGCAGATGGGTGATCTCGCGAAATCGAAAATCTATTTCGGCAACGCCGTGAAGTTCGATCCGACCATGGTGTCGGCCCATGGCTGGCTCGGCGCGGTCGACGCGGCGCTGGGCGACATGCCCGGGGCGGAGGCCCAGCGCGCCGCGCTGGTGCAGATGCAGACCGATTGCGCCGGCAAATGCCCGAAGGCGGCCACCATCCAGCAGGAGATGGACCGCATCGACCAGAATATCTCGGCAAACAAGAAGGCCTGATGCGCGACGCCCGTGCGCTGCGAGGACGGGCTGATCAGGGTGTCTGCGGCATGCGAGAAAAGGGCTCGACAGAGGCCGGGTAAGCGCCTATATGCCTCCGCGAACTAGTTCTCACATCGCAGCGGCCGCCCAGAGAACTGGGCGGCCGCTTCGCATTTGGGGCCTGGAAACCGCGCGCTTAACGGCGACTAACCAAAGGAAATCGCACCCCTCATGCGGGCGCAGAGCGAAATCGAGTTGCGCATTCTCGACCTGATCGAGCCCGAGGCGAAAGCCCTCGGCCTCGACCTCGTGCGCGTGCGCCTCACGGGCTCGCGGCCGCCGACGCTGCAGATCATGGCCGAGAAGCCGGATGGCACGATGGATGTCGAGGATTGCGCAAAGTTGTCGCGCCGCCTGTCGCCGCTGCTCGACGCCGAGGATCCGATTGTCGGCGAATATTCGCTCGAGGTTTCATCGCCCGGCATCGACCGGCCGCTGACGCGCGCCGGCGATTTCGGCAAGTGGATCGGCCACGAGGTGCGTGTCGAGATCGGAACGCCGATCGACGGCCGCAAGCGATTCCACGGCTTCATCAAGGGCGAGGCCAGCGGCGTCACCACGCTGTCGCTGAAGGATGGCGGGGAGGCGACGATCCCGCTCTCCGAGATGGTGAAAGCCCACCTCGTGCTTACCGACAAGCTGATCAAGGCGGCGCAAGCCAAGGGCCAAGCCCCGGCAGAGGTCGAGGACGACGAGATTGAAGGAGACTTCGACGATGTCGAAGTCGAGGACACAGACGAAGACGTCGAGACCTGAAGTTCAGGCTTGGGCGTCAGATGAAGGAGTGAACTATGGCTACTGCCGGCATTTCCGCAAACCGGGCAGAGATTCTGCAGATCGCCAAATCGGTGGCGCAGGAAAAGAACATCGACGTCCGCATCGTGCTGGACGGCATGGAAGAGGCGATCCAGAAGGCCGCGCGCTCGCGCTATGGCCTCGAGCACGACATCCGGGCCGAGATCAATCCGGAATCCGGCGAACAGCGCCTGTGGCGTGTCCAGACCGTGGTCGAAGCGGTCGAGAACCCGGTGACGCAGATCTCGCTCGCAGACGCCAAGAAGATCGACGGCGAGGCCGAGATCGGCAACGAGCTGCGCGAGGAACTGCCGCCGTTTGACTTCGGGCGTGTCGCCGCCCAGACCGCCAAGCAGGTCATTACAGGTAAAGTGCGCGAGGCCGAGCGCGCCCGCCAGTACAACGATTTCAAGGATCGTGTCGGCGAAATCATCAACGGCATCGTGAAGCGCGTCGAATACGGCCACGTGATCGTCGACCTTGGAAAAGCGGAAGGCGTGATCCGCCGCAACGACGGCATCCCGCGCGAGAACTTCAACACCGGCGACCGCGTGCGATCCTATCTCTACAAGGTCTCGTCCGAAGCGAAGGGTCCGCAGATCTTCCTGTCGCGCTCGCACCCCAGCTTCATGATCGCGCTCTTCGCCCAGGAAGTGCCCGAGGTTTATGAGGGCGTGATCGAGATCAAGGCTTGCGCCCGCGATCCGGGTTCGCGCGCCAAGATCGGCGTGTTCAGCCACGACAACTCGATTGACCCGGTCGGCGCCTGCGTCGGCATGCGCGGCGCCCGCGTGCAGGCGGTGGTGAGCGAACTCGGCGGGGAAAAGATCGACATCATCCCGTGGTCGCAGGACGATGCGACCTTCATCGTCAACGCGCTGCAGCCGGCCGATGTCTCCAAGGTCGTCATCGACGAGGAGGAGGGCCGGGTGGAAGTCGTGGTCGAGGAAAGCCAGTTCCCGCTGGCGATCGGCCGCCGCGGCCAGAACGTGCGCCTCGCGTCCCAGCTCACCGGCTGGCAGATCGACCTGATGACCGAGGCGGCTGATAGCGAACGCCGCCAGCGCGAGTTCAAGGAGCGGACCGACCTGTTCCAGAAAGCCCTCGACGCCGACGAGACGCTGGCCCAGCTGCTGGCCTCGGAAGGTTTCGAGACGGTCGAGGAGATCGCCTATGTCGACGCCGACCAGTTTGCCGGCATCGAAGGGTTCGACGAGGAGGTGGCGAGCGAGCTGCAGCAGCGCGCCCGCGAATACCTCGACAAGCTGACCGCTGAACTCGACGCCAAGCGCAAGGAGCTGGGCGTCGCCGACGAGGTCGCCGAGATGGAGAACGTGACGCCGCAGATGGCCGTGAAGTTCGGTGAGAACGGCGTCAAGACAATCGAGGACCTCGCCGGCCTGGTGCCGGACGACCTGGTCGGCTGGAAGGAGCCGGGGCCGGACGGCAAGCCGAAATTCGTGCCAGGCCTCATCGAGAAGGGCGAAATGTCTCGCGAGGACGCCGAGCTCTTCATCCTGAAGGCGCGCGTGGCGGCCGGCTGGGTCGAGCCGAAGGCGCTTGAGGATGCGCTCGCGGCCCGCGCCGCGGCGCTCGACGCCGAAGAGGCCGAACTCAACGCCGGCGAGCAGACAGCCGATGACGCCCGCAGCCGCGGCGATGAATTGTTCAACCTGGGGAGCGCGAATGGCGCCCGCAGCGAACAGTCATGAGGATCTGACCGGCGACACTGAAGCAGCCGAAACCGACGCGGGCCCTGGCCGCGCCGGCGGGAAGGGCGTGGCGGATACTGCGCCCTCGCGCCGCTGCATCGTCACGATGGAGACCAAGCCCCAGGACCTGATGATCCGCTTTGTCCTGGGACCGGACCGATCCGTGGTTCCAGATCTTGCCGCCCGCCTGCCGGGACGGGGCGCCTGGGTGACGGCTGCAGCCGAAGCCGTCGATGCAGCCGCAAAAAAGGGCGTCTTTGCGCGGGCTTTCAAGGCGCCGGCAAAGGCCTCGCCTGACTTGGCTCCTGATGTGGAAAAACTTCTCGCGAAACGTGCTCTTGAGCAGCTGGGACTGGCAAGACGGGCCGGCGAACTCATATTGGGGTTCGAACAGGTGCGCGAGGCGATCCGCGATGCGGCGCCAGCTTGCCTGATCGAGGCGTCCGACGGTGCGGAGGACGGCCGGAGCAAGGTTCTCGCCCTGTTACATGGCCTCCATGGTTCCGGCCCATCAAGCGAAGGTGAACGGCCTGAAAACCGTGAACTTCCGCCGGTCGTTGGGTGTTTTTCGGCGGATGAATTGGGCATGGCCTTGGGGCGTGGGCGTGTGATACATGCATGCCTCAAACAAGGCCGTTTCGCGCGAAGCTGGATGGGGGAGCTGGCAAGGCTTTCCGGGTTCCGGCGCGTTTGGCTGAAAGACGGGCTGCCCTTCGGTGATCGTCCCGAGACGGACGCGAAGCCGAACGGCCCCGGGGCGAAAAATTGACGAGACCCAGGCCCGTCGATCCGGGGGCGAACCTCCGGACCTGCTGGCTGCAACCGAAGTGAGTGAATGAGCGATACGAAGGATAACGACAACTCGCAGCGCCGGCCGCTTACCCTCAAGCGCGCCGACACCGGGACCGTGAAGCAAAGCTTCTCGCACGGCCGGTCGAAGCAGGTTGCTGTCGAGGTCAAGAAGAAGAAGGTTGTCGTCTCGCCCGGCACGCAAAAGGTCGTGCGGCCCGAGCCGGAGAAGCCTGCGGAAAAAGCGCCGACGCTGACCGCCGCCCAGGAAGCGATCCAGAATTCGCGGCTCTCGGAAGCCGAACTCAAGGCGCGCCAGGCCGCGCTTGCGGTACGCCGCGCCGACGACGA
>DASZSI010000293.1:0-1970 GCA_035548775.1 Hyphomonadaceae bacterium
AGGCCATGATCGAGGGAAACAGTCTGGAGTTTTTCACGCCCAGCGACAACGCGTAGCCGGCGCCGTCGGAGAAGCCTGCGATGCCCGCGTGCCTGGGATCGATGGCATATCGCGCGAATGTCTGTGACAGAGCCGCGTCGACACGCACGGCGTCATTACCGAAATGCGGGGCCTGACGCGAATTGCCGTAGGTAAGCGCGACGTCCCATGTGTTGCCTTCCGAATCGGGCGCCAGAAGGATGATGCCGCGCCTGTCGGCCTCGTCCTTGAACTTGCGGATCATGTTGTCGCCTCGTCCGCTCGCGCCATGCAATAGCAGGAGGAACGGCGCAGGATGGTCCGACAGGTAGCTCGCCGGAACATAGAGCGAGGCGCTCGTATGCTGACTGAGGTGGATAAGGCCGCGATCGGTGGAGGGCGCGACAGGCGCCGAAATCCGCGCGGAGAGTTCTCCCGTGACCGGCGCGGAAGTCGTTGCGCAGCCGACAAGCGCGAATGCAAGAATGGCGGCGAAAAGTCTCATTCCCTAACCCTAAAGCAACGGGCCGACGAATGCATCCGCCGACCCGCCTCGGGTTAGAAATCGGTAGCTGGCTATTTCGGCTTGCGGAATTTCAGGAGGAATTGGTCCGTCTTGCCGCGAATCGACGGGTCGAACACGCCCTTGGAGTGATCGTCGGCCGGGTTGGCGAGGATGTTACTTTCGCCATCGAGTTTGAAGCCTGCCGCTTCCACTTCCGATTTCACTGCGGCGATATCGATCCGATGTCGGGCTTCCGGGCCGGCAAGACCGGAGCCGGCCGCGTCCGCATGGTCGAGAACCACATAGACGCCGCCGGGCTTGAGCGCGGCAAACACCGCCTTATTGAACGCCGCCACATCGGCCGGCCCCATCATCTTGACGTGCAAGTCATGATAGTTCTGGCGGATGAAAACGGCGTCCAAGTTAGACGGGAGGCCCGGCGTGTTGATCGGATGCTGAAGCAGAACGACGTTGGAAGACGGCGCACCGGCCAGCGGCGTCATCATCTTCAAGACTTCCGGATGGGCCTTCACGATTTCGTCCGGCTCGAAGGCGTAGACTTTGCCTTTCGGCCCGACAGTCTGGCTCAACAGCCGGACGAAGCGGCCGGCGACGATGTCGGCAACCTGATCTCCAGGCTTGAGGCCGATGAAGGCGACGACTTCCGGGCCCTTCATTGCTGGATCGGTAAGCGCGTCCGCCGGAATTTGCTGCGGCGGCTGGGCGGTGACAATCGGCGCGGCGGCCAACACCATCGTCAGCGCAACGGCAGACAGAGCGATATGCTTGAGCATGATTTTCTCCCTATGGCCGGAAGCTTAGACCGAATTCGCGCACAGGTCGATTTGCGCGACCGTAATCTCGCCCTGCCCCGAGACCTTCAGGATTCGGGAAAGCTATGTGCGTTCGCACAATCAAGTCGAAGTTATTGAGCCAGCCGGCAATTCTGAGAACTCTCTCAAGACGCCGTTTTCCCTTGCGGCCTATGAGGCGAAAGGGAGCGAAATATGAAATGTGCGGTTGCTATCTGCCTGGCCCTTGGAGGGGCCAGCGTCTCTGCCGGAGCGGCGCATGCTCAGGCCTCGCCCACCGACCCCCAGCGTGATGTCGTCGTCATCACGGCGACACCTCTTGAAGGGGCTGAGACCGACACCCGCGCCATCGCAGCGCCGCTGCAGACCGCAACGGCGAAAGACATCGAGGCGAGCCATTCGCTCGACCTCAGCGCTTTCCTCGACCGTCAAATCGGCTCGGTCTATGTCAACGATGTCCAGAACAATCCGCTGCAACCGGACGTGAACTATCGCGGCTATGCCGCATCACCCCTGCTCGGCACGCCGCAGGGCATGTCGCTTTACATGGATGGCGTTCGGCTCAACCAACCGTTCGGTGATGTGGTGAGCTGGGACCTGATTCCACGCGAGGCTATCTCGTCCATTACACTGAT
>DASZSI010000294.1:0-19210 GCA_035548775.1 Hyphomonadaceae bacterium
TTCATCTTCACACGGCGCCGCAGCTTCAGGCGGTGGCAAGATGACAGCGCCAGCTCGCCTCTGGTTTGGCCGCACTGCCCATGTCCGCGAACAGCCCTTCCGGCGCGGCTTCAGTCACGCCATCGCGATGCTGGAGATCGATGTCGATCGCCTTGAGGAGGCTAGCCGAATAAGCCCCCTGTTCGGCGTCAACAGGGCTGCCGTCATCGCATTTGATGAAAAGGATCATGGAGATCGCAACACCTCGGTCTCCTTGCGCGCCTGGGCTGAAGCTCGGCTTGCCGAAGCGGGCGTCAGTCTTGAAGGAGGCGCCATCAGGCTGGTCACCTTCCCGCGCGTGCTGGGCTATGGATTTGCTCCCATTTCCCTGTGGTTTGGCCATGGCCCCGACGGCAAGTTTCGCGGGGTTATTTACGAGGTGCACAACACTTTTGGTGAAACTCATTCCTATGTGAGCGCGTTCTATCCGGCTGACGTGCGCGTGAGGTCGGACAAAGAGTTCTTTGTTTCTCCGTTTTTCGATGTGTCCGGCCAGTACAGGTTCACCTTGCGGCCGCCGACGGGCGGCGATGTCGAGGACAGAATGGAGCTGATCGTCGAAAATCTTGGCCCGTCGGGCCGTCAGCATACGGCGAGTCTGAAGTTGCGGGCGGCAGCCTTAACCACACCAACCATTTTGAACTGGCTGGTCCGGATGCCCATATCAGGCATCGGCGTGATGGCGGCGATCTATTGGCAGGCCCTCAGACTTTGGCTGAAAGGCGCACGCTATCATGTTAAACCTGAACAGCGCGCGAGGCGCACGACCCTTGCAAGGCCGGAGGAAGGTCCGGCTGAAGCGCAAGAAGACCTGAGGAAACGTGCATGACCCGCCTTGATCGAATGATCCTGGAGGTAGGACCCAACGACCTCCACAAGCTTCACCGCCTTCCGGCGAGCCTTCGCATAGCCGTGATGTTGATCGCCCGTTTCAAACGCGGCCGGCTCGACATGGTGCTGCCGGACGGAAGGACGCTGCGCTTCATCGGTCCTGAGCCCGGCCCGCAGGCGGAAATCATCGTCCATGACCTAGCCTTCACCCGCCCCGTCCTGTCCAAGGGCGACATCGGCTTTGCCGAAGCCTTCATGGACCAGAAGTTTGACACTCCGGACTTGGCCGAGGTGCTTCGTTATTTCAACGACAACTGGGAAGCCGCCGGCAAACTTGCGATCGGCGGCAGCCTGGCGCGCTTCTTCATTGGCATCCGCCATATGCTGCGGGCCAACACGAAGAAGGGCTCGAAGCGCAACATTCTCGCCCACTACGATCTGGGCAACGACTTCTACGCCAAATGGCTCGATGCCACGATGACGTATTCGTCGGCGCTCTTTTCATCGGACGACCAGAGCCTCCAGGATGGCCAGGTCACCAAGTACCGATCCATCGCGAACAACCTGAAGCTGAAGCCGGGCGACCACGTGCTCGAGATTGGTTCGGGCTGGGGCGGCTTCGCCGAAGTCGCAGCAAAGGAGTTCGGCGCTCGGGTTACTTCGATCACCATCTCCGACGCCCAACACGCCTACGCCACCAAGCGGATCGCGGACGCTGGCCTGTCGGACAAGGTCGAGATCGTCATGCGCGATTATCGCGACGTGACCGGACAGTTCGACGCCGTCGCTTCAATCGAAATGTTCGAGGCTGTGGGCGAAGAGTACTGGCCTGGTTATTTCGGCAAGATCGCGGAAGTGCTGAAGCCGGGTGGACGCGCCGCTCTGCAAATCATCACGATCGACAACAAGTATTTCGAGGGCTACCGGAAACGCGCCGACTTTATACAGCACTACATTTTCCCAGGCGGCATGCTGCCGTCGGAAAGGCGGCTGCGTGAGGAGACCGAGCGCGCCGGAATGTCGTTCGCGGTCGACAAGATGTTCGGGCTTTCCTATGCGCGCACCCTGGCTGATTGGGCCAAGCGGTTCGACCTGGCTTGGGATCAGATCAAGGGCGGCAAATTCGACGAACAATTCCGCCGCCTCTGGCTCTACTACCTCGCCTATTGCGAGGCTGGTTTCCGCACACGGCGGATCGATGTCGGCCAGTTTGTGCTGACCAAACCGTGACCAGCTAGAAATCCCGCCCCTTGGGCTTGGCGGCCAGGGCTTTGGCTCAAGCCGCGTCCAATTCACCTTGAAAATAAAGACAAACTACGAGCCAGCCGACTGGCGATCGCATCGTGACCCTTAGGTCACATCTTATCGAGAATCGAGAATTTAAGGTTGGACATCGTCCGAATGTTGAATATTCAGGAATACACGCCCTCAACGGCGGCGCCGACGGCATTCGGCGTCCAACCGGGGCGAGGAACTGCAAGGGGTCAATCCAAATGAAAATTCTCCCGGAGAGACTCCATGAAAAGCGGTTACCTGGCCGCCCGGCTCCGCCGGTCCGCGGCCGTTGGCGTCGTTATCGCCGCCAGCTGCTCGCCTGCCCTCGCTCAGAACTCGCCTCAACAAAAGCCTGAGCCTACGCCGCCAGCGGCGGTCGATACTGTCAAACCACCCGAACAACCTCAGGACAGCGGCGACAAAGTCGTCATCACCGGCTCGCGTATCGCCCGCGATGCGTTCACGTCGACTGCGCCGATCCAGGTGATCACAGCCGAGTCCTCCACGCTGGAAGGCCTGGTGGATACCGCCGAGATCCTGCAGGGCTCCTCGCTTGCCGAGGGCTCGACGCAGATCAACAACACTTTCGGCAACTTCGTGGTGGAAGGCGGCCTCGGCATCAACTCGGTGTCGTTGCGCGGCCTTGGCGCCCAGCGCACGCTGGTTCTGCTCAACGGGCAACGGCCCGGTCCTGCAGGCACGCGCGGACAGGTCGGCGCCTTCGACCTCAACGTCGTTCCTGACTCGATCATCAGCCGGATCGAAATCCTGAAGGACGGCGCCTCCTCTGTCTACGGCTCGGACGCCGTGGCCGGCGTCGTGAACGTGATCACGCGCTCGTCTGTCGACAAACCGGAACTGAACATTCAGTACAACGCGACCGAACAGGGCGGCGGCAACACGCTGGAGGTCAATGGCGCCTTCGGCTTCGAGTTCCTCGGCGGGACTTTCATGTTTGCCGGAGAATACGAAGACCGCGATCCGTTGAAGTGGGGCGACCGCAAGAACCTCGCCTGCGCCCAGGACCTGGTCTACGACCGTGTCACAGGCAAGCGGATTGACCGCGTCGACCATTCGATCTTGCAGAACACCAGCCTTGGCAACTGCTCGACCGGCAACATCTACTTCAACACCGTGGTCGACGCGTTCAGCGGCATCCGCTACGTACCCTCGCCCGACGGCGTCACTAGCGGCCCGATCCCCGGCTATCGCCCGCGCGTCAGCGTCAACTACTCGCAGGGCCCCGTCGCCTATTACGAGGACGTGCTGAACTCTCCAAAATTCCTGGAGGGCTATGCCATCGCCGCTACAGAACGCACCAGCCTTTATGGCCGCGCTGACTTCGACATCTTCGGCGATGTGAAGTGGACGACCGAGGTGCTGGCGACGCGGCGGGACACGGACCAGAAGGCCTGGCGCCAGTTCTTCCCGCAGATCGCCAGCGCGATCGGCTATGACGTGCCAGGGCCCTATACTGCCGGCCCGGGCTTTGCTGGCCAGGTGATCCCCGGCGTCGGTACGCTGCGGCTGACCCAGCCGGTCACGATCTGGCCGGCCAACCAGTCGGCGCGGATCGACTACTACTACGTGAACAGCGGCTTGAAGGGTGACTTCTTCCTGCCCGGATGGACCTGGTCGCTGAACGCGTCCTATTCGCGGTCGGACGGAACCTACACCGGCAACGAGATCACCAAGGATAAAGCCGGCGACTGGCGCTACACCAGCAATGACGGCCTTTATCACGGACCGGAGTACAACCCCTTCGATCCGGCCTTCCTGTCAGGCAACTGGTCACAGGCGACCTATGACCTGCTGACGGCCAACCCGGTTGGCAAGACCATCTACGACCAGGCGATCGGACAGGGCGTCATTTCCGGCGATCTACTGGAACTTCCGGCCGGACCGCTCGGCGTCGCCGTCGGCGTTGAATACCGTCACTTCAAGATCAACGACACGCCAGACCCACGCGAGGTCGCCGACGAATTCTGGAACACTAGCGCGGCCGGCGTGACCAGGGGCAAGGATACGGTGACCGAAGAGTTCGCCGAGTTGAACGTTCCGCTGCTAAAGGGCCTTCCCTTCGTCGAGGAACTTACGCTCGACGGATCAGGCCGCTGGTTCAACTACGACAGCTATGGCTCCAACAACGTTTGGAAGGCCGGCCTCAACTGGCAGGTGCTGCCGAGCGTCCGCCTGCGCGGTACGACCGGCACGTCCTATCGCGCGCCAGCGCTGTACGAACTGTATCTTGGCAACCTCACCGGCTTCCAGGACCAGACGAACATCGACCCGTGCATCGACTGGGGTAACTCGTCGAACCAGAACATCCGCACGAACTGTGCGGCCGAAGGCATCCCGAGCAACTATACCGGCCTGCTTGGCGAGTCGGCGGTCATCACCCAGACCGGCGGCGCCGGGAGGTTGAAAGCCGAAGACTCTACGGCCAAGACCTTGGGCGTGATCTGGACGCCGAACTTTCTCGATCTCAGCGTTGCCATCGACTACTTCGACATCGAGGTGAAGAACCAGGTCGCCCAGCTCGGACCGGTCGCCATTCTCGGCGGCTGCTACGGGGCGCCCATTTTCCCCAACGCGTTCTGTTCGCTGTTCCACCGCAACCCCGGCACCGACCCGACGGCGCCGTTCAACATCGCGACGGTGAACGACAGCTATCTGAACGTGAACAGCCAGTCGACGCGCGGCATCGACTACACGATCCGCTACGAACACGAGTTCGACTTCGGCAATCTGAGCGTCGATCTTTCGGCGACCCAGACGCTGGAGGATGTCGCCAACCTGTTCGACCCGAACCTCTCGTCCGGCTTCGCCACGAATGACTTCAACGGTTCGATCGGCGATCCGAAATGGGTGGGTAACGCGGACGTGCAACTGCGTACCGGCGATTTCACCTATTCGTGGTTCATCGACTACATCGGCCCGACCGACAACAAGATCATCGGCGCGGACGAGTTCATCAACTACTTCATCAACCCGTCGACCAACCTCAACGGGCACGTCATCACCACCACGGACCCGTGGCTGTCGCATGACGTCTCGGTGCGCTGGAAAGGCGACCACTACACAATCACCGGCGGCGTCCTGAATATCTTCGACGCCCAGCCGCCTGTGATTTCCGATGGCTCCGGCCAGCGGCTCCAGAACTATGCCCTGGCTGCAACGCAGTACGACCTGCGCGGACGCACGTACTTCGTGCGCCTGGGCTACAACTTCTAGACCTAAGAGGGAGAGGCCTCCTGGGGCGGCGGAGCGATCCGCCGCCCTTTCCTTTTGGGCGCCTGAACCGTGACGCCTCGACAACCGCCGTCAATTCCGGGACGGTGCGCCGCCGCCACAACTCATAACAGGCGGAAGGAAACGCTCGGGGCCGGCCATGTTTGCCGAACTGTCCACCATTTTGTCCAAACTGGGCGAAGCTCGCCGCTTGCGCACCATGACGCGCGATGAATTCGAAGCGCACCGGCTCGCCAAATTCCGCAAGCTGGTTGCGTATGCCAACGCAAACTCGCCCTACTACGCGAAGATCATCAGCGAGCGGGGCATCAAGCTGGAGACCTGCACGCCTGCAGACTTTCCACTGCTGACGAAATCGATCCTGATGGCCAACTACGATGCCATCGTCACGGACAAGCGGATCACGAAGCAGGTCATTTCAGACTTTCTCGAGCGTTCGAAGGATCCGGCTGAGCTCCTGTTCGGCAAATATCGCGTGATGCACACCTCCGGAACATCGGGAGAGGTCGGATATTTCGTCTATTCGCCGACTGACTGGCTGCGCGGCTTGTTCGGCAACTTCAACCGCCGGCGGGAACGCATTCCCAGAACGAAGCGTCCGCGGGGGCGCAAGGTGCGCTTTGCCTTCTACGGCGCGACCGGCGGGCATTTTGCCGGGGTCACCATGGCGACGGCGGTCAATTCCGGGCCTCTGCGCATTTTCGTCGAGTCGAAGGCGTTCGAAATCAACAATCCGCTACCCGGCACGATCGCGGCACTCAACGCATTCCAGCCTGACGTGCTGTCCGGATACACGGCGGCGCTGCGGATGCTCGCGGACGAGCAGAATGCTGGCCGACTCAAGCTCTCGCCAATCGCCATCGCCGCCACCGGCGAGACCGTGACCAAGCAGGACATGGCCACGCTGAAGGCCGCCTTCGGGTGCGAGGCCTCCTCGGCCTATGGCTGCACCGAGCACCTGGGCCTTGGCGCATCAAACCCGGGCGGCGAGACGATGACGCTGGGCGCATCCGACCTGATCTTTGAATTTTTCGAGGACCATTCGGTCATCACCAACTTGTTCAACTACACGATGCCGCTGATCCGCTATCGGATGTCGGACATTCTTATCCCCATCGACGCCGATCCGGATCCGCGCAATCTTGTGATCCGCAACCTGGTCGGCCGTACCGAGCGGATGCCGACTTTCCTGAATGCAGCAGGCGTCCAGGATTTCATCAGCCCGCACATCATCAACGAGATATTCGTCCCCGGCGTCACACGCTTTCAGTTCCGCATGACAGGGCCGAGCGCGTTCCGGTTTCTTGCGGTGCTGGATCCGACGCTCGATACCGCTGGCCGCACAGCCGCTGTCGATGGCCTGAACCGGCGCCTCGGCGACATCCTCGCCCAGAAGGGCCTGTCCAATGTCAGGTTCGAGGTTCAGGTGGCTGATGACATCCCGGTCAACACACGGACGCGAAAGTTCCAGCTGATAGTCGACGAGCGCGAGGCGGCGCCGGCCTAGCTGTCGCGGTAGGGCTCGCAGGCAACGCCGTCGTGGTCTGCGTCGAGCCAAGGAGCGTAACCCGGCTGGCCTTGATACAGCGGCGCTGCGCCAGCCTCCCTCGCCTCGCGGCAGTTCGCGAAATAGCCGCGCGCTGAGCGCAGCGACTGGGGGCGTCCATTCTGCGACTCCCAGAAGAGCGTTGCGCAGAACCCACCTGCGAAGAACACGGAAGCGAATGCAGCGCTGCGCATGAGGCGGCCGCCCAGTCCGGCAAGAGCCTTGGCCCGTCGCCGACCTCTTGACCGGTGGAAACGCCTGCGCGGCGCGTCCGCGCGCGCTTCATGGCCAACGCCTTCGAGCTTTCGCCCGAGCCGCTTCATCCCGATCTCCCACTCCGAAAGCAGGCGTAGAAGATTGTCGGCAAAGAAGGACTGAGACCGCAGTAGAAATTCCGATGGCCGCGCTAACTGGGCGTTAGCTGTCGAAATCGAGGCCCAGCGCGGAGAAGCGTTCGCGGCTGTCCTGCCAACGCTCGGAAACCTTCACGCGCAGGAAAAGGTGAATCGGCCGGCCGATGATCTGCGCGAGCTCCTTTCGGGCCGCCATGCCGATATCCTTGATCGTCTGTCCGCCCTTGCCCAGCACAATGGAGCGATGATTCTCGCGCGAGACATGGATCATCTGCTCGACTTTCACCGAGCCATTGTTGTGCTGCTCCCAGGTCTCGGTCTCGACCGTTAGCTGGTAGGGAATTTCCTGATGGAGGCGCAGCATCAGCTTCTCGCGTGTCACCTCCGCCGCCAGCAGGCGCACGGGCATGTCGGCGGCCTGATCCTCCGGAAACAGGAACGGCCCTTCAGGCATCGCCTTCACAAGATGGTCGGCCAGCTGGTCGACGCCATCGCCGGTCAGGCCGGAGATCATGAAGACATCGGAATAGGCGCCGGTATCGTTGAGGGCCTTCACGGCCGCCAGCAATCCCTGACGTTCCACCAGGTCGATCTTGTTGATCGCAAGGATGGCCCTCTGACCCAGCTCCTTCAAACGGGCGATGATCGCCTCATCCTCGCCGCGATCGCCTCCACCAACCCAGGGACGGGCGTCGACCAGATGCACAATGGCGTCAGCATCGCCTGCGCCTTCCCAGGCTGAACGCACCATGGCGCGGTCGAGTCGGCGCTTTGGGGCGAAGATGCCCGGCGTGTCGACAAGCACCACCTGTGCATCGCCCCGCATCATAACGCCACGAACAGGAAAGCGCGTGGTCTGCACCTTGTGCGTGACGATCGACACTTTCGAACCCACAAGCCGATTGACCAGCGTGGACTTGCCCGCGTTGGGCGCGCCGATGATCGCGGCAAAGCCTGCACGGCTCATGCTCAATGTCCTCCGATGCTGGCCAGCATGGCGCGCGCCGCCGAGCGCTCTGCGTCCTGCTTCGACGGGCCTTCGCCCGCGGCGGATACATGTCCCTGCACCAGCACGGTCGCCACGAACACAGGCGCATGGTCGGGTCCCGAGCGGCCATCGTGGCGATAACTTGGCGTCGGCAGCCCCTGCGCCTGCGCCCACTCCTGCAGGGCGGACTTTGGATCGCGCGGCTTTTCCGTGCTGGCCTTCAGGCGGCTGGCCCAGTGGTTCAGCACGAATTTCCGCGCCGCCGGCAGGCCGGCATCGACATAGACCGCGCCAACGACAGCCTCGGCGGCATTTGCCAGAAGAGTTGGCTTGTTAGGCCCCCCGGTCGAACGTTCCGCCTTGTCCACGATGAGGAACCGGTCCAGCGACATTTCGGCGCCGATCAAGGCGCAGGTCTCACGGCTGACCAGCGCATTGAGGCGCGGCGCCAGATCGCCTTCGCGCGTGGCGGGGAACCGCTCCAGCAACGCCTCCACGATCACAAGCGCCAAGATGCGATCGCCGAGGAATTCCAGCCGCTCATTGCTCCACTCGGCGGCCTTGCCCTGCGCCGCACTGCGATGGGTCATTGCGCGGTCGAGGTGTTCGCTATCCTTGAACTTGTAGCCGATCGCTCCCTCACACGCCTTGCGCAACTCCGCCGTCAGCGTCGGGGCCGCATCGCCCCTCGCGCGGTTGCGTCGCCGCTTGCCGGTATGACTGGAGTTCGGCCGGCTCACGACGATGCCTGCGGCAACGCTTCGATGATCACCTGCGCCTGGGCGTAGGGGTATTCATCAGTGATGGTGAGGTGGATGATGCAGGTCATGCCCGGCGGCGTAAGCTTGGCCAGGCGTTCTGCAGCGCCGCCCGTCAGCGAAAAAGTCGGCTTGCCGCCTGGCGCATTCACGACCCCCATATGCTGCCAATGTACGCCACGACGCGGCACGCCGGTGCCCAGGGCCTTGGCGCAGGCTTCCTTGGCGGCAAAACGTTTGGCGTAGGTTGCTGCGCGCTGGCGACGGCGGTCAGCCAGTTTGCGCTCCGTCTCGGTGAACACGCGGTGGGTGAAGCGGTCGCCAAACCTTTCGAGCGACTTCTCGATCCGCCGGATATCGCACATGTCCTGGCCGAGCCCGATGATCATGCGCGCGCCGCGTCGATCTCGGCGCGCATACGCTTCACCGCCTCGGCGAGCCCAACGAACAACGCCTCGCCCATGATGAAGTGGCCGATGTTGAGCTCGCGGACCTGCGAGATCGCAGCCACAGGCCGCACTGTATCGTAGGTAAGTCCGTGGCCAGCATGGATTTCGATGCCAGCCGCCGCGCCCCGTGCCGCCGCATCCTCGAGGCGCTTCAGCTCGGCCGCAGCGCCTGCCTTGTCGCCGGCAAAGACCAGTTCCACATACTTGCCGGTGTGCAGCTCCACAACGGGCGCCTTCAGCGAGATAGCTGCTGCGATCTGTTCAGGCGATGGCTCAATGAACAGCGAGACCCGCGCGCCGGCTTCGATCAGCCTTCTTACAAATGGCGAGACATGGTTGTGCAGCTTGGCGACGTCGAGGCCGCCTTCGGTCGTCCGCTCCTCGCGTCGCTCCGGCACGAGACACGCTGCATGCGGCCGGAACTTCACGGCAATCGCCAGCATCTCCTCGGTGGCGGCCATTTCCAGGTTGATCGGAGTCTTTACCGCCTTGCGGACGGCTTCCAGATCGCCATCACGGATATGACGCCGGTCCTCTCGCAGATGGATGGTTATGCCGTCGGCGCCGGCCGCCTCGGCAATCGCTGCCGCACGTGCGGGATCGGGATGCAATCCGCCGCGCGCGTTGCGGATGGTCGCGACGTGATCGATGTTCACGCCAAGCCGGGCACGCTCAAGCTTCACTTCAATCCTCGCGAGCCCGGCTTCACGGCCGGCAGCTTGGCCAATTCGGGCGGCAGATTGTTCGCGTCGTAGTCGGGGAAATCGACCGCTGCGAGCGACACTAGTTTCAGTCCGCCAACGTCCGCCTTTCCGTTCGAACGGTCGACGACGCAGGCTGCGCCGATCACGTTTGCGCCGGCGCCCTTCATGGCATCCAACGTCTCGCGCATCGAAATGCCGGTCGTCACGATGTCCTCGACGATGATGACGCGCTCCGCAGGATCGACGGTGAACCCGCGGCGCAAGCTCATCAAACCACCTTCGCGTTCGGTGTAGATCGACCGGCAGCCCAGCGCGCGGGCCGTCTCGTATCCAGGGATCAGTCCGCCAACCGCCGGGCCGACGACGACATCGATCTTGCCAAACGTCGCCTCCAGCTTGCGAGCCAGCCCCGCGCACAGCCGTTCCGTGGTCTTCGGATGAGAGAAAACCAGCGCTTTCTGCAGGAAGACAGGGCTGCGCCGGCCCGAGGAAAGGATGAAATGCCCCTCAAGAAGGGCGCCTACCTTGCGGAACTCGTTGAGGACGTCTTCGGTGTTCATGCCGCCGATGTAGCCCCTAAGGCCCGGCGGCTCAATGCATGCTGGCTAGGCGGCGGTGCGGACCCGGTCGAGCCTGGATTTCAGGTCCGAAAGGTCGTTCAGCAGCGATTCAAGCCTCTGGCGGGCCGTGATGTTCTCGCTGATCTCCGCGCCACGGAAATCGCCCCGCTCGACCGCGTCGCGGACGGCGTTCTGGAGGTCGCGCACGGATGCGCCCGTGTCAGCCGGCATGGCCATCTCTTCTGCCCCGCTGTCTTCGCCCGCGTCGCTGGCCGGAACCGCCCCCGGTTCGCCGTCGAGCGCCTTCACGGCGCCACGGATGGTCAGCCCCTGTACGTGGAGGAGATTCTGCAGCCGGCGCAACAGCTCCATGTCTTCCGGACGATAGAAGCGGCGGCCGTCGGGCCGTTTCATGGGGCGAAGATTGTCGAACTTGGTTTCCCAGAAGCGCAGCACATGGGTCTTGAGACCCAGCTCCGCGGCGGCCTCGCCAATGGTGCGGAAGGCATCCGCCGATTTCAGGGACGGATCGTCGCACGCCAGCGCGGACTCAGAATCCGACTCCAGCGCCATTTCGGCTTTCAATGCGGGGATCATCAGTCTCTCCGGGAGGTCAGCGCAGCTTCAACCCGCTGCCGCAAAAGCGGCGAGGGTTTGAATGACACCACCCGTCGAGCAGTAATTGGGGCCTCTTCGCCGGTTTTCGGATTGCGACCGACGCGGGCTTTTTTCCGTCTCACCACGAAGTTGCCAAAGCGTGCGAACTTCACGTCCTCGTCGCGTTCCAGCTCAGCACACACAAGCTCGAGCACGCGCTCGAGGAAATTGCTGGAATCCTGCTTCGTGAGCCCGACTTTTTGAACGAGCCGGTCCACGATGTCTGCGCGCGTGAGTGTGTTCTCAGGCACTCAGTGTCTCCGGGGTGAACAAGGTGAACGGTAACTGCAGCCGAATCGAATGTTAAGAGGCAAGAAGTCAAATACCGAATAATTTCATCCGTTTACGGGTTGTTAGTCAATTGGGCAGGGGCGGCGTTTGATGCACGCCTAGCAGGCGAAAACGACGCTCAGACGCGCAGAAGCGCGGAACCCCACGTCAGGCCGCCGCCAATTGCTTCGATGAGCACCAGATCCCCGGCCTTGATGCGGCCGTCTTCCGTCGCGCTCGCAAGCGCCAGCGGCACCGAGGCAGCAGAGGTGTTGCCGTGTTCCGCAACGGTGGAGACCACCTTGTGCTCATCGAGGCCCAGGCGCTCGGCAACGGCAGAGAGGATGCGCTGGTTTGCCTGGTGCGGAACGAACCAGTCGATGTCCTGTACGGCGATGCCGGCCTGCTGGGCTGCGGCCTTCACGCTGTCCGAGATTTTCGAGACGGCGTGCTTGAAGACCTGGTTGCCGACCATGCGCAGGTGGCCCACCGTCTGCGTCGTCGATGGGCCGCCGTCGACGTAAAGCAGATCCTTGTAGCGGCCGTCGGACCGCAAATGGATGCCCTTCACACCTCGGTCGCCAGCTTTCGACTTCTCCTGCCGCTCCAGCACGACGGCCCCTGCGCCGTCTCCGAACAGCACGCAAGTCGAACGGTCGGACCAGTCGAGGATGCGCGAGAAGGTTTCCGCGCCGATCACCAGCGCCCGCTCGAACTGTCCGCGCGCTAGGAAATTGTCCGCCGTCGCCATGGCGTAGACGAAGCCGGAACAGACGGCCTGCACATCGAACGCCGCGCCGCTAGTGATGCCCAGCTTGTTCTGCACGACGGTGGCGGTCGCCGGAAAAGTGTAGTCCGGCGTCGCGGTGGCGACGATGATGAGATCAATTTCGTCCGGCTTCACGCCGGCGGCCTCCAGCGCCTTGCGCGCGGCCGCGGCGCCAAGATCCGACGTGGTCTCGCCGTCGGCCGCGATGTGGCGTTTGCGAATGCCGGTGCGGGCGCTGATCCACTCGTCCGTGGTATCGACCATGCGGGCGAGGTCGTCGTTGGTCAGCACCTTCTCGGGAAGATGCCCTGCAACCCCACGTACGACGGACGCGTATTCGGTCACCTGGTCGGCCTCGCTACCTACTCAACTACACTACTTGGCGGCTTCTTGGCTGGTGGCAACGGCTGGCGACGCCGAAGCATGCGCAGTGATCAGTCGGCCCAGGCTATCTTTGATTTCAGCCTGGAAATGGCTTTCGCCCATGTCAGCGGCTACGGAAATCGCCTGGGCGAAGCCGACCTTGTCGGTGCCGCCGTGGCTTTTGACGACAATGCCGGTGAGACCCAGCAGCACGGCGCCGTTGGTCTTGCGCGGGTCGAGCGCGGCGCGAAACTTCCGGAGCGCCGGCATCGCCAGAACCGCGCCCAGCATCGCAAGCGGCCCCGACTTCAACGTGTCCTTCAACATGTCCGAGATCATTCGCGCGAGCCCCTCGGCGGTCTTCAGCGCGACGTTTCCGGTGAAACCGTCGGTAACCACAACATCGACCGTACCCTTGCCAATGTCGTCGCCCTCCACAAAGCCGTGGAAGTTCATCTTGATGCCGCTCTCACGGATCAGGCGGGCGGCGTCGCGGATGGACTCGTGGCCCTTGAGTTCCTCCGAGCCGATGTTGAGCAGACCGATGGAGGGATCATCCTTGTGATGCACGGCCTTGAAATAGGCTTGGCCCATGATGGCGAATTCAACCAGCTGCTCAGCGTCGGCGTCTATGTCAGCGCCCAGGTCCAGCACGGCGGAGACGCCCTTGCGCGTCGGCCATCCGGCCACCAGCGCCGGGCGGCGCACCCCCTCGATCGTGCGCAGGATCAGGAGTGACATGCCCATCAGCACGCCCGTATTGCCGGCGGAGACGGCTGCCAGCGCCTCGCCGTTCTTGACGCTCTCGATGGCGTTCCACATCGAGGAGCCCTTGCCACGACGCACAGCCTGTCCGGGCTTGGCGTCCATCGCGATGAAGGAAGCGGTGTGCCGGATCTCGGTGCGGGGAGCTGCCGTCGGCGCCTTTGCCAAAAGCGGCTTCAGCTTGGCCTCGTCCCCATGGAGCAGAAAAAACAGGTCCGGCCGGGTGGCGGCGAACCGCTCCAGACCTTCAACGACGATGCCGGGCGCATGATCCCCGCCCATCCCGTCGATGGATATGACCTTGCGATCCGCCATGTCCGCCGAAGCGCTCCACCGTTTGGCGAGGGACCGGCGCGGCAGCCCCCAATCGACCGTCCGTCCGTCCGACGCTTCAGACATACGGCCGCCGGGTCGGAATCACCGGCAAAACCGTCATTCAGGGGGTCTAATAGCACGGTCGGGCGGGGGTAACAGGCCCCGGGACCCGGCGTCGCAGGCTGCCCCTCAGGGCAGACGGGGCCAATTGACCTCGCCCTGTAACAATTGCTCGTTCTGATGGCGTTGGAGCGTGTCCTCAAGCAGCCTGACGTACCGGACAAAGCGCGGGACCTCCCCCTCGGCCACGCCCAGATTGCGCATCAGCGCCTCGGTGAGGAGGCTGGGCGCCGCATCAGGGCCAAGGGCCTCGTCATAGGCCTTGGCGCGACCATAGAAGGCCTCGCCCATCTTCCTGATCTTCTTGCCGACCGTCAGGTCGCCCGTGCCGATGTCACGCAGGGCCTCGTCAAAGCCGTGAAACAGGGCGTCGAAGACCTCCTGCGACATGGCCTTGCCTGCCGGGCCGGCTGTCCGTAGCCGCCTGAAAATCAGGGCGGCGTGCAGCGAGGTCATCTCGAAGCGACCGGAGAAATTGTCGCGGGCGCCGCCATCGTAATAGAAGTCCGGCCGCAGGGCCTGATTCTGGATGGAATGGTGAAGCTTATCGATCGCCCAGCGGTTGCGTTTGCTCTGCTGGAACCACTTGCCGATCGCCATAACCGCCCTCTGATCCACCGAAACAGGGTGTCTGGCCGTCCCGGGCCGCGCGGACACTATCAGGGTTCTTAGCCCTGAGAAGTTACCGCTTCGAGACCGTAATCTTCGGCGAAACTGAGGCGCCACCAAGCCTTGCCAAGCCGCATGGGGGACCTGTACCTAGCCGAACGTATCCGGAGTTTTCCATGGACCTGCGCCGCCTTGCCCTTGCAGGATTTTGCGCCGCGGCCCTCGCGGGCTGTGCGGCCTCGCGCGACTTCCACGGCTACGTTCCCGACCAGGCGCTTCCGACCGACGTGAAGGCCGGCGTGGACACGCGCTCGACCGTGCTGGCGCGGCTGGGAACGCCGTCGACGACGTCCGCCTTCGACAAGGACGCCAAGGGCAGCGCTGTCGCCAGCGGCAAGGAACGCCTTTGGGTCTACATGTCGTCGACACGCGAACTGCTGACCTTCTACTACCCGAAAGTCGTCCAGCGCGAGATCGTCGCCATCCAGTTCGATCCGGATGATGTGGTGACCGATGTCGTTGTCTATGACGTCGATGATGGGCGCGTGCTGCAGTACAACTCGAACGTGACGCCGACGCGCGGCCGCGAGCTTGGCATCCTGGAACAGCTGTTCGGCACCATCGGCAGCCTGCGCAACCAGTTGCCCGGCCAGAACCAGGACAACCGTCAGCCGGGCGAAAACCCAGGCCGGCCGAACTGATCCCAGCGTCTTTGCACGTCTAGTGCACGCCGCCCTGGCTGGCGATCTGCGTGAACGTCATGCTGACCAGCGCGTCTTTCTCGCCGACCGCGTCGTTGGCGGCTTTCAGGCATTCAGCAGCGGCGAGCTTTTCGTCGAGCTTGTTGACGTCGCCCTTGAGGTTGAAGCTGGTCCGGTGCGAGGCGCGGATCAGCGCGTCGCGGATGAAGTGTCCCTTCTCTCTGTACTTCCACGGGTCCTTGCCCGGGCCGACCAGCATTCGGGCGCTGACGAACAGGTAGTTCTTCAGGGCGCCCTTTTCGTTGAAGACGGGGAACACCAGGCCATCGAGTGTCAGCGAGCGTGCGACTTCCTGGTCGTCGACCTTGGCGCCCTCCCCCTCGGCCGGCGGATTAGCGCGCGCCGGAGCGACCGCGATGACGGCAGTAGCGATGAAAAGAGCAAACAAGCTGCGGCGGCTGATGGCCATGGCGGATCTCCGAACACGCGAAGCTTCCGCCACAATGGTTGAGGGGCCGTTTACTGGCCGAAATGCCGCCAACCGCCGGAGGAAATCTCGAGCTCCGCGCCCGAGGCATCCAGCACCCGCACGCCGGCCCCCTGCTCCACATGGCCGATGCGGGCGACTCCCTGTCCCGATGTTTCGATCGAGGCGCGTGCCGATTGCGGCGCCGTAAACAGCGTCTGGTAGTCATCCCCGCCCGTGAGGAGTGCGCGCAGGTCGGCCTTGCCGTTGGTGAGATAGCCGTGGCCGGCGGCGCTGAGCGGAACTCTTGCCGCTTCGATGACCAATTGGACGCCGGCGGCTTCTGCGATGTGTCCGGCATCGGCTACCAGCCCGTCCGAGACATCGATGCTGCCGCTTGCGCACGCCGCCACAAGATCGGCGAACGGAAGGCGCGGCGGTTCCGGAATCCGGTATTTCGATACCAGGAAATTTCGCGCCTCCGCACTTAGTGCGCCGAAGCTGCCAGTCGCCGCCTTGAGGCCCAGCCAGCTGTCGCCGATGACGCCCGTGACCCAAAGATCATCGCCCGCGTTCGCGCCCGAGCGTCGCACGGGTCCGCGCGCGCCGACCTTGCCCAGCAGGGTAAGCGTGAGCGTCAGGGGGCCGTTGGTCGATGTCGTGTCGCCGCCAACGAGATGCGCGCCCCAGCGTTCGAGGTCCTTGCCCAGCGCGCGCGAAAAATCGCCGAGCTGTTCCGCCGGACGCCCTTTCGGCCAGACCAACGCCAGCAACGCCGCATCCGGCTTGCCGCCCTTGGCGACGATGTCCGATACGTTCACCCGCACCAGTTTCTGCGCCACAGTGCTGATCGGATCGTCAGGCAGGAAGTGAATTCCCTCGACGATGGCGTCCTTGGTCGCGATCAGGCCGGGCGCAATCTCCGCCACATCGTCCTTCAGCTGATAGGCGCCGGTAGCAGAAGCCAGCGGCGCGAAATAACGACGGATGAGATCGAACTCATCCATCTCGGCTATCCGCGAATGTCGCGCGCCACCGCGTCGAGCAGGCCGTTGATGAATTTCGGCTCGGCGCCTTCGAAGAAGGCGTGGGCGATGGAGACGTACTCGTCGAGGATGATCTGCTCGGGCAGTCCGATATCGGTGATCAACTCGAAGACAGCCGCCCGAGCGATGGCGCGCGAGGTGGCATCCAGCCGTTCGATCTTCCAGCCTTCGGCGAGACGCTTAATAATCGCCGCGTCGATTGCCTCCTGCTTTTCGACCACGCCATCGACGATGGATTTGAAGAGATCAGGGTCGGCTTCCTCGACCGGCTGGCCTTCATCGTCGAGGCCGAGGCGGTCCGACATGAAATCGGCGATCACCGAGCGTGCGCTCTGCTCTGTCTGCTCCATCTGGTAGAGCGCCTGAACGGCCGCCAGGCGCGCACCGGCGCGACGCGCGCTGAGCAACGCGCGTTCGGCTTCCGGGCTGATCGCCTTCTGGCTCATTCCACTTCGCCTTGGCTGAAGCGATAATAGAGGCCGACCATACGCAACACAGCGGCGACGACTTCCGCGCCCTTGTTCTTGCCCTTGCGATCTGCGCGCGCCTTGGCCTGCGCTTCGTTCTCGACGGTTAGTACACCGAAAGCCACCGGCACGCCGGCAAGCGAAAGGTCCATCAAACCGCGCGCCACTTCGTTGCAGATAAGGCTGTAATGACTGGTCTCGCCCCGGATCACACAGCCCAGCGCGACAAAACCATCGAATTCGCCCGTTTCCGCCGCCATGGCGATCGCGCCCGGAATTTCGAACGCGCCCGGCACTTCCAGCAGTTCATATTGCGCGCCGACCTTTTCGAGGCCCTCGATCACGCTCGCCTCGAGCTCCGCCGCGATGTGGGCGTAGTAGCGCGAAGTAACGATCAGGATGCGCGGGTTTTCGGCCATCTTATTCTCCGTCAATCTTGCGCCAGCCCTCGACGGTCAGGCCGTATCCGTCAAGGCCGGGCAGCTGGTTCGGTTTGGTATTCGTCATCAGGATCATCCGGCGAACGCCGAGATCCTTCAGGATCTGCGCCCCGACGCCGTATTCCCGCAAAGGACCTTCCTGCGGCGGATGACCCACCTCCAGCGCTCCCAGTGTGCGGGCAATCTCCTCGCCCATGCCCATGCGCACGAACACCGCGACGCCCGGCAAGTCAGACTTGCCTAGCCGCTCCATGGATCGCTGCACCAGCCCATGCCGCTTGCCCGCCTCACCGAGAAAGTCCGAAAGGAAATCGACCCGGTGCACTCGAACCAGAGCCGGCTCGTCGGCCTGGATACGCCCCTTCACGACAGCGACGTGCTCGGCGCCGTCGAGCGTGTTGCGGAACACAACGACGCGAAACTTACCGCCCCAGGCGCTTTCAAAATCGGACTCGATGCGGCGTTCGAGAAAGCGGTCATGCCGACGACGCCAGGCGATCAGGTCGGCGATGGTGCCGATCTTCATTCCGTGCAGCTGGGCGAAGGCGATCAGCTCCGGCAGGCGCGCCATCGAACCGTCGTCATTCATGATCTCGCAGATCACAGCAGCCGGGTAGAGCCCGGCCAAGCGCGAGATGTCTACACTCGCCTCGGTATGCCCTGCCCGCACCAGCACGCCGCCGTCCTTGGCGACCAGCGGGAAGACGTGTCCGGGGGAAACAATATCTTCGGCGTTTTTGGTCGGATCGATCGCCACAGCGATGGTGTGCGCGCGATCGTGCGCCGAGATGCCGGTGGTGACGCCTTCCTTCGCCTCGATCGAGACCGTAAAAGCCGTCTTCATGCTCTCGCGGTTCTCGCGCGCCATCATGTCGAGCTGCAGCGTCCTTGCGCGATCACGCGTTAGCGCCAGGCAGATCAGGCCCCGCCCATGCTTGGCCATGAAGTTGACCTGCGCCGGGGTCGCGAACTGCGCCGGGATGATGAGGTCGCCCTCGTTCTCGCGATCCTCGGCATCGACCAGGATATACATCCGGCCATTGCGCGCCTCCTCCACGATCTCCTCGATGGGAGAAATCGCGTCGGCGAAATCGTACTTTTGCGTTTCCGCGTTCATGTGCGCCATTCCAGCATGCGGGCGACATACCGCGCCAGCATGTCCACTTCCAGATTGACCCGATCCCCGGGCGAAAGCGTGGCCAGCGTGGTTACCGCCAGCGTGTGCGGGATGATTGTGACTTCGAACCAATCCACCCCGTCCGACTTGCCGACGCCGGACACCGTGAGCGAAACGCCATCCACGCAGATCGAACCCTTCTCGGCCAGGAACTTCGCCAGCGGCTCTGCAATCTCGACGCGAATGCGGCGGCTGTCGCCATCCGGCGTGATCGACTTCACGATACCCAAGCCGTCGACATGGCCGTAGACCAGATTTCCGCCCAGTTCGTCGCCCAGCTTCAGCGACAG
>DASZSI010000295.1:0-7124 GCA_035548775.1 Hyphomonadaceae bacterium
CGCGCGGCCGTGAACGGAGCAGTGCGCACCCTTGCGCTGGAACTCGCGGCGGACGGCATTTCCGTCAACGCCATCGCGCCCAATTTCATCCAGACCGAAACCTACTATCCCAAGGCGCTGCTGAACGATCCCGTGAAAGGCCCCAAGCTTCTCGCTCGCGTGCCGATGGGCAGGCTGGGTGAAGCAAGCGAGGTCGCCGCCCTGGCCGAAACCTTCCTGCTGGGAAACACCGGCTTCGTGTCGGGGCAGGTGATCCCGATCTCGGGCGCCTGGTGCTAGCCTGCTTCCGCTGTCTTCTTGAAGCCGGGCAGGACATAGCTGATCCAGCCGCCCGAGAGCGCTTCCCAGATCATGCGTACGTCGGCCGCGTTGAACTTGTCCCAGCCTGAGTGGGTCAGCGTCACCCGCGTTTCCTTCGGGCCGACCTCGGCAAGCCGGATCTCCACTTCGGTCGTGGGCGTGCCCGGCATGAACCAGCTGAAACGGAATGTGTTGGGCTCGTCGAGCGCCAGAACCTCGCAATGGGTCGCGCCGGAGACATCGCCGGCCGCCCGCTTGGCGCCGTCCTGCTGCATGTAGAAGACGCGGCCGATCTCGTTTGCGTAGTTCATGCAGCCCAGCCAGCGCACGACATAGCCGGGCTCGGTCAACACGCTCCAGGCGCGCTTCAGCGGCACGTTGAGCGTGGTTTCACCCACGATGGGGCTCAGTTTTCCGGCGTTCATTCGTCTTCCTCGGCGATGGCTTTCAGGTTTTCGAGTTTTCCGGTCCAGAACCCGTCGAGCCAGGCGCGCACTTCGCGCAGCGGCTTCGGGTTGAGGTGATAGACATTTTCCTGCCCGCGCCGCTCGGCATAGGCGAGGCCGGTATTGGTCAGGACCCGCAGGTGTTTCGAGACGGCCTGCTGTGTGATGTCGAAACGCTGCTGCAGCTGGTGAACCGGCTGCGGCCCGCGCGCCAGCTCGCGCACGATGCGCCGGCGAACCGGGCTCGCAATCGCGTCGAAGATATCCTCGGCAGGGCGCATGGGTGTCCGTGTTGATCACGAAGTAATACAACCGATAGGTTGTAAGTCAAGCGATGGATTGCAACCCATCAAAACAGGGGGCGCGGTCTGCGGGCCGGTGATAAGCTCCCCGCGTATCGATCTGGCCGCTTGAGCCGGCCGCGCTGGCGGGGGTGGGGATGTTGAGACTTGCGCTTCTTTGTTGTGGCCTGTTCGCCACGCTCGGAGGGTGCGCGTCGACGACCATGTTGCCGCCCGATCTTCAAGACGACGAATGGGAGGTGGGCCTGGACCGGACGCCGTTCTGGCAGCCGGGCGCGCTCGATGGTTACTCGCGCCGGCTTCGTCTCACCTTGAATCCCGGCCTGATCGGGAGCCGTGCAGCCATTCGCATCGATACGGCGAGGAACGGCCATGTAAGCGGCTACGTGATCACGCAGCGTCCCGATTCCCACCGACATGCGATCACCGTGAAACGCCATTTTGTTCCGACGCCTGAAGAGATGGCAAGGCTGGATGCGCTGATCGCGCAGGCGGGCATATGGACGATCTATCCTGAGCACTGGGTCCTGCGCGAAACAGGTAACAACGTCTGCATCGATGGCGTGCCGACGGTTCTCGAGCGGCTGAGCGAGGAAGGTTACCGCTATTCGGAGGCAAACGCGCAGTGCACGGCGCCCAGCGGATTTCTGAAAGTGGCTGCGGAAATGATCGAAATCGCCGGCCTCGGGGATATCGTGCCGACCTGGCTTTACTAGGCGTAGCGGCCTACCGCTTCGGACGCGGCATGTAGTGCTGGAACACAGCGCGGGCCGCCTTGAGGCGCTCGGCGCGCGTATCGCCGACGCTGTGGGTCAGCTTGCCCTCGAGAAACAGCGTGGCGAGGCCGTGCGCCGTCGACCACGCGGCGATGACCGGCGTAAAATCCTTGCAGTCATCGTGACGCTCGGCGCCGGTGACAATCTTCACGCAGAGATCGAAGGTGCGCTCGCCCGCAGCGTGGGTCTCCGGGTGCCGGGTGGAGTCGACCATCTCCGAACGGAACATCAGCCGGAACTGGGCCGAATGGTCGAGCGCGAAGGCGACATAGGCTTCGCCCATTGCGCCGATGCTCTCGTCATAGCCGCGCACATGGCGCAGTGAATCCTCAAGATATCCGGTCAGCTTCTCGAAACCGTCACGCACGAGTTCGGCGAGGATCGCCTCGCGGTCGGCGAAGTAGTGATACGGCGCCTGGTGGCTCACGCCGGCGCGGCGGGCAACCTCACGCATCGAAAGCGCGGCCAGGCCGCCCTCGTTCATCAGGTCGATACTGGCAGTGAGGATCGAGCCCCGTACGTCTTCGGCGCCGGTTGCGGTCTTGAGAGATGTCATTGCGATCCCATTGTTACTTGACACTGTCAAGGCAAATGGCCCCGGTGTCAAGTCACCCACTCAGCATTGCTTGCATAGCCGGAGGCTGCTGTCAGCTTTGAAGATAGGCGAAACCGACAGGCTGGCATCGCCTGAAAGTATCCCGCACAAAAGGGAAAATCGAGGGAGACGCGCCTTGGACTTCACCCTGCCGCCGGAACTCGCCGCCTATCTGGCCGAGCTGGACCATTTCATTGAAACCCAGATCAAGCCGCTGGAGCAGGCCGACGACAATATCCGTTTCTTCGACCATCGGCGCGAACACGCCCGCACCGATTGGGACAAGGGCGGCCTGCCGCGGGTCGAATGGGAAGCGCTGCTGCGCGAGGCGCGCCGGCGGGCCGACAAGGCAGGGCATTTCCGGTTCGCGCTTCCGAAGGATCTCGGCGGGAAGGCGGGCGGCAACCTCGCCATGGCCGTGATTCGCGAACACCTGGCCGCCAAGGGGCTGGGCCTCCACAACGACCTCCAGAACGAACACTCCATCGTCGGCAACAGCGTCGGCGCGCTGCTGATGTGGCACTACGGAACCGACCGGCAGAAGGCCGAATGGATGGACGATCTCGCCGCCGGCCGGCGCGGCTTCGCCTTCGGCATCACCGAACCCAATCACGGCTCCGACGCCACGCACATGGAAACGGTCGCGCGCAAGGACGGCAAGGACTGGATCATCGACGGCGAAAAGACCTGGAACACCGGCATCCACACCGCGGGCCATGACATGATCATGGCGCGCACCTCGGGCAAGGCGGGCGACGCGTTCGGCATCACAGCGTTCCTCGTTCCCACCAACTCGCCAGGTTTCAAGGTCGAGGAATTCCTCTGGACCTTCAACATGCCGACCGATCACGCCCACATCTCGCTGACCGGCGTGCGTGTCGGCGATGACGCCATCTTTGGCGGAGAGGGGCGCGGGCTGCAGGTCGTGCAGCACTTCTTCAACGAGAACCGGATCCGCCAGGCGGCGTCTTCCCTTGGCGCCGCGCAGTTCTGCATCAACGAGGCGGTCGCGTACGCGAAAGTCCGTGCTCCGTTCGGCAAGCCCTTGTCATCGAACCAGGCCATCCAGTTCCCGCTGGTCGAGCTGCAGACACAGTGCGAGATGTTGCGCGCCCTCATCCACAAGACCGCCTGGCGCATGGATCATGAGGGCGTATTCCAGGCCTCCGAACAGGTCTCGATGTGCAATTACTGGGCAAACCGGCTGTGCTGCGAGGCGGCCGACCGCGCGATGCAGGTCCATGGCGGCCTGGGCTATTCCCGCCACAAGCCGTTCGAGCATATCTATCGCCATCACCGCCGCTATCGCATCACCGAGGGCTCCGAGGAGATCCAGATGCGCCGCGTCGCCGGCTACATGTTCGGCTTCATGGAGCAGCGCGCTCCGAAAGGCGTGAAAGAGTAGGGCGCGAGCAAGCGATGGACACGGCAAAGCTCGAATGGGTTCTGAAGAGACGGCTGCCGGGCTTCGAAAAGCTCGACGACTGCACGCGCCTTTCCGCCGGCGCCAGCCGGGAAACCTACCGGCTCGAATGCAAGATGGGCGGGGCGTCTCGCACCTTGGCGCTGCGCCGGGCGCCCGACGCTGGCAAGTCGGCCATGCGGCAGGGACCTGGTCTTGAAACCGAAGCAGTCCTCTTCTCTGCGGCTCGCGCGGCCGGCGTGCCGGGACCGGACGTTCTGATGGTCATCGAGCCCGATGATGATCTCGGCAGCGGCTTTGCCATGGACTGGATCGAGGGCGAGACCCTGGGCGCGCGCATCGCCCGCAGCAGCGATTTTGCCGGCGCGCGCAAGTCGCTCGCGCGGCAGTGCGGTGAAATTCTGGCCCGGCTCCATTCGCTCGACGTGACCTCGAACGGACTTGAGGACGCGCTGGAAGAACTCACGCCAGAACACGCCGTCCGCAAGACGCATGCGGCCTACATGGAACTCGATGCGCCCCAGCCCATGATCGACTACGCGGCGATGTGGCTCTTGCACAACCTGCCCAGGCATCACCGGCGCACCCTGGTGCATTCGGATTTCAGGAACGGCAACCTCATCGTCGATGCAACCAAGGGCGTCGTCGCCGTGCTGGATTGGGAACTGGCCCATGTCGGCGATCCCATGCGCGACCTTGGCTGGGTCTGCACCCGGTCCTGGCGCTTCGGCGTGCCGGAAAAGCCGGTCGGCGGCTTCGGCGACTATCACGACCTCTTTGCGGGCTACGAGGACGTCTCGGGCCACAAGGTGGACCCGCATGCGGTGAAGTTCTGGGAAGTCTTCGGCTCGTTCTGGTGGGCGGTCGGCACGCTGTCGATGGGCCAGTCCTATCGAACCGGGATGGAGCAGAGCGTCGAGCGGCCGGCGATCGGGCGGCGCAGCTCGGAATGCCAGATCGATCTCGTGAACCTCCTGATCCCAGGCTGGGGGCGCCGGCCGACGTCCGCGCCGCGCTATCTTTCGACCACCAGCCTTCCGATCACATCGGAGTTGCTGACCGGCGTCCGTGATTTCCTTCGCAACGACGCCGCATCGAAGCTGGAGGGCCGCGACGGATTCCTCGCGCGTGTCGCCGCCAACTCCGTCGACATGGTGCTGCGCGAACTCGAGCTCGGCGCCGACGCAATCGCGTGGGAGCGGCAGGCGCTGCACGGACTTCTCAAGGCCGGCAACCATGGCGACACGGAAGAGATGCGCGCGGCGCTGTGCAAGGCCATTCGCGGACGGGAAATCCCGCTCGATCGCGGCGACCTGCACGCCTATCTGCGCGACAGCGTGCTCGCACAGGTCATGATCGACCAGCCCGGCTATGCGGGCGCCGTCGAAGCCCTGAAACACGGGAAGTAGCTCCAGGCATGATTCCGCAGCTGACGCTGCGGAAAATCCGCGCCCCACTCGACGCTGGGGTCACGTAGGGCTAAGCCACGCAAGTCATCTTTCGAGGCATTCATGACGCGTCCAGTGATTTCGGCCACCGGTCTTTATACGCCGCCCAATTCGATCTCGAACGCGGAGCTGGTGGCCAGCCTCAACGCCTGGACCGACAACTGGAATGCCGCCCACAAGGACGAGATCGCCGCGGGCAAGCTGGAGGCCAAGCAGCACTCCTCCGTCGAATTCATCGAGAAGGCGTCCGGCATCAAGTCTCGCTACGTCGTCGAGAAGGCCGGCGTGATCGATCCTGCCGTGATGCGGCCGCATATCCCGGAACGTCCCAACGAGCATATTTCGATCCTCGCCGAGATCGCGGTCGCCGCGGCGAAGGAAGCGATGGCGAAGGCGGGACGTGAAGGTAAGGAGATCGACGCCGTCATTTGCGCCGCCTCCAACATGCAGCGCGCCTATCCCGCCATGGCGATCGAGGTGCAGGCCGCGATCGGCTCACCCGGCTTCGCTTTCGACATGAACGTGGCGTGTTCGTCGGCCACCTTCGGCATCCAGACCGCGGCGGACTTCGTGCGCTCGGGCCATGCGAAGTCAGTGCTGATGGTGAACCCGGAAATCTGCTCGGGCCACCTCAACTTCACCGACCGCGACAGCCATTTCATCTTCGGCGACGTGGCGACGGCCGTGCTCGTCGAGGCGGAGGACATCGCGCCAAAGGGCGCCTGGTCGATCCTCGGCACGCATCTCAAGACGCAGTTCTCCAACAACATCCGCAACAATTTCGGCTTCCTCAACCGCGGCGACCCGGCGGGTGTCGGCAAGGCCGACAAGCTGTTCGTCCAGGAAGGCCGGAAAGTGTTCAAGGAAGTCGTGCCGCTGGTCTCCAACATGATCCTTGGCGAGATGGATCGTCTGGGATTGCATGCGCAGGACCTCAAGCGCCTCTGGCTGCATCAGGCGAATGCGGGCATGAACCGGCTCATTGCGGAGCGTGTGCTGGGCCACGAGGCCAGCGAAAGTGAAAGCCCCACCGTACTGGACACCTACGCCAACACATCCTCGGCGGGCTCGATCATCGCCTTCCACAAGCACAGCGCGGACTTCAAGCCAGGCGACAAGGGCCTGATCTGCTCGTTCGGCGCGGGTTATTCGGCCGGCACGGTGTTTGTCGAAAAGGCGATCTGACGATCAGCCCGTCCAGCGCGTGGCCTTCTGGGAAACTGCAGGCCGCTGACGTTCGACCGGCTGTTCCTTGGCCGTGCCGACATAGATGAAGCCGGCCACCTGTTCCGAACCCGCCATGCCGAGCGCCGCCTGCACATGGCTGTCGTAGGCGGGCGTCTCGGTTATCCAGCATGCCGCCCAGCCCATCGCATTGGCCGCGATCAACAGGTTCTGGCATAGCGCGCCGGCGGACAGCTGCTGCTCCCACACCGGCGTCTTCTTGGGATCGTGCGTCGGCGCCGAGATCACCGCGAGGATCACCGGCGCGCGCAGCGGCAGCTTCATCTCATCGGCCAGCTGCGCATCGGTTGCATCAGGATCGCGCAGGCGGCGCGCAGCGGCGAATATCTCGCCGAGCTTCCTGCGCGCCTCGCCCCCGATGATCAGAACGCGCCACGGCTCGAGCTTGCGATGATCCGGAACGCGCATGGCCAGCTTCAGCATCGCATCGATATCCGCCGCCGACGGTCCGGGCTCGGCTAGCATCGCCACCGGCGTTGACCGCCGCAGCGCAAGCAGCTTCAGCGTTTCGGCGCTCTCGTGCGTCGGCGCCAGCGCAGCGCCGAATTCCGGCTCGGGCGGCAGGTCCGGACGGATCGGCACGCCTACT
>DASZSI010000296.1:0-11669 GCA_035548775.1 Hyphomonadaceae bacterium
CGCGCTGGAAGCTTCGGTGCGCTATCTCGCGGCGGATTTCGGTGGCGACAACGTCCGCGTCAACGCCATCTCTGCCGGCCCTGTCCGCACACTTGCGGGTTCGGGCGTGTCCGATGCGCGGCTGATGTTCAACTACCAGAAGCGCAACGCACCGCTCCGCCGCACGGTGACGATCGAGGAGATCGGCAACACTGCGCTGTACCTGCTCTCCGACATGGGCACTGCCGTTACCGGCGAGATTCACTACGTCGACAGCGGCTACAACATCATGGCGATGCCGCGCCTGACCGAGCTCAAGGTGACGGAAACGGTGCACGAGCCGGACAGCGAGGCGGCCGAGTAGCACCTTTCGTTGCGGCTTCCCGCTGCCGGATTGGTCTGCTAAGAGCCCGCCACCATGACGACCGGCCCGCAGCCCAATATCCGCAATTTCTCGATCATCGCCCACATCGACCACGGCAAGTCGACGCTGGCCGACCGCCTGATCCAGACGACCGGCGGGCTCGCGGCGCGCGAGATGAAGGAGCAGGTGCTCGACTCGATGGACATCGAGCGCGAGCGCGGCATCACCATCAAGGCGCAGACGGTGCGCCTCAAGTATCACGCCCGCGACGGAAAGGACTACGTCCTCAACCTGATCGACACACCCGGCCACGTCGACTTCGCCTACGAGGTGAGCCGCTCGCTCGCCGCCTGCGAGGGCTCGCTTCTGGTGGTCGACGCCTCGCAGGGGGTGGAGGCGCAGACGCTGGCCAATGTCTACCAGGCGATCGACAACAACCACGAGATCGTGCCGATCCTGAACAAGGTCGATCTGCCCGCCGCCGAGCCCGACAAGGTGAAGCAGCAGATCGAGGACGTGATCGGGCTGGACGCTTCCGACGCTCTCCTCATCTCGGCCAAGACCGGCCTCGGCATTGAGGATGTGCTGGAGGCGATCGTTCATCGCCTGCCGCCGCCGAAGGGCGATCCCGAAGCCACGCTGAAGGCGCTGCTCGTCGATTCCTGGTACGACGCGTACCTCGGCGTCGTCGTGCTCGTGCGCATCGTCGATGGCCGCCTGAAAAAGGGCGACCGAATCCGCATGATGGGCACCGGCGCCGCCTACGATGTCGAGCGCGTCGGTGTGTTCACGCCCAAGTTGACGCCGGTCGATGCGCTCGGGCCAGGCGAGATCGGCTTCCTCACCGCCTCGATCAAGGAAGTCGCCGACACGCGCATCGGCGATACGATCACCGACGACCGCCGGCCCGTGGCGACCATGCTGCCAGGTTTCCGGCCTGCCATCCCGGTTGTCTTCTGCGGTCTCTTTCCGGTCGACGCGGCGCAGTTCGAGGATCTGCGCGCCGCCGTCGGCAAGCTCCGCCTCAACGATGCCAGCTTCTCCTTCGAGATGGAGACCTCGGCGGCTCTGGGCTTCGGCTTCCGCTGTGGCTTCCTTGGGCTGCTCCATCTCGAGATCATCCAGGAGCGGCTCGAGCGCGAATTCAACCTCGACCTCATCGCGACGGCGCCCTCCGTCATCTATCAGATGACGCTGACCGATGGCTCGGCCATCGAAATCCACAATCCCGTCGACATGCCGGACGTGGTGAAGATCGCCGAAATTCGCGAGCCGTGGATCGAGGCCACGGTGCTGACGCCCGACGAATATCTCGGCGCCGTGATCAAGCTTTGCCAGGACCGTCGCGGTGTCCAGAAAGAGCTCACCTACGTCGGCACGCGCGCCCTGGTGAAGTACGACCTGCCCCTGAATGAGGTCGTGTTCGATTTCTACGACCGGCTGAAATCCGTGTCGAAGGGCTACGCCTCCTTCGACTATCATCTGACCGACTACAAGCCCGCCGACCTGGTGAAGCTGCAGATTCTGGTGAATGGCGATCCGGTCGACGCGCTTGCCATGCTTGTCCACCGCACCCGCGCCGAAACGCGCGGTCGCGCCATGGTCGAGAAGCTGAAGGAGCTGATCCCGCCGCACATGTTCCAGGTGCCCATCCAGGCGGCGATCGGCGGCAAGATCATCGCCCGCGAGACGGTCCGCGCCATGCGCAAGGACGTGCTCGCCAAGTGCTATGGCGGCGACGTTACCCGCAAGCGCAAGCTTCTTGAGAAGCAGAAGGAAGGCAAGAAGCGTATGCGCCAGTTCGGCAAGGTCGACATCCCGCAGGAAGCCTTCATCGCCGCACTGAAGATCGAGGATTAGGCGTAGCGGCCAGGCCGCATCCATCCCGTCCTGAGCGATTCACCGGCTCAGAACTTGGTCGGCACGTGGTGCTTGAACGATTCCCATCCGGAGCAATTCGACGAGGCGAACAGGCCGCTGCCTTTCCAGCACACGTCAATCGAATACTGCAGCACCTGACCCGGCCGCTCCGACATCGTGAACATGTTGCCTGGCATGTCTTGTTGCGGCAGGCCCATGATGCTCACGACGAAGGTCGGCGTTTCACCGCGGAATCCCTCGACGGGAGTCATGTAAACGATATGGGTCCGCCCGTCGTCGCTGCCGCTGACGCAGACGAACCGTTTGCAGTCGGCCCAGGCACCGGCGGCCGTCGCCACAAGCACGCCCGCCGCGAAAGCGCCAGCGAGCACAGATCGGGTCAAGGATCGCATGACGTCCTCGCAATGATCGGCAAGCGTGGTACGCCTGTCATTCTCATCATAGCCGAGGGCGCCGGCTTCAACCAGCGTGCCGGCGGATCAGGCCGCCAGCCACGCCTTCGCCGTGTCGACCTCCGCCGGTCCGAATACCTTGACGCTCGCCGGCATCAGCCCGTCCAGTGCCGCGACCGAGCGGGCGTACGGACCGTCGTCGGCGACGAAAGCGATCCGGTCGAAATCGGTGAAATGGCGGGTGCCGAAGACGCCGTCGTCGTAAGCATCGCCGCGCTCGTATCCGTCGAAGTCGCCGGCGGCGACATACAACAGGCGCACCTTGGCGGCCCGCTCGAGGGCCCACTCCATGGTCGGCTCGAAAATCCTGGTGCGGTCGGCATCGGTAACGCGGCCGTGCGCCTCGAATCCAACGGCGCCCTTCGGCAGGTCTGCGATTGGCTTGAACATGAGAGCCTCCTCTCGATCCTCGTCAGTCAACGGGAACGGGCGCACTCTTACGAAGCGGGTGCGATGCTTTGGTGACGCCTTCGTGGTCTGGCCGGTGCGAAAATCCGGCGCTTCGATGACTGAGACGACGGCGCATCACTAAGCAGTTGTTGCATTTCAATTTCGGGCGATAATCCGTCCCGCGCTCGAGGCGTGCGGGAGCGGGTAACAATCTTGCGATCTGACGGACATAAACGGCGGCTCCTCATTGTCGCGGCGGCGGCAGGCTGCATCGCAATTGCCGGCGCCGCCGCGGCGGCGATCACGCTGCCGGCCAAAGTGCTCTTCAGCCATGTCACCGGACCGAGTTCCGGGCCGCCGCGACCTATCGGCTTCTACGCGAAGGGATGTCTCGCCGGCGCCGCGCCCTTGCCCCTCGACGGACCGCACTGGCAGGTGATGCGCCTGTCGCGCAATCGCCACTGGGGCATGCCCGCGCTCGTCTCCTATATCGAGAAGCTGTCGGACGCGGCTTCGAAAATCGGCTGGAACGGACTGCTCGTCGGCGACATGTCGCAGCCACGCGGCGGGCCGATGCCGACCGGTCACGCCAGCCACCAGATTGGCCTCGACGTCGATCTCTGGTTCACGCCGATGCCAAACTACACGCTGAGCACCGCCGAGCGCGAGACCATGGGCGCGACCTCGCTGCTGATACTCGGCAAACTGCAGGTCGACCCGAACAAGTGGTCGCCGGTTTTCGGGCGGTTGCTGCAGCAGGCAACATCTTTCCCGGAAGTCGAACGCATCTTCGTTAGCCCGGCTATCAAAAAGCAGCTTTGCGAAACAAGCGGCACCAATACTGCCTGGCTCCGCAAGCTGCGTCCGTGGCCTGGCCACGACGATCATTTCCACGTGCGCCTGCAGTGCCCGCCGGGTGTGTCGGGCTGTGACGAGCAGGATCCGCCGCCCCCCGGGGACGGCTGCGACGCCTCGCTCGAAGCCTGGTTCAAGCCGCCGCCTCCGCCGGCGCCGCCCCCAAAGCACCCTGTGAAGCCGAAACCGCCTCCGCCGCCGATTACCCTCTCCGACTTGCCAAAGGCGTGTACGGATGTGCTGGAGCAGGGCGCCGGGGCTGGAGTGGCGGAGGCTTCGGCGGTGCCATTGCCGCATGTGCGTCCGGCGGGGAACTGACGTCCTACGCCTTGCGGACGGCCATCCGCGTCACAAAGGCAGCCGGTTTGCGGTGATAGATCTGCCCGCCGAGGGCAAAGGCTTCCGTCTCCAGCGCGTTGCGCCGCTTGGCAATCAGCGAGAGCTGGCCCATCAGCGAAAGATCGCCGGTTGGCGACAACGCCAGCTTCTCGGCCAGCAGCGCCTGGTCGTTGTCGGCACCCAGCACCTCGCCGAGGCGCTCGAGTTCGGGCGCGACCCTGCTCGCGCGGTTGGGCAGGCGTTTGCGCGCCAGGCGAAGCACGAACCAGAGGTGTTTTACGGACTTCCGCCACTCGTGAAGATCGGGCGTGGCCAGTGTCTGGCGGGCGCGCTTCATGGCCTTGCGCCCGCGTGCGTAAGCGCGACGCACGGCCTCTTCGATCAGTTCGTCGCCGTCGAAGCTCGTATCGAATCCCGACACCGTGGCTGCGGCCGCGGCAAGACGGCGGTTGACCTCTCCTACCGGTGTCCTTTCGCGGTGGGCGGCGGCGGCTTCGGCGTCGAGCGCGCTGACCACGCGATCGAGGCCAAGGTGCTGGGCGTCGCCGGCGGTTGCGGCAAGCGAGCGCGCGCTTGCCGCAACGACGTCGGCATCGCGTGTCGTAGCGAGCAGGCGCGCCGTTTCACCGAGGTTTCGGCGCAGCAATACCGCACGATCGCCGAAGGCGGGCTCCAGTACCTTGAGAATGGTGCGCACGCGTTTCAGGCGCTGCCGCACCCTGTGGACGCTCTCCTCACGCGAAGCGGCGTCGCGAAACTCGCGCACCGCCGCCTCCAGATCGCGTCGTGCAAGCCGCACCAGAGCTTTGGCGGCGTCTTCGTGCTTGCCGACGCGATGCACCATGCCGTCTTCGTCCGGGATCGCGCCGCTAGTGGGCCGCGACGCCGGTTCCGACCTGACAAGCGACGCCGGTCCCGCCCAGACCGCAGTAGCCCGCGGGATTCTTGGCGAGATACTGCTGATGGTAGTCCTCGGCGAAGTAGAAGGCTGGCCGCTCGACGATCTCGGTGGTGATGGCGCCATAGCCTTTGGCCTTCAGCGCCCTCTCGTACGACGCCTTGATCTGCTCGGCCGTCGCACGCTGCTCGGCGTTCGCTACATAAATGCCTGAGCGATATTGCGTTCCGATGTCATTGCCCTGGCGCATGCCCTGAGTGGGATCGTGCGCCTCGAAGAACGCCTTCACCAGCGCCGCATAGCTCACCTGCTTCGGGTCGAAAGCGACCAGAACCACCTCGTTATGGCCGGTGCGGCCGGTACACACTTCGCGGTAGGTCGGGTTCGGCGTGTAGCCGCCGGCGTAGCCCACCGCCGTCACATAGACCCCGGGCATCTTCCAGAACGCCTTCTCCGCTCCCCAGAAGCAGCCAAGGCCAAAAAGCGCCGTCTCGATTCCATCGGGGTAGGGGCCTTTCAAAGGGCGATGATTGACGAAGTGCGTCTCGGCCGTCGGGATCGCCTCGGGGCGGCCGCGCAAGGCCGTCTCCGCGGTCGGCATCTGGTCCTTGGTGCCAAAGGCGAGATCGAAGATGCTCATGATGCTTGCTCCTTCTGCCGGCCACGGGCCGGCGATTTGTTCTTCTTCTTGTTAAGGTCACGCATAGGCGAGCCTGACGCGGCGCCTGCGTCCGAGCCAGGTCAGCAGGAAGCCGAGGAAACCAAGGACGCCCCAGGCCGGCAGCAAGAGCAGCCACTGGATGAGGGGATCCCAAACCCAGCCCCCGACCGCCGGCTCGACGTGCTGCTGGACGAAACTCTGTGCGCCGACGAGCGCCGACGGGGCGATGGCGAACAGGGTCGCCCCCAGCGGGGTAACCGTTAGCTGGGAGAGGGCCAGTGTTTTGGCTGCGTCTACGACCACGGCGACCAGCGCCCCGGCCACGAACCACAGACCCACGAAACGCGACGCAAAACCGATCATGGTGGTCGTCGGATTCCTTTGTTTCTTTGGGCGGCCTGCCTGCTCCACTTCTTGGTGGCTGTTTTCCGGGCCGACCGGTATGTGGTTTCGGCACATTTCGGCCGCAATGGGGTACCGCGTCAACTCTCGGCGATACGTGCGTGAACGCTTGCCTGGGGAGAGTGCGGGGCTATAGTGCCGCGCCCTGAGGATGGAGGGGTGGCCGAGAGGCTGAAGGCGCACGCTTGGAAAGCGTGTTTACGGGCAACCGTAACGCGGGTTCGAATCCCGCTCCCTCCGCCAGCAAGTCTTTGATATCATTAGTGTTTTAGTATCGATCTATGAGTCATCCGGCTTTCGGCGGCATTCCGCGGCGCTGGATTCAGTGACCTTTTCAGAGAAACGATTCCCAGCTCACGCTTTGGCTTCTGCACCAAAAGTCTCTGCTGGTGGATTCCGATGGTACGGGCGTCTCGACAGTGGCCGATGACTTGCCGGCCGGCGAGACGGACGAGAATGCGTCAGTCTCTAATCTCGCGCCCTGCAATGTCAGGATCAGAAAGTCGGAATCCCGTTCGACCGCGCGATGAATCGATTGCTCAGACGAAGCCCAACCGCTGGCGCTGCTCCGTCCAGTCGAGCGGCAGGCGCGTGTCATCGAGAAGCTTGCGGAGCGTTAGGGCAGGTGGCTGTCGGCCCTCGAGCATCGCTTCGATGATATCGGGCGCAAGGAAGCTCAGGCGATAGATGCGGGTGGCGTAAGAAGGAACGATGCCCTCATGCTCGGCGACATCGGAGAGGGAGAGCCCCGGATCCTGGGCGAGCTGCTGGCGGATGCGATTGGCGCGTATCAACGTGCGGACAAGGCCCCTGTCGATTTCCGGCGGCTGGGTGCCGTCACTAACGATCAGCTTCATTTCGACGCCGGCACGTTGCAGGCGAGCGGCTACCGGGAGGTGGATGCGGTTTCGATCCTGCGAGGGTTCATCGCCTGGATTTGCCGCAGCAGAATCGCTGCGCCCGATTTCGCCATGCCGCTCTTTCCGATGAGGATCGGTCAGCCACTGCCTCAAGCCGGTGGCTGACAGGCTGATGTCGACGCGATCGACATGCACTTGAATGCGAGCATCGACGGTAAGTAGCAGCTGCCGGAGCTCATCCCGAGGCAGCTCCGGCCATCGCTTCGCGATACGAGCAATCGCATCGACCATCGTTCTTTGCGCTGGGGCACCGAGTTCCGGGCCGTCGCCAGCCAGCGCATCTGTGGCGGCAGGAGCATCGGCAAACCAGTCGCCCAGGCGGCGGACGACGATGCGCTCGATCTCGGGCGCCGGTAGCCGCTGCCCATGGCCTTCGGATGCGCTGCTTACCAGGTGTGAGGAGACATAGTAGCGGTATCGTTTGCCTTTCTTCACGGCGTGCGATGGCGTCATCCGCTCGCTTCGGGCATCGAACAGCATGCCGGCGAGCAGGCTGGGATCGATCACGCCCCTTCCGCTGGTGCGATCAACCCGATTCTCGGCAAGGATCGTCTGGACCGCACTCCACAGATCCTCGTCAACGATCGCCTCATGCCCTCCGGGGTACGCCTTGTCCTTATGGACGATCTCGCCCCGGTAGATGCGGTTCTGCAGCATGAGATAAAGGGCGCCACGAGCGATCGGCCGCCCTCCTGTCAGGGTGCCGGCCGCTGTCTTTCTGGTTTTGCTCACGATGCCGGTCGCATCGAGATGTTCCTTCAATCGGCTAACTGACTTCAGTTCCTGATAGGCCCGGAAGACTGCTCTCACGGTCTCGGCTTCGGCCGGATTGACCACCAGCTTGTGGTCGAGGACGTCGTAGCCGAGTGGCGCCATGCCTCCCATCCACATGCCCTTTTTCTTCGAAGCAGCGATCTTGTCCCGGATGCGCTCGCTGGTGACCTCGCGTTCGAACTGGGCAAAGGACAGAAGGACATTCAGCGTCAGGCGGCCCATTGAAGTGGTTGTGTTGAACTGCTGCGTCACCGAGACGAATGAGGCTCCTTTCCCGTCCAGGATATCGACGATTTTGGAGAAGTCGCTGAGGGCACGGGTCAGGCGATCGACCTTGTAGACAACGATGACATCGACCTTGCCGGCCGCGACATCCGCGAGCAGGCGCTGCAGAGCCGGTCGCTCCATCGTGCCGCCCGAAAAGCCGCCATCGTCGTACGCCTGCGGAAGCGTGATCCATCCTTCATGCTTCTGACTGACGATATAGGCCTCGCAGGCTTCGCGCTGGGCGTCGAGCGAGTTGAAGTCCTGCTCCAGGCCTTCTTCACTGCTCTTGCGCGTGTAAATCGCACAGCGAAATCTTGTTCGCTGACCGTCGACAGCTTCCGCCGTGGTTTTCCTAGCCATTGGCTATCTCCTGATCCACAACCGACTCAGGAGATGTCGTGCTGCCAGCATTATCCGGCCCCAGCGGGAGAATGCGGTCAGAAGACGTCGGCTTCCCTCGGAGGCCAAAGAACCGCGGGCCCGACCAGTGTGCTCCTGTGATCTTCTCTGCGATCCTCGTCAGGGACGGATAGACAGCGCCGGCGTATTCGAATCCATCCTCAACCACGATGACCGTGTGAGTCTTTCCGCGCCATTCGCGGAGCAGTCGTGTGCCCGGGCGCGCGGGTGCTAGCGACGACGCCGAAGTAAGATCGCCTTTCTCTGACATTGCTTTCTCCAAGGCTGCCAACCGACGCAGGGCCGCTTTGCTCAAGCCACCGCTGGCGAGTTCCTGAATCCGATAGGCCACGCCACGCATCAGCAGGTCGCGGCTCAGTCGCGGCGGTTGCGCCCGATATAGCCGTTGCCACTCGGCGCGCAGCTCCTGCTCTCCGAGCGCTTTCAACTCATCGAGACGCGAAGCGTGTTCAGGGTTTGGGGCGGCGCCTTCGGGGATGCTGACCGAGACGCGCGTACGCTGTGGCCGCGAGACCTTCCTCATCCATGTTCTCCCGATGGCTTCCGCGCCGCTCAGGCGCTTCCACCATCGCGAGCCCGGAATGCCGGGCTCGGGACTCTTATCTGGAGGCGGACACATCCATGCTCACGTCGGGCCGGTAGTCCAGTCCGGACGTGAATGCGTTTCATCCCGCCGAAAGGCGCTTGATCATGTGGTGTCGGGACCACCGCGCTCACGATAAGGCGGCCCGCGTCTTCGGCATCGGCGCTGGCCGGTTTGTGCCTTAGTAGGTGTACCAGTCTTTTCCCGTCGAACGGCCTTTCTTCCGTCATTGGCGGAAGTCGCGATATTTCCGGCGGTTACGAGAGGCTCGTTGACGGAATGTCAGTGTCCGCGCCTCAAGTTGACGGCTTTTGTGCACGCCCCCTGATTTTGTCTCTGCCTGGCGAAAGGCGTTTCCGTGGATTTGCGGCCGCACCATTCCGAGACTTGGTTTGCAGATGTCGAAGACGGGTTCGAAGTTCCCCAATTACTCTCATTCGCAGTAGCCCTGCGCTGCCGTCAGGCGGCTTACGCCGCCAAAAAGACCAACGGCTAAAAGTCCGCTTTGCGCCATGTGTGGACGGCTCCGTGTTGGCAAGAGTTTTATTGACCTGCCGCACTGCTGGTCGGAGCTGCCATGTGTCCGGCCTTTAGATGCGGCGCTCGACACGGCCGCTGGCCATAATGCTCTCCGCAGATCGGGTCCCGGTCAAAAGCCCGCGCTCGAGGCGCCCTGGCGCAAGTCGGTTGTCCCGATCCGTGGCCGACTGGCATGGGTGCGTTACAGGTCTTGGCTCTCTCCAACATCGTTACGCGGATTGCTCCGCGGGTTCAGAGTCGTAGGCAGGCAGGGGCGTTCGGTACGGTTCGTTCTTAGCCATCATAGCCCACGCGATGCGGGCCGTTTTGTTGGCCAGAGCGACGGCAGCAATCTTCACCGATCGACGCTCCATCAACTTCAGCAGCCATGGGTGGCGAGTGTAGCCGAGCTGCTTGGCGCGTCTGATAACGGCGAGGGCTCCGACGACGAGCAACTGGCGTAGATAGCGATTTCCAGCCCTTGCTGATGCTACCCAACATGTCCTTGCCGCCGGTGGAGTTCTGCTTGGGCATGAGTCCTATCGAGGCACTGAGATCGCGGCCAGAGCGGAAGACTTTTTGGGTGCGGGATGCTCGCTATCAGCTGTCGTGCCCAGTGATAGGCGGTCGCACAGCTTCCATCCCAATCAGGCACGGCCTCAGCGGCAAAGAACCCGAGGACCTGACGACGCTTCCACTGCCGGCGAACGACAACCTCGCCCGCTTCACTGATGGCATGGACCTGGAACACCGATTTCGCGATATCGATGCCGATGGCACTAATGTTCTCCATGGGCGGCTCCTTTCCTGCGGTACCTCAGAACACCGCAACGTGGCACATCGCGATGCCGGTGGAGGAGCCGTCCACAGCATCAGAACCAGACACTGGAGAAGTCACGCTAGAGTGAGTTTTCGCTGGGCGAAACTGGTGCCCTCCTGAACGTCGCCGTTGCCAATTGCTCCTCTTTCTGGCGTTTTAGCGAAGAGAATTTGCAGAATCTCCATTGCACCGGAGTAATTAGAGACTTTCTAGGTAAGTCGTCGAGGGGGGGCTCGATGAACAAAATTGCGTTTTTGAACCACACTCGCCTTGTTCTTGCCGAAGCCCGCGCGGCGTCACGAATGCTGCGCAAAGGGTCGCTTGCCCGCAAGGAGATACTGGCGCTGTGCCGATCCCTCTTGGGCTCCGCCCCACCAGGCAACGCCTTGGATGCGCTGTGGGGGCTCATATCGCCGCTGCCGGCGGATCAACGCTACTATTGGACGGGCACTCTCTACACGCTGCTCCTGCCACCCGCAGAGCGAAAAGCCCAAGCCGCCTATTTCACACCACCGAATCTCGCGCGTGGCCTCATGGACATGCTCAAGGCCGAGGGCTTCGACCCAAAGGTCCACACCGCAATTGATCCTGCGGCGGGTGGAGCATCGTTCCTCTCGACGATCGCCGGCGTGATGCTCGATGCGGGCTTGGATGCCAAGACGGCTTTGGACCGCTTATCGGGATTTGAGATAGACCCCGCCCTGGCCCATTTGTCGGAACTCCTGGTCGGCGACCGCTTGGGTCAGAAGCTCAGCAAAGGCACACTCGTCCAAGTGAAGGATAGCCTGCGGGCGAGGCCGCGCACCCGGTACGACTTGGTCATCGCGAATCCACCCTACGGGCGGCTGTCGATTTCCGACCTGCCCGACGAGCGGTGGCGTGAGGTCTGCCAGCCCGGGCACATCAATAAGTACGCCCTCTTTACGGAGCTCTGTTTCCGCCTGGCGAAATCCGGCGGGCTCATCGCGCTCGTGCTGCCGTCGAGCTTCGTTGCGGGTCCCTTCTACGGCCGCCTCCGTGCCTTCATCCGCAGCAAGGGCGTCCTCATCTCATTGAGCCAGGTCGCCATGCGGGACGATGTCTTTGTCGACGTCGCGCAGGACGTTTCCGTCATGGTAATCAGAGCGGGACAGGCGCACACCGCA
>DASZSI010000297.1:0-14786 GCA_035548775.1 Hyphomonadaceae bacterium
GAAGCCATGAACATCAACAAGGACCTGATTGCCGCCTCATCCACGCCGATCGTGCTGGCGATCCTTTCCGACGGCGACAGCTATGGCTACGCGATCATCAAGCGCGTGTTGGAGGTTTCCGGCGGACGGATGGAATGGACGGATGGGATGCTCTATCCCGTCCTGCACCGGCTGGAGCGGCTGGGACTCGTCAAGGCGCGATGGGGCACGGCCGAGACCGGCCGCAAGCGGAAATACTATCGCATCACGGCGCAAGGCGCAGCTCAGCTTCAGGAGGAACGTCAGCAGTGGCAGGCGGTCAACGCCACGCTGCGCGGTGTCTGGGGCGCACTGTTCGAACCAGCGCCGGCGTTCGCATTGCGGAGCGCATAAGCCATGCAGCCCTCCGATCAGGCAGCGTCCCTGGAAGAGCAGATCGATCAGTGGCGCGGCTTCCTGCGCCACCGGCAGGCCATCCAATCAGTGGACATCGCCGAGCTGGAGGATCACCTGCGCGAGCAGATCGGCGTGCTGACCAACGCCGGGCTTGCGAACGATGAAGCCTTCCTTGTCGCGGTGAAGCGCATGGGCGCGCTGGACGCGCTTTCGCGGGAATTTGCGCGCGAACATTCGGACCGGCTCTGGAAGCAGCTGGTGATCTCGCCAGCGGACCAGCTGCAGGGCGGCGCGCGGACCGACGCGCTGGTCGCGTTCGGCGTCGCAGCCTTGGCCGCACTGCTGATCAAGGTCCCCGCGGTTTTCGGCATCGATTTCCACACCAACGTGTCGTTCTATTTCCGGAACTTCAGCTTGTTCGTACTGCCCCTGCTGGCTGGGTATTTCGCGTGGAAGCGGCAGCTGAACCTGCGCATCCTGGCATGGCTGGCGGCGGGGTTTGCCGTGGCGATCGTGGTTGCGATCGCCTACCCCCAAATCAAGGGCGACCTGGAAGGGCTGACCGCGCTGCATTTACCGATCGCGCTGTGGCTGCTGGTTGGCATCGCCTATGCCGGCGGGCGCTGGGCGCAGGTTGAAGGCCGGATGGATTTCATCCGCTTCTCCGGCGAGCTGTTCATCTACTACACGCTGATCGCGCTGGGCGGCGGCGTGCTGGTGATGTTCCTGCAGCTGATCTTCCAGTCGGCCGGGATCAGCATCGACCTGTTTTTCCAGAACTGGCTGTTGCCGTGCGGCGCGGCGGGGGCGGCGATCGTCGCCTCCTGGCTAGTGGAGGCCAAACAGAGTGTGGTGGAGAACATGGCGCCGGTGCTGGCGCGGCTGTTCACTCCACTGTTCACGATCGCCCTGATCGTGTTCCTCGGGACGCTGGTGTTTACCGGGCGCGGCATCGACATCGACCGCAACCTGCTGATCGCCTTCGACGTGCTGCTGGTGCTGGTGTTGGGGCTGGTGCTTTATTCCATTTCCGCACGCGACCCGACGGTCCCGGCAGGCGCCTACGATGCGCTGCAGGTTGTCTTGATCCTGAGCGCGCTGGCCGCGGATGCGGTGGCGCTGGGAGCAATCGCGGCGCGGATCAATGAGATGGGCTTCACGCCGAACCGCGTGGCGGCGCTGGGGGAAAACCTGATCCTGCTGGTCAACCTCGCCTGGTCAGCGGTGTTGTATGTCCAATTCCTGCGCAAGCGCGGCTCGTTTGCGGATATCGAGCGCTGGCAAACCGGCTATCTGCTCGTCTTCGCGGGTTGGGCGGCGATTGTGGTGCTCGCCTTCCCGCCGGCCTTTGGCTTCAAGTGAGCCGCCAAAAGCAAATGGGCGAAGCTCGCAAGAGCTCCGCCCATTTCTAGCATTGGAATCGAGCCCGGTTACATCGCAGCGTCGACGTCGGCCTGGACCTGGCGGCTGACCGGCCGGACGCCGAACTCTTTCCGATCGAGTACGCCATCATGGTTGGTGTCGTACTGGTCGAAATGTTCCTTCATCGCGGCATAGGTTCCGACAAGTTCGGCCTTCTCGATCTTGCCGTCCGCATTGTCGTCCAGCGAACCGAAGGTGCGGGTGTCGTTCAGCTTGGTCTGCAGGTCGTTGCGGATGTTGGTGCTGGTTTCATCGGCCCAGCGATAGTTGATGCGGAAGTACATCATCTCTTCCCAGGACTGTTCGCCCCAGGTGACGTTCTTCTTGGGATCAGGGTTGCTCGGGTTGTGCTCGGAGTTGTCGTAGACCCAGGTGACGATCAGCTTCGTGCCTGCCTTGACGGTGAGCGGTTGGGCGAGATCGTAGTCATACTGCCAGTTGAAGTCATAGCGCGGCAGGGACAGCAACATGGTTTCCTTGCCGTCCGGGGTCTTTTCCTTCAGCTCGACATGAGCGCCCCGATAGTGGGCGTGCGGATGGATGCTGTAGAGCACCGCATCGGCCGGGAATTCGAGATACGAGATTTCCGTGTGGCGCTGTTCGCCGGCTGGAATCCGCAGACCGGCGTCGGAGATGACGGCGGCGCGGCGGATGATCTCCGGCGCGGTCTTCAAGAGGTAATAGCCGATCTCGGTATGGTCGGTCGCCGCCTTGCCGTTGGTGGTGTAGTGCATCGAGTAGCGCAGCTTGCCGCCTGACGGCACGGGCGCGCCCGTCCCGTCATTATAGACCTGGATGCCTGCGCCGGGCACGTAGGAGCCGACCGAGCTGCCGGGAAGTTTGGCCGGCGGGGCGCCGCGCTCAGGCGAGTAGCCGGACGTGATATGGTGCAGCACCTGGCGCGCGCCGGGCTTGAACGCCACCGCACGCAGCCACGTGTCGCCCTTGAAGGGGTTGTTCACTTCCATCGTCTGGTATTCGACGACGCCGCTGGCCGGCACGCTGAAGGACGGCAGCTGGACGACGATATCGGGCTTGCCGAGCGCAGTTGGCCAATCCGGCGCTTCGCCAGCCTGCGTCTTGAGGATGTCTTCGCCCTCTCCGCGCGGCGCGCCAGCTTCGATCCAGTGGATCAGCGTCTTCGCCTGGTCGGGTGAAAGGCTGGTGTCGTTGGTGAACTTGCCGATGTGCGGATCCGCGAACCAGGGCGGCATGCGCCGCGTGGTGATGGATTCACGGATCGTCGGCGCAAAGCCCTTTACGACCTCGTAGCTGTTCATCGCAAATGGGCCGATGCCGCCCTTCTGGTGGCAAGTGACGCACTTGGCCTGCAACAAGGGCGCGATAGTCTTCGCGTAGGAGATGTTCGCGTGGTCAGCAGCACGCCCGCGTTCGGGGAACGCGATCAGCTTACCGGCGGGCGCATCCACGCGAGCCTTGGCGACGGGATTGCCTGAAAGGACCGCATCGATTGCCTTCGCGGCGTAGGCGTCCTTGGCCTTTGACTTGGTGTTGTACGCCGCTCCGGCGAAGCGATCGTCGAGCGGGCCGTGGTAGGCAATCCTGAAGCCATCCTTCGGATTGAGAACGAAAACCTCACCGTCGCGCTTGACGTTCAGCTGCTCGCCGACGAACTGAAGCTCGTCCATGAGAACTGGAACCTGGAACTTGTTCTTGGCGGCTTCGGCGGCTGCGGCCTCGCGCGTGTCCGACGTGTTCGAGTTGATCATGAAGAAGACGACGCCCTTGGCCTTGTAGGCGTCCTGCAGCCTGGCGAGTTCAGCCGCGCTGTCGCGCGAGAACTTCGATCCGTCGGTTTGCGACATAAGCACGATCGCCGGGGCGTATTTGTAATAGTAGAGATCGTGCGCCAGGCGCGTCGTGTCGGTGAGTTGGAAATTGGCCGCTCGCTCCGGCGTCGGGCCATCGACGGTCAGGGCCGCGACAGAGCTGATGCCAGCCAAGCCAAGCACCACGACGGCCGCAGCCGCCGACATAAGACTTTTCCGCATCTCAGCTCTCCCTCAACCCGGTTTCCCGGCCAGCATCTGGAATCTGCCTCCAGCCAGTATGGGCGAACCTTTGAATTCATCAATTAGATGACAGGCTTCCAGCGCGATAAATTTGAGCCTTTTGCCCTGTTTAGCGATAAATTTTCCCAGAAACGCGGGATGTTTCCGCCTGCGTAAGGGCAAAACTGGTCGGGCGCCTTGGCCGAGCGGTTGAGTCCGATTTCACCCGTGCGGGAGAGGTTCGCCGGCCAACGCCGCCCTGATGAGCGTGACGGCGTAGGCGCTGGTCTCGGAAACCGGCGTCGAGAAGGACAGGCCGCGCCGCCAGCTTTCGGGCGCCTCTGGATGAATGCCCGTGAGGATCACGAACCCCTTCCCGGCCGCAGCTTCGGCCACCGCCGGCGTGTCGTCAGGATAGCGAGCGACGACGTCGCCCCATCCCGACAACTGCGGACCATCCTCCCAGTAGTGATCGGCCGGCGACGCGCCGACGATGGAGATCCTGACCGCAGCCTTGCGTATTCCCAGGTTCTCGATCGAATAAAAACCGAAGCGCTTTCCCTCGGTGAGATTGATGCCGTTGTACGGCGAGTCACCCGCGATGAAGGCGCCTGCGCAGATACCTAGGTAGTTGACGCCACCCCGCACGGCCGACCGGATTTTCGCCGAGACCTCCTTCGAGAGCCCATTGCCCATGTCCTCGAAATTGCCGCCCGGCATGATGATGAGCCTGTAGGCGGCAAGCTGGTCCGGGCTCATGCGGTTCATCTGCCCGGAACTGGCCGTTGCAAAGTCGATCTTGCTGGCTCCAAGCAACTTTTTGATCGCCGCCACGTCGCCGGGAGATGCGCCCACGCCGGCAAACAGCAAGACGCTGGCGCTCGCAGGCGGAGAGTCATCCGCACCGCACGCGGCGGCGAATAGAAAGGCGATGCCAATGAGGGAGCGGCGCATTGGCCAAGGCTACAGCTGCTCCCCGCTCATGTGCAATTGGTACACTAATTCTTCGCCGCCGCGCCTCGGGTATCGGCCACGCGGGCGCCGCTGAGGATGTTGGGCAGGGAGTAATTAGCCTCGTGGCAAGAGGACTCGAACATCCGGTTGCTGGCCTTGTGGAACGAGTACTCCGCTAGCCAGGGCGCGGTGTAAACGGCGGGGTCGACTACGGAGAACTGATACAGCAGTTCGTCATTCGACACGCGAGTGAAGCGCTCGATTACGGTCGAATCCGCATTGACGATGAAGGATGGCAGGGTGCGCAGACGCGTGCGGGCGGGCTGGTCCTTGGTTTCGACAACCAGCGTGTCCCCATCCCAGCGAGCGATGCTGTTGCCGAAGTAGGACGGTTGGACTTGCGGCTTGTGCGTGTCGGCGAACGACACGATCCGCAGCTCATCGCCCTGCTCGCTGTGGATCACCACCTGGGTTGGAGTCTGAATGATCTCGAAGCGCGAATAGCCGATGGGCGTCGCGAATGGCGGCTGGCCATTGAGGACGATGCAGCGCTCGCCCAGCGGTCTTTGTTCGGGATTGTCGGCGTTGACCTTGCCATTGCCGAAGGGGCTGGCGGCTGAAACTTCCTTTCGCGCTTCCGGTGTCAGGGGCAGCTTGCCGGTGGCCGGCAGGACCACCATGCGCGTGCGGCGCTCGCCGCGCACTAGCGGCAATCCATCGGATCCACCGAGGAGACCATCGACCTCGGGATCGATCTTGAGGTTGGGGTCGGGGTTGGAAAGAAAACCCTTCACCATCATGTCGATCATATTCTTGCCTTCAGCCTCGGACACCACGAGCTTGGTGCTCATCGGCGTCGCTTCGAAGACCGGGAAATAGTTTGCCGCCCACACGGCGCCCTGGAAGTCGGGATGGCCATCGGGCGTACGCGGCACCCCCGCTTCCAGCGCCAGCGAAGTGGGAACATAGACGGGCTGGGAGGCGGCTGCGTCTGCAGCAGGCGGCTTGAGAGTCTGCGCGGCGACCTGCTCGACCGTTTGCGCATTGGCCATCGGAGCGAAGGCAAGCACGGAACAGGCGGCGGCAAGACGCAAGGCCCGATGATAGCACAGCATGGGATCAATCCTTCTGTTGCTTTGGCTTGGGAGGAGGCGCGGGTGCGAGATCGCCCGCATTCCGCTGGTGATGCGGAGCGGCAGCGTTCCGAAGTCTCGGAAATCGTTCATTTCAGGCTATCCTGACCCTAGCCTTTCTTATCGAAAAACGATAAGAGCACAAATCACGTTCTGCGCCCATGATCGGCGGGGCCAAAAACATGACTTCAGGTCTCAGCGAGGCTGGGAGGTCCGGCGGCCCGACCGTCGGCGCGGGAATTCCCAAGGGCTTGATGGACCTAGCTGTGTCGAAGGGCGCGGATCGCGACGAACTGTTCCGGCGCGCGGGACTCACGCCGGCCGACTTCGAGGACCAGGACAATCGCATCGCGATGCCGGACTACATCGCGCTGATGCGGGCAGCGAAAGAGCTCGCGAACGATCAGGCGATCGCGCTTCACTATGGTGAAAGTGTCGACCTGTCGGAGGTATCGATCACCGGACTACTCGCCAACGCGTCGGAAACCATGGGCGAGGCAATGGTGCAGCTGAACCGCTTCGGCCGTCTCGCGATCGAGGTAGAAGGTGTTGGGCCGGGCGAACCTCGCTTCGAGTCGGTATTCAAGGATGGCGGCGTGTGGGTGATGGACAGGCGCACCAATCCCAACGTGTTTCCAGAGCTAACCGAAGTGACGTTTGCCCGGTTGACGCATCCGCGCCGCTTCCTGCCCCGACCCCACATCCTCGAAGTGCATGTGACCCATTCCGACCCGGGCTATCGCGCGGAATATGATCGCATCTTCCAGTGCCCGGTGAAGTTCAGCACCGAATGGAATGCCGTTCGCGTCGATCCGGAACTGGCGACGCATCGCGTGCGGTTGCAGCCGCAATACGTGTTCGGCGTGCTGAGTGAGCGGGCTGAACAGCTGCTCAAGGATCTCGAACAATCCAAGACGGATCGAGGGCGTGTGGAAGCGCTGCTATTGCCTATCCTGCACACGGGCGAGATCAGTATGGACACCATCGCCGGCAAGATGGGCATTAGTCGCCAGACGCTGTTCCGGCGGTTGAAGGAAGAAGGCGTGACGTATGAACAGGTGCTCGACGAACTGCGTCACCGGCTCGCCCTGCACTATCTCGACGGCAAGAAGGTGTCCGTAAACGAGGCGGGGTATCTGGTGGGCTTTTCCGAGCCGAGCGCCTTCTCGCGAGCCTTCAAGCGATGGACGGGCAAGAGCCCCCGCAATCGCGACTGATCATTCGCGCGACAGGTCCTGGCGGAGGAACAGGGCGAGGCTGACGAGCGCGAACAACAGGAACTCCACGCCGAGCGCCGGCAGGCCGAGCGCACCCCATTCGGCCTTGGGGGATCCTGAATTCCCCAGCATGGCGTCGGCCCAGGCGCTGACGGAAGAAGCAGCGAAACCCGGCAGGACGACGTCGATCGGCAGTTGCTCGTTCGGCGGGATCCGCGACGCGATAAGCTCCAGGCCCACAAGCGCGAAGAAAGCCGTCAGGGCGGAAGCGAGCACCGAGCGCATGAGCACAGCACCGACCGCAACCATCGCCGCGATCAGGAGGGCTTCGATGAGGCTGGCAAGCCCAACCACGCCCATCGCCGTGAGAGCTTCCGCCCGAGCAATCTGGGGCCAGTTGATAGGGGTTCGCGTGACCAGGCTGCTGAGGATCGAGATGATCAACTCGGCAAGCGTGCAGCCGAGGATGGTTCCAACAGCGAAGACGCCGAAGGCGACAAACTTGGCGACCATTAGCGCGCCGCGAGAGGAACGCGGCACGATCGCGCGCCAGGTCTGCCACTGATACTCGCCAGCAAAGATGGTCGCCGCACCCATGATAAGGAGGAGCTGGGCGAGAAGGTTGCTGCCGATCGCACAGCCGTCGAGCAGATACTGAACTAACGCCGTTCCCCGCACCGAACTCAGCGCGGAGCCGGGGCTGACGAACAGGACCTCAAGCACAATACCGAAAACCAGCGTCGCGGCCGGGGCGGCCATGAACGCCCAAAATAGCGTCCAGCGATTGTGCATCAGCTTGAAAATTTCAGCGCGGATGGTGTCGATGATCATCCGGCGCCGCCCGTACGATCGAGGAAGATGCTTTCCAGCGTCGGTAGGGTCCATCGTGACTCGAAAACGTCGATGCCGCCGTCGACGAGAGTCTTGATCAGCCCAGGAGCTTCGGCGCGCGTGGCCGAGACCAGAAGCGCATGTTCGCCGTCACGAATGGCCCTGGCGCCGAGTATCTCGGACGCTTTCTGAATGGGGGCAACTTCAATGCGAAGGCGACTTTCGCGTCCAACCAGGTCGCTGACTACGCCTTCCACGATCAGCGCACCGTGATTGAGGATGGCCACCCGGTCGCAGACACGCTCGACTTCCGACAGAAGGTGGCTCGACAGGAGGACAGTCGCCCCGTCGCGATCAACCAGGTCGCGAAGCAGGACGCGGATTTCCTGAATGCCGGCCGGATCCATGCCGTTGGTCGGCTCGTCAAGGATGACCAGTTCGGGACGGGTGAGAAGCGCCGACGCAATGCCGAGACGTTGCTTCATGCCGAGAGAAAAGCCGCGGACCGGCCTGTCGGCGGCCGCCGTAAGCCCGACGCGATCGAGCAAGCCGCCAATATCCGGACCCGCATCAATGCCCGATGTGCGTCCGAGCATCAGCAGCGTCTGGCGGGCAGTCAGGAAGGGATAGAGCGAGGGCGACTCGATCAGCGCGCCGACGCGGCGCAGCGCAGCCTGCCCGCTCTCGCCGAACAGACGGCACTGGCCGCGGTCGGCGTGGATCAGGCCGAGTACGATGCGAAGAAACGTGCTCTTGCCCGCGCCATTCGGCCCGAGCAGTCCGTAGACAATGCCTTTGGGGACATTGAGGCTGAAATCACGCAATGCATCGACCGGACCCGACGCGGTGCGGAAGCTTTTACTGATATTTTCGGCTTCCAGCAGCGCCGTCACGCCTGGCTCCGTCCGTCCTGTTAAGCTTACAGCCCCGCGCCCTTTGACTCATCGAAGCGCAGATAATGTCAAACTTGAAATAAAGGCTTCATCTAGGCGTCAGAGTGTCCGGCTCGACCATTGTAGGCGCCTATCCTAAAGTGACCCCGTCGGGGCTGGACATGAAAAGACTCATCGCATCCGCAAGCATGTGTGTGGCCATCCTCGGCGCGGGGATTGCGGCGCAGGCCAATGCGGCGGTCGTCAACCATCTTCCGACCAGCGAGAAAGTGATCGCGATCACCTTCGACGCCTGCGAAGCGGGCAAGCCAGCCGTGCTCGACGAGAAGATCGTCGGCGTGCTGAAACAGGAAGGCATTCCGTTCACGGTGTTCCTGGGCGGGCGCTTTGTGCGCGACAACGCCGCGGCGGTCGAGGAACTTGCGAAGACCGCGAATGTCGAGTTCGAAAACCATTCTTGGAGTCATCCCAAGGACATGCGCGAGCTGGACGATGCCGATGTCCAGTACCAGGTGACGCGGGCGGCGCAGGAGATCGAAAAGGTCACCGGTCGCAAGCCCAAATACTTCCGCTTTCCAGGCGGCAACGACGATGATCGGACGATCTCGCTGGTCGAGGGGCTGGGCTACAGGGTTGTGCACTGGGACAAACCGTCGGCCGATCCCGACCCCAAGATCTCGGTCGAGAAGTTGTCCAGCTATATGCTGAGCATGGCGCATCCCGGCGCGATCCTGGTGTTCCACATCAACGGACGCGGCGTGGAAACCGCCACGGCCCTCCCCGGCATCATCGCGAAGCTGAAGGAAAAGGGCTACAGCTTCGTCAAGGTTGACGATGTGCTTGGAAAACAGCACGCAGCGGGCCAGCCCTGAGCAGAGACCCTGGACGCGCCATGCATCTGGCCATCGCAACGCCAGCCGACATTCCCGACATCATGGCGATCGAACGCACGGAAGGCTTCGATCAACTGGTCGGGCGGGCCGAAGCTGCGAGCCACGCCGCGTCCATGGCTGATGAAAGCGTGCGCTACTGGATCGCGCGAGATGAGACGGGCAAGGCGCTAGGCTTTGCGGTGCTGGCTGGGCTCAACGACAAGTGGGGAAACATCCTGCTGCGACGGATCGCGGTGGGCGCGCCCGGCAACGGAACCGGCACCAAGCTGTTGGCCGAAGTGATCGACCGCACCTTCATCGATATCCCGACCGCCTATCGCTTCTGGCTTGACGTGTTCGAGCACAATGCGCGTGCGAGACGCGCCTACACGAAGCTGGGGTTCACCGAAGAAGGCGTCATTCGCCAGGGTTACATCTTGCCCGATGGCAAGCGCGTCGACCGGATCATGATGTCCGTCCTGCGCCCGGAATGGCGCAGGCCCGCCTAGGCGCTATTTCCGCGCAGCTTCTATCAATGCCCGGATGGCCCAGCGGCGCACCTTGCGCGCCTCCGCGTCGGAAACCTGCAGCACGTCCTTGAACACGATCATGGCCTCGGTGCCGATCACCAGGGCCAGCGCCTGTTCGAGCAGCTTGAGGTCGGCGGGGCGGAAGTCCTTGCGCACCGGCGCAAGCGCGGCCTCGATCATCGGCGAACGCCGGTTCTGGCGTTTCGGAATCTTGTCCCCGCCTTCCGGAGACAGGTCGCGCTGAAGCGACTGGGACAGCATCATGCGCAGGCCGGTCTCGTTGGCTGCCATCATGGTTTCAAAAGCCGCGTCGACCTTTTCCATCCGCCCCGTCGCATCACCGGGAGCATTCTTTAGCACCTCGTCGGGACCAGGGATGGCGAGATCGAGCGTCGCCTCTGTCATCAAGGTTTCGATCGAGGGGAAGTAGCGATAGGCTGTCGCCCGCGAGACCAGCGCCGCCTCCGCCACCTCTTCCAGGGTGAGCTTGCGGTTCTCGCGCATCAGCTGCGCCGCTGCATCGAGCAGGGCTTTTCGCGTGCGGCGGCGCTGGTTTGGGCGTTCGGCGGTGTCGGGCATTATTGCGGCAGCTGCTGCATGATGGCGGCGAGATCGAGCCAGACATTCTCTCGCCGGATGTCGCCTTTGTCGGTGAACTCGATCACATGCAACAAGCGGAAGGACAGTGGACGGCCCCGTCCATCGAGCCCGAAGGGGCGGCCCACGGCGCGGCCTGTCCACATCGACTCGTCGACCATGAATCCGTCGCCATAGAGGCGTTTCAGGGATTTCACCTTGCCGTCCGACAGATCGGCAAAGAGGTTTTCGTAGAAGCCCCGCGCATTCTCGCGGCCGTGCGTCGGTCCTGTTGGACTGCCGACGATGTCGTGCTCCACATCCGGCGTCAGGGTGGCGAGCACGCCCTCGACATTGTCGGAGGCTTCGAAGTGGAAATGCTCGTCGAGCTTTTGGTCCATCTGTCGGGCGGTAAGCGCCATGTCATGTCCCCTGTGTTGCGACAGAGAACGAGCTAATGAGACTACTGTCTCATTTCAATACCTCGGTCTTAAAATGAGTCAGCCGCCTTCATAATCCCGCCAGGCGCCGTCGCGCCCGCGCAGGCGGATGCGGCCATCCTCGGTCTCGACATCGCTTGGTGAGGCAATTGCCTTGGAGACGCCGCCGGGGATGTCGATCACATAATGGGGCACGGCCAGCCCTGAGACGCGATCACGCAACTGGCGCATCAGCTCCCGCCCCTGCTCCACGCTCAAACGGAAATGAGACGTGCCAGGCGCTAAATCCGGGTGATGCAGGTAGTAAGGCTTGATCCGCGCCTCGACCAGGCTGCGCATCAGGGCGGCAAGTGTGTCGATGTCGTCGTTGACGCCCGAAAGCAATACGGATTGGCTGAGCAGCACGATGCCCGCTTCGCTCATGCGGGTACATGCGGCGCGCACCTCCGGCGTCAATTCGCGAGGGTGATTGCAATGGATCGCGACGTACACCGCGCGGGAGGACGAGCGGATTGCCTCAATGAGGTCATCGGTGATGCGGGCAGGATCGGCAACCGGCATGCGGGTGTGCCAGCGGATCACCTTTACATGCGGGATGGCTTCCAGCTCGCGCGTCAGGGCCGAGGCGCGGCGCGCAGAGAGCATGAAGGGATCGCCGCCTGTCACGATCACCTCCCAGATTTCCGGGTGAGCGCGGATGTAGGCCAGCGCGCCCTCCAGTTCGGCGGGCGAGAGGTTTCCGTCCTTATCCGGCCCCACCATCTCGCGGCGGAAGCAGAAGCGGCAGTAGACGGGGCACACTGACACGGCCTTCAGCAACACGCGATCGGGATAGCGGTGGACGATGCCTTCGATCGGTTCGTGCGTCTTGTCCCCGATCGGATCGGGCAGCTCTTCCGGTCGTATGTCGAGTTCCTTCGGCGATGGCACGAACTGGCGCGCGATAGGATCGGCTGGAACCGCTCGGTCAATCAGCGCCGCAAGATGCGGCGTGATAGCGGCGGCATAACGGATTGCGACCTGCTCTAGCTCCTCGATCGAGTGACGCGAGAGGCCCGCACCCGCAATTTCACGAGCGGTGCGCAAGGTGCGGTTGGTTTCAAGAAGCGTGGTCATTGAAGATGGGTCGGGGAGCGCCTTTGGCGCGCTCTAGCGTCCGGATTTGTCGATGTCCAGCAATTGCCCCACCTGCTCCACCGCCTGCGCGGTTTTCTCATCAACGCCGTTCTTCCGCAGCATGCTGGCGAGGAGTTGTGTGGCCTTTGGCGCAGTCGAGCATTCGGACATCGCCTCGGCAGCCTTCGGCGCCACGTCGTGCGCGAAATCGCCGATCAGGGTGAGGCCGCCGATCGCGGCCAGGGCGAGCTGCGCCTTGTTGCTGTTGGAGAGGTCCGCCTTGCCGCCGCTGGCGAGCTGGGCGCCGAGGTCGCGGATGGAGGCAATCTGCTTCTGGTGACTGCGCGCGAAGTCATCGATGATGCGGTCGGTTTTCCAGTCGACCCATTCAGCGGTGCAAGGTTTCGGACCTGTGGCGCAGCTGGCGAGGCTCGCAGCGGCGAGCAATGCGAGACCGGCGCGGATGACTGTCTGCATGATCGGCTCCCATGACTGTCGGGCAAGGCTATGGCGAGCCGGGCGCAACGGTCAAACCGGTGGTGTCCATAACACATCAGCTATGCGCCGCGCGCCGCTGGCCAGCATGACAAGCCGGTCGAAGCCCATGGCGACGCCGCAAGCTTCAGGCATTTGGGGCAGCGCCGCCAGGAAGTCCTCGTCCAGGGGATAGCGTTCGCCGTAACGCTGTTGTTTTATGTCCATCTCAGCCTCGAAGCGGCGGCGCTGTTCAACCGGATCGGAGAGTTCGCCGAAGCCGTTGGCGAGTTCGACGCCACAGGCATAAAGTTCGAACCGCTCTGCATAACGCGGATCGCGCTTGAGCGGCCGGGCAAGCGCTGCTTCTTCCGCCGGATACTCGCACAGCAACGTCAAGCGTCCCTGCCCCAGCTTCGGTTCGATGCGCTCGACCAGGACGCGGCTGAACAGGTCGGACCAACTGTCATCTTCGGCAACACGAATACCGATCTGGCGCGCGGCTTGAGCCAGGGCCTCACGCTTGCCGAGTGTGGCCTCAAGGTCGATCTGCGCGTGACGTGCAAAGGCATCGGTCAGCGTCAACCGTTCGGGTTCCGCATGTGGATTGCACGCCTGTTCGCGCCGTTCCAGAGCCGGGCGCCCCGTCTCTTTCAGCGCCAGCCGGCACAGCACTACGCAGTCAGCCATCACCGCTTCATAAGGCTCGTCCGCGCGATACCACTCGAGCATGGTAAATTCGGACGAATGCAGCGGGCCCGCCTCGCCGTTCCGGTAAACGCGGGCGTAGTCGAAGATCTTCCGCTCGCCTGCCGCCAATAACTTCTTGCAGGCGAACTCGGGCGATGTGTGGAGATAGAGCGGCCGCCGCTCGCCGTTTTCGCTGACCCAGTCCGTGCGAAAGCCATGCAGGTGGGCTTCATTTCCAGGCGAGATCTGCAACGTCCCGCACTCGACTTCGGTGAAGCCTTCGGTCCGGAACCAGTCCCGCGCGGCGTCGCGAATCCGGCCGCGGGCGGCCAGGAAGGGCCGGCGGTCGGCATGGGTCTCGGGCGCCCACCAGGGGCCGGAATTGGGCACTTATTGCTCCAAAAGCCGCAGTAAACCGGGCTTGGCCGCCAAGGCGGGGCATTGTATCACCGCGCCGCTTCAATAGGTTCCAAGCGGCCGAGCCATACTCCGCCGCCACCCAAAGACAAAGGCGGCATCCCCGTGGTCAAAATCATCGCCAGCGACGTGCGCAAGGGCAACGTCCTCGAACTCGAGGATGGCAAGCTCTACACCGTCCTGAAATCCGAGACCTATCGCCCGGGCAAAGGCACTCCGACGACCACGGTGGACATGCGCCGCATTTCGGACGGCGTGAAGACGGTCGAGACCTACAAGACCACCGACCAGGTCGAGCGCGCCTTCGTGGAGGAGATGAAGCACACCTACCTCTACCAGGACGGCGACAACTACGTGTTCATGAACCCGGACAATTACGAGCAGATTCTCGTGCCGGGCGGCATGCTGGGCGACAGCGTCCAGTGGCTGGGCGAGAACATGGAATGCAACCTGCTCATGTTCGACGGCAAGCCGGTGTCGATCGAACTGCCGCAGCGCGTGACGCTCGAAATCGTCGAGACCGAACCGGTCGTGAAAGGCCAGACGGCCTCCGGCTCGTACAAGCCGGCCAAGCTGTCCAACGGCGCGCGCATCATGGTCCCGCCGCACATCGGCAGCGGCACCCGCGTGGTGATCTCGACGGAAGACGGCTCCTACGTCGAACGCGCGAAGGACTAAGTCAGTCCCCTATTTAGCCTTTGTAGGTACGGGCGGCGGCGTGGCCGCGCTCGCATCCTTCATTTCGGGGCCGGTCATCTCCGTCTCGAGCGCGATCTCGACACTATCACCCACACCCATGTTGGAGCCCGGGGCGGGAATGCCGAAGGACACGCC
>DASZSI010000298.1:0-3614 GCA_035548775.1 Hyphomonadaceae bacterium
TAGCTACTTCAGCATGGTGCTCATCAAATCTGCAATTCAGGAGTTTGGCGTTTTTCTGAAAGCGAACGGAGTGGGAGCCTAAGGCTAGGCCCATACGCATATCGTCTCTCAAAACCGACGCGACCGGCAATACTAGCGTGACGATAGGGAAACGGGCGACTCGCAAGGGCCGCCCGCTTCTTCATGCCGACGTCAGGGGTGGTCCTTCCCCTCCCAACGCGTGTTCGCCATCATCGCGACGACGAAGACCTTGTTCTGAAAGCTCCACGCTTTCACCTTGTAGGCCGAAATGCCGTCGCTCTTGATGTAGTCGGCGTAGCCGTAGTCCTTGCGATACTTCGCATCGAAGTAGGCCTTGGCCTGCGCTTCCGAGGCAAACCGGATCTCGATCTCGGTCAGGATCTCGCCCGCAGGGCTGTTGAAAAAGTAGACCACGTTGTTGTAGGGCGCGCCTGCAGGCTGGACCAGGAACATGGTCTTCGCTTCGTTCGTCGTCGGTGTCAGCTTCTTTGCTGCCAGGGCATCCATGAAAGCCTGTTTCGGCATCTCGAAGCCGACGCCGGGGATCTCCGCTGGAAGCTGGTCGCTGTAAGTGTAAGCCGCTTGCTTGGGCGCCGGCGGCGTCTGGGCGGCAGCAATTGGCGCGCCAAGCAACAGCGCCGCAGCGAGCGCAACGGCGCCCAAACGGATTGAAAGTGTCCCGAACATTTTCGATTCGCCTCCCCGCTTATTGGTGTGAGGCTATACCGGGAAGCCCGCGCAGGTCACGCTGGCGGATCAGCCGATCTATGCGCGTAGGCGCCGTTGCCTAATTCACGCTAAGCTACCGCATGATCGAAACCGTCACCCTGGAACGCGGGCACAAGAAGCAACGCGCGACGCTGGAGAACCTGGCGCAGTTCTACATCCACGACTTCACGGATTTTCTCGGACCGGAGCGGCCGATACACGTAAACGAGGACGGACTTTATCCCGACGCCATGGTGCTGAAGCGCTACTGGACAGAGCCTGATCGGTCGGTGTGGTTCATCCGGGCGGACGGGCATATGGCTGGCTTTGCCCTGCTCAACAAGGTCACGCATTCCGGCGAGCCGGCGGACTTCAACATGGCCGAGTTCTTCGTGCTGCGCCCCTTCCGGGGCAAGGACGTAGCCGAGCGCGCCGTGATAGACATCCTGCATCGCCATCCCGGCCGGTGGGAAGTTGCCATCATGGAGCGCAACACGCCCGCCCTGCGCTTCTGGCCCCGTGCTGTGCAGCGCGCCAGCATCCGCAACTATGAATCGCAAAGCGGCGTGGGCGAAAATCCGTCGCGGACGCTGTTGAGGTTCCTGGCTGGAAGCTAGTGCTTCCAGAGATCATCCCCGCCGTGGACATCCCAATCGCTGTCGTCTGTTCCGTCGAAATCAGGCAACAGCGCCACCATCGTCAGGAAACCCACTAGTATGGCGAGGCCCAACAGCGCGTTGCGCCCCTCGGGCGAGAGCGAGGCCGCGTGTTCGAACAGCGATGACAGACCCATTATGACTGCGGTCAAGGCGTTACTCCCAGGCGCTGATGCTCCCCGCCGTCACGACCTTACGCCCGAATCGCGCTCGGGTTGCAGTCCTCGTGCTCAAATAGGCGTCAGACTGCCTCGATGACCGTGGCGATACCCTGTCCGCCGCCGATGCACTGGGTGGCAAGGGCGAAACGCTTGCCCTGCCGCTTCATGATCTGCGCGGCTTTGCCGGTGATGCGAGCGCCCGTTGCGCCGAGTGGATGGCCGATTGAGATGCCTCCACCGTCGATGTTGACCCGCTCCATCGGAATATCGAGCTCCCGTATCGATGCAACGGCCTGGCTGCCGAACGCCTCGTTGATCTCGACGACATCAATGTCACGGATCGTCAACCCGGCGCGTACAAGGGCCTTCTGCGAGGCCGGCACGGGGCCCATGCCCATGATTTCCGGCGGAACGCCCGCTATGGCAACCGAGCGGATACGACCAAGGACATCCAAGCCGTTACGCCTGGCATAATCTTCGGATGTTATCAGCGTCATGGCGGCCCCGTCGGTGAGCGGCGATGACGTTCCGGCGGTTACGACGCCATCAGGCCGGAAGGCGGGCTTGAGGCCGGCGAGGCCTTCGAGCGTCGTCGTCGGGCGCAGCGCACCATCCTGGTCGACGATGCCGTCCGGCGTCGTCACGGACACGATCTCGTCTTTTAAGCGGCCTTCGCGTTGCGCTTCTGCTGCTTTCATCTGCGACGCCCAGGCTAGCTTTTCCTGGTCTGCACGGGAAATATTGTATTGCTTCGCCACATTCTCCGCTGTCTCGCCCATCGAGATGTAGGCGTCGAGCATCACGTCCGGATCATGCTGCGCCTTGCCCTTGAAGCGTGGATTGGGGCGATGATTGAAGCCGCCTTGCGGCACGCGCGTCATGCTTTCGACACCGCCGGCGATGAACGCCTCACCCGCGCCGATGGCAATCTGGCCGGCCGCATAATGGATGGCCGACATAGATGATCCGCAGAACCGGTTCATCGTGATGCCGCCGAGCTCGATCGGCAGTCCGGCGAGCAATGCCGCTAACCTCGCAATGTTGGAGCCCTGCTCCGCCTCTGGATAGGCGCAGCCCAACACCACATCCTCGATGGTCTTGGGGTCAACACCGGTTTTCCCAACCAGCCCCTTTATAGCGATCGCGGCCAAGTCATCAGGCCTCATCCCAGCTAGCTTGCCCTTGTTGGCGAAGTGGAATGCCGTGCGCGCAAAACCAGCAATGACAGCCCGGGTCATGGGAGACTCCCTGAGTTGGCCTAATAATATGATAGGCATCATATTGCGTCGCACAAGACGGGCGGGGCGACATTTTGGCGGAATTGACGGACGGGTGGACGGGGCCGAAAACCCAAAGTCTTGGGGCGCAACTCGTTGGAAAACCACTGATGAAGCGCTTGATCGCCTGCGTCGCCCTGTTGCTGATGACGGCGTGCTCTCAAGGCGGTGAACTGAAGGCATCGCCATCGGCAGCGCCGAAGATTGCCGAAGACTTCCAGCTCATCGATCAGAACCGCGCCGCTTTTCAGCTGCGTTATTTCGAAGACGCGCCGGCGATCCTTCTGGTCTCCTATGCCGCCGGCGAAAAGGTGAGCGAAGGTTCGGCCAAGGCCGTAGCAGCTCTGCAAGCCGAGTACGGCGCAAAGGGCGTCGTGTTTGCGTTGATCGACGCGACGCCTGGCGCCACCTATGAGAGCGTCGCCAAGGAAGCCAAGGCCGGCGGATTCAGCAACGTCCGCGTCCTGCTGGACGAAACCCAGCTAGCCAGCGAAACGCTTGGAGTATCCCGTACGGGCGAAGCCTACGTCATTGATCCGCGCATCTGGTCGATCGTCTATCGTGGGCCGGTGGATGACCGCTTCACAACGTCGACGCCCGGCGCGACAGCGAGGCGGCAACCAGTCAGGGATGCGCTCGATACCCTGATCGCCGGCAAACTGCTCGCGCCCGCGTCTTACGAAACCGGCGGCGTCGGGATTACCTATCCGCCACACGTGGCCGCGACATACACCGGAGATATCGCCCCCATTCTCCGGACCAAATGCATCAGCTGCCACACCGAAGGCGGC
>DASZSI010000299.1:0-5216 GCA_035548775.1 Hyphomonadaceae bacterium
CCTAGACCGGCGGTTCGGTTGTGGCAGAAGGAACCGAGAAGCTGAAGGTGGCGCCCGGTCCGTCGTTGTTCTCCGCCCAGAGCCGTCCCTTGTGGTTCTCGACGATCGTGCGGCTGACCGAGAGCCCGATCCCCATGCCGCTGCTCTTGGTCGTGAAGAACGGATCGAACAGCTTCTCGATGGCATCGTAGTTCAGGCCGGTGCCGCAGTCCCGCACCGACACCCGGATACTCCCTGACGGTTCCAACGCGGTGGAGATGACCAGTTCGGCCGGCCTGCCCTTGAGACACTCCATGGCCTCGGCGCCGTTCAGCACGAGATTGAGGATGACCTGCTGCAACTGGACCCGGTCACCCATGAGATAAGGGAGCCGCGGGTCGAGCTGCGCCCGCAGAGTGATCCCTTTTCTCTGCAGCTCGTTGGACGAGAGCGCCACGACCTCTTTCGTGGCCGCATTGACATCGACGATCTCGGACGTCATGGGCCGCCGCGAGAACAGGGCCCGCAGCCTGGTGATCACGTCGGATGCGCGCTGCGCGTCGCGCATCGTGCGCCGTACGGTTTCCATCGCACCAGGGACATTGGGCGGGTCGCCGTTCAGCATGCGCAAGCCCGTTCCCGCGTTCGTCATAATGCCGGCTAACGGCTGATTGAGCTCATGCGCGATCGAAGCCGTGAGCTGGCCCATGGTCGTGACGCGAGTGGCGTGGGCGAGCTCGGCCTGCGTGGCCCGCAGTTCATCCTGCGCAAGTTTCCAGTCATGCACATCGATGCAGCACCCGTGCCACTTCATGATGGTGCCGTCCTCGTCCCTGAGCGGCAGCGCCGTCACCAGGCACCAACGGTAGCTATCGTCAGCAGCCCGGCGAACCCGATACTCGATGTGATAGGGCTCTCCAGTCGCGACCGCGTGCGCCCAGACCCGTTGAGTCCTGTCCACGTCTTCCGGATGGAGTATCCCGATCCATCCGCTGCCGAGAATCTCTTCTGCGGTGTATCCGGTGTACTCGAGGAACCGCGAGTTGCCGTAGTCGACCAGGCCGTCCGGGCTGGTGCGCCAGATCATCTGAGGGATGGACTCGGTCAGACCGCGCAAGTTGCGCTCGCTGGTGCGCACCGCCTCCTCGGCGCGCTTGCGGTCCTCGATGTCGATATTGATGCCAAACCACTTGATGAGAACGCCGTTGTCGTCGAACAGCGGGTTCGTCCGGAACAGGCACCACCGATACTCGCCGTCGCGGCGCCGGATCCTGCCTTCCACCTCCCCTCCCTGGCCGGTATCCAGCATGGCCTGCCATGCCTGCATCAGTCTATCGACGTCATCCGGATGGAACGTCGAGACGAAGCCGACGCCTGTCATCTCGCCCAGCTCCCGACCGACGTAGTCAAGATGATGCCGGTTGAAGAAATCACAGGTTCCATCCGGATTGGCCGACCAGGCCATTGCCGGGATGGTGTTGATGATCCGTTCTAGCTTCCGCTCGCTCGCCGCCAGCGCCTCCTCGGCACGCTTCCTGTCTTCGATATCGATGATCAGATGCAGCCAGCGGAGAATGTTGCCCTCGCGGTCGCGCAACGGGACGCCGACCACATTGAACCAGCGATACGTGCCGTCGAAGCGCCGGTGACGACTTTGCACGTTGTAGGTGCTCGCTGACTCATGGGCCCGGCGCTGCGCCGCGATCGTGTCAGCGATGTCCGCCGGGTGTACGAGTTCCGATGACTCCCAATGCTTCAGCTCCTCGAACGTCTTGCCGAAGTAGTCCATGGTTGCCTGGTTGACGCCCTCGACCTCCCCTGACGGGGTCGTGACAGCGACCGGAACCGGTATGCTGTCCACGACCAGCTGGAAGTCCAGTGCGCGCAGCCTCAAGGCCTCTTCGGCCATCTTGCGGTCATGGATGTCGGTATAAAGCACGCACCAGCGCGCGATCTTCCCGTCCGGATCGCGCATCGGGTATCCGTTGGAACGCCACCAGCGGTAAACTCCGTCGCTCCGACGACGACGGGCCTCCACCTCGTATGGCCTGCCGGTCGCAATTGCGTTCTGGAGCGCGTCGATTGCCGCCTGGCGGTCTTCTGGATGAATCACGTCGCTCGTGCGCCAGCGCTCCATATCGGCCCGGGTCTTGCCGAAAAAACCCAACAGCCTGTCGTTGATGACTTCGATGCTTCCGTCAGGCGTAAGGAAGACAACGGGTGCGGCTATGCTCTCTGCAATCCCCTGCAGCAGCGCACCTTGTGTCCTGACCTGAAGCTCTTGCTGCCGGCGCTCCAGAAAGGATCGCCTCTCCTCGGCGTCCTGCGCGCTCATGAGCGCGACGCCGGCAAGGTTGACCGCGACGCCAAGCAATAGCCGTTGCGCTTCGGTCGCGAACGGCTTGTTTCGTGACGCAACAACGAGCGCGCCCTGTTCACCGGCGAGTCCGACGGGGAACTGCGCCACATGGAACCGATCGGCGGCTATGACCGCTTGCCACGATTGCTCAACGGCGGGATCGTTCGCTCGACGAAGCTCATCGACGATCCTCCGGAGCGCATCCGGGGCCCGCACCCATTCGTCTGCGCCGCCTTTGGAGCGATTGTTCAAGCGGAGATAGGTTACTTCCGAATCGATCAGTCCCTGGACCGCATCGAGGAGGCTTTCCGCGATGAACGGCAGATCCCGCCCCACCCACATGGCGGGGAAACTCATGACACGAACGAGGTCGTCGAGGCAGGCCCGGAGGCGTCGATTCTCCCCCAGCAGAGCATCGTAATCCATGACTCAGACCGCGATTTTCTAGGCAACTCCAGATGGGCACGCCGCTCCCGAAGTTGCATCAGCCTGAAGCGGCCAGGCGTCCACCTGGCAGAGGATGCGGCACGCCCCGTCGGACTGCCCATAGTACGTTGGTATCGCTCGGACCACCTTGACCGCGGCGCGGAGCCACACCTAGACGCTGTGAAAGCCGAAAGTCGGGGCTTCACACGGCTTTCGTTTCATCAGAGCCTGTAACGCGGGGAAATAGCGCATTGTCAGCGGCGCCGGCCCCCGCTCGCTCCGAGGCGTTCGCCGTCTCGGCGATCGGCAGGGCGAAGCAGAGCACGGCTCCCCGTGGGGAGTTGGGCGCCGCCCACAGCTTCCCGCCGTGTGCATCGACAATCGAGCGGCAAATCGACAATCCCATGCCCAGGCCCTGGGATTTGGTCGTGTAGAACGGATCGAAGATCCTTTCGATGTTGTCGCCGGCGATCCCCGACCCGGAGTCAAGGACGGAGACCCGGATCTGGCGCGCATCCAGACGTTCTGTGCTGATCAGAATTCTCCGCGGCCCGATATCGACCTCTCGCACCGCATCGAGCGCGTTCATCGTCAGATTGAGAACCACTTGCTGGAGCTGCACGCGGTCGCCCTCGACCGGCGGCAACTGCGATTCCAGCCGGGTCAGGATCGTTGCGCCGTATCTGCTTGCTTCCGCGTGGAGCAGTTGAACGATGTCGGCAACGGCCTCATTGATGCTGAACTGCTCTTTCTGTGGCGGCGCCTTCTTGATCAGCGTCCTGATCCTGCTGATGACGTCTCCAGCCCGAGCGCCGTCCCGCATCAGACGCAGGACTATCTTCTTCACCTCGTCCAGTTTCGGCTCTTCCCTGTCCAACAGCCGAGCCGCCGTCTGGCTGTTGGTTACGATGCCCTGCAAGGGCTGGTTCAGCTCGTGTGCGATCGAGGCGGAGAGATGCCCCATCGTCGCGAACCTATTCGCATGCGCGAGTTCGAGTTCCATCTCGCGATGCTGTCGTTCTCTGTCGCGGATCATTTCTTCGGCGCGGCTTTGGTCAGTCATGTCGACGACGAAAGCAACCCCCTCGGTCGGCGTCCCGTCGAACAGCGCGGCGCCGACCAGGACAGGAACGAGACTCCCGTCTTTCCTGACGTATCTGGCGCGGAACGGCGGAGTTGCTCCACTCCCGAGTATCTCTTCCAAGACCGGATCGTTTGCTGGATCCCAATCGCCCGGCATCAGGTCTTTCCAACGCATGCGGCCTGACCTGAGGTCTCCGCTCTCATAGCCCACCATCGCCAGGAAGGCATCGTTGGCGTCGATGATCCGGCCGTCCAGGGTCCAGGTGAAGATCCCGACGATGTTCGCGTCGATCAGGCGTCGCAGGCGCGCCTCTCGCTCCTGCAAGCTCGAATATAGGCTGGCGTTCTCCAGTGAGATCGCCGCTTGCGACGCCAACAGTTCGAGCAGCCGCACCCGTTCCCCATTGAAGGCGCCCTGTATTCGCTTGCTCTCCAGGACCAGAATCCCCTGGAGAACATCATGGTGGATCAACGGCATGCAGAGGACGGAGCGTGGTCTCCGATGTTTCAAGTAGGGATCGTCTGCATATTCAGTCGCCGCGGCATCGTCGGTGGCTACCGTCTTCCGCAGGCGAATGACATCGCCGATGATTGATGCCGGGCATGACAGGTCAGTCATCGGATCCCGGCACGTGGCGACCTTGGCTTGGCCATCGCTCATGCGCACTCTTGCTCGAATCGAGAAATCATCGCCGTCCGGGAGCAGCAATATTCCCTCTTCCGCCTCCGTGTATCCCGTGGCTGTCTGGAGTATCCGTTCTGCCAGCCTGGGCAATTCGATTTCTCGGGAGAGGGATTGAGAGGCGCTGACCAGGCTCGCCAGCATGTTGCCTCGTGCGAGGCCGGCGTAGAGTCTTGTCGTTTCACCCAGTAGCGCGACGAGGACGGCCGTGGATGTAACGAGAGAGAATACGCGGCCCGCATAGAAGCCGATGCTCACGGTACGGGGGCCAAGCCCGCCGACCAGCGCCGTGATGACCAGCTCGGCAATCATCGCGCACATCACGACGATCAGCCACTGGTCGAGTGTGGACCGCTGCGCGATCCACAGCATCCCAAGCACGAATGCACAGACTAGTATGGTCGTTGCGGTGAGCCAGCGCCCCGCCACCGGGTTTACGGCGGGCAGCAGGGTGAGGCAGGCGATGCAGCTCAGGACGGCGAGCGCCCCCACAGTCACGAAGATAGCCGAGAGCTCGATCCGTGCGTTGACGGCTGCTTCCCCACGCTTAGCGTTCCTTAGGAGCAGGTAAGCGATGAGCGCAACCGGAAGACCCAGGTGCCACAACAGATAGATTCTGAAATTGGTGTGGGTGCCGCCAAAGAGATTGCCCGTCTCGGTGATAACGCCGGGAAAGGTCAGCCCGTG
>DASZSI010000300.1:0-10790 GCA_035548775.1 Hyphomonadaceae bacterium
TCGGTCCTCCGGACAATCTGGAGCTGATCCATGGCGTAGGCCCGATCCTGCGCTCGATGCTGAACGATCGCGGCATCTATTATTTCTGGCAGGTGGCTGAGTGGTCGCCGGAAGACGTGACGCAGATCGATGCGCAGCTGATGGAGTTTCGCGGCCGGATCAGGCGCGACGACTGGGTGCGTCATGCCGGGCAGCTGGCGGCCCTGCCGACATCGGCGAAACGGCCAATAAGCCAGTACGGGCGAAGGGACTAGCGCCAGGGGCTTACTTGGTCCGGACCCAGGCGCCTGTGCCCTGTTTTCCGGTCATCACCATGATGTCGGGTCCCTGGAAGGTGTAGGTCCCGCCATCGACGTTGACGACGCCGCCGGCCGTCGCTTCCGAGGTCCACTTGCCGTTTGCCGCCGTGAACGTTCCCGCGTGCGAGGGAACGTAGTTTTTTGGCGTCTGGCTTTGGGCCGTATAGGTTCCTCCAGCGCCGAGCTCCCATATCCATCGACCGCCGGGCACGGCGAGCGCCCACTTTCCGACAACGCGGCCATCGATCTTCGCGTCCGCTGCGGCGGGCGGCAGCGGCAAGGGCGGCGAATACTGCCAAGTATCGCCGGAGCACGGCGTTGTCATGACCTTGCAGGTATTGCCGTTATTCTTCTGGCATGCATTCAGCGCGGCATTCCACGCTTCCAAGCGTGTCTGGCGGGCGCCCGACCAGCCATAGCGATGTCCGGGCGGACTGATCGCGATGGCGGCGCATCCCTTCAACGTCCATGCGACCGCTTTGCAGTCCTTGCCTCCGCCATTGTGGACGCAGCTGTCGATCGCAGCCTGCTTCGCCTTCTCCAGGCCGTACTGGAGGTAGGAGGCGCCAACAATGAAGGTGCTCTCCGAGTAGGCGATGCTCGCAAACGGCCCCTCTGGCGGCGCCGGCCGGGAGACGCTTGGACTGGAAGGCGCGTTCGGTTGCTGACCGCGGCAGTCCGGAGGGGCGATGCCGGCGGGATCCTCATAGCAGCCGGTAATTGCGTTGAAGACCTGCGCTTCGGCGGGGGCGCAGAATGCAACGGCCGCGACCGGTCCCATGGCCAAGCATAGCGCGGCAAAAAGAGATATCGCTGGTTTCACGCCCGCCTCCCGGACCCGGCAATGTCGGGATAGTTACAAGAAGCCGCGCGCGAGGTCGATGCCCGTTCAGCGTCGTGTTGGATGAACGCAATCCGCGGCTTACAATCCGCCAAACGTATCACACGCGTTGGGGTCGCCGGACTTGTAGCCCTTGTTGAGCCACTCCATGCGCTGTTCAGACGTGCCGTGGGTGAAGCCTTCGGGTGTGACCCGACCCTGCATCTTTTTCTGCAGCGTATCATCGCCGATGGCGTTGGCCGTCTTGAGGCCCTGTTCGAGATCGCCGGCTTCGAGGCTGACCTTGCCTTGCGAGGCGGCGGAGGCGTTGGCCGCCCACACGCCGGCGTAGCAGTCGGCCTGGAGCTCAAGCGCGACGGAGTATTTGTTGCCTTCTGCTTCGCTGCGCGCCGCCTGTTGAGCCTGTTGGACCTTCTGCGAGGCGCCTGTGAAGGTCTGGATGTGGTGGCCAAACTCGTGCGCGATGACGTAGGCGCGGGCGAAATCCGCCGTCGAGGCGCCGAGGCTCTGCATCTCCTGCCAGAAGGAGAGGTCGAGATAGACCGTTTCGTCGTTCGGGCAATAGAAGGGGCCCATCGCCGACTGGCCGTAGCCGCATCCCGTACCGGTGCCCTGATCGTAGAGCACGACCTTCGGCGGGTGATAGTCCTTCACCTTCTGCGCCCAGACGTCGTTGATGTTGGCGCTGATGATGTCGACGAACTTGCCGGCCTGGTCGCCCGGCACGCCCACGACGCCCGATTGCTGCGCGCCACCGCCTCCGCCGAGACTGCCCAGGAGCGCCTGCGTCGTGTTGGGGTCGATCCCGAAGAAGAGATAGCCGATCAACGCCAGCGCGCCGACGCCGAGCCCGCCGCCGACCGCCGGGTGGATGCCGCGCCGGTCCTCGACGCCGCCGCCCTCGCGTCCGCCTTCCCACTTCATGATCTGGCCTCCCGTAAGCGCCGTCGCATCCAGATGAAAACGCGGCAACCGGGGCGAAGGATGCATCGCGGAAAACGATTTGAATAGCGCAGGAATGTTGAAGGTTGGGGCCGTCCGGCGCAGTCTTGGCGCATGAAAGCCATCTTGACTGTCTCGACCACGGGCCCTGGTCTTTATGAATTCACGCGGGCGGCGGAGGAGTTTCTGGCCAAGGCGCGGGCGGGCGACGGCTTGCTGACGCTGCTGGTGCAGCACACGTCTTGCTCGATTGTCATCCAGGAGAATGCCGATGCGGATGTGCGGCGTGATCTCGACGCGTTCTTCAGGCGGCTGGCCCCGCCGGCCGATGACCCTTCCATGCGCTGGATCACCCATCGCACCGAGGGGCCGGACGACATGCCGGCGCATATCAAGGCCGCGCTGTTGCCGACGTCACTGTCGATCCCGGTGATGGAGGGCAGGATGGCGCTCGGAACCTGGCAGGGACTCTACCTGTTCGAGCATCGCGATGCGCCGCACACGCGCCGGGTGGCGGTGCATTTCAGCTGATCATCGCTGCAGGTTAATGATCATCAGGGTGGATGTGGCGTGGGCGAGAAGCTTGCCATCCTTGTCCATCATCTTCGCCTCGGACAGGGCGGTGGAGCGACCGCGGTGGATAACGCGGCCTTCGCAGGTCACGACGCCGGTGGCGGGCGTGATGGGGCGGGTATAGCTGGTCTTCAGTTCCAGTGTCGTGCAGGTTTCGCCGGCGGGGCTGAGCGTCATGACTGCGGTCCAGCAGGCGGCGTCGAGGACGGTGGCGGCGAAACCACCGTGCACGACGCCGATCGGGTTTACGTGTTGCGGGCCGGGCCAGGCGTCGAAGCGGCAAAAGCCCTCGTCCGCTTGTGTCATGCGCATATCGATCAGTGCGGCGATGGGCGCACGCGGCGCCTTGGCTGCGATGGCTGCCCGCATCCATTCGAGGCCCGAAAGGCCCGACCATTCCGCAGGTGGGGAAAATTCCTCCCAGCTGATTTCGTGGGTATGCGTCTTCGCCATGGCTGACCTGCTGCGGTTCGATCCCTATCTTTCTGGCGCCGCCCTCATCGCAAGGGAAGGTGGCGGCAAAGGAAGGGGCGTGCGCCGATGGCGCCGATGCGCTAAGCCCCTCGCTCGGCTGGAGGAAGAGATATGAGCCATCCCATACGCGTCGGTGTCGGCGGGTGGAGTTTCGAGCCGTGGGATGAGACCTTCTATCCGCCCGGCCTGTCGAAATCGAAACAGCTGGAATACGCCAGCCGCAAGCTGACCGCGGTGGAGGTCAACGCGACCTATTATTCCTCGTTCAAGCCGGACACGTTCGCCAAATGGCGCGACGCCACGCCGGATGGCTTCATGTTCAGCCTGAAGGCGCATCGCTTTTCGACTGTGCGGAAGACGCGCGAGGACATGAAGAAATCCATCGACCTGTTCCTCGGGCAAGGCATCACGGCGTTAAAGGAGAAGCTGGGGCCGATCAACTGGCAGTTCCCGCCGACGCGGAAGTTCGAGAAGGAATATTTCGAGATGTTCCTGTCGCAGCTGCCGAAGGAGAAGGACAAGCTCCCGCTGCGCCACGCGCTGGAAGTGCGCAACCCGACGTGTGACGACCCGGCATTCCTGGAGCTCTTGAGCAAGCACGACGCCACGGTGGTCTATGCCGAGGACGATGATTTTCCGAAGATCCGGCATTCGGGCGCCGACTTCGCAGTCGCGCGGCTGATGCAGTCGAAGAGCGACCAGCCGAACGGTTATTCCAAGGCAGACATTGACCGCTTCGCCAGGACGGCGACCGACTGGGCAAAGAAGCAGGACGTGTTCGTGTTCTTCATCTCCGGCGCCAAGGAGCGCAATCCAGCAGCCGCTATGGCGTTGCAGGCCAAGCTGGGCATCACGCCCGCGACGGCCGCCGAGGCGGGTGGGATGGCAGCCGGCAAGAAAGCGGCGGCAAAGCCAGCCGCGAAGAAGGCGCCGAAGGCTTCCACCAAGACTCCGGCAAGGACTTCATCCTCCCCGAAAAAGAAGAAATAGATGCGCCTCAACCAGGTGACTGTGCCGCTGGTCGATTATGACGCCAGCGTGGCTTTCTATCGCAAGCTGGGCCTGAAGCTGATCGTGGATTCACCGCCGCGCTATGCGCGCTTTGAATGCCCGGAAGGCGATGGCGGCGAGCCTTCCACGTTTTCGATCGAGCGGGTTGAGGGCTACAAGGGCGGGGACTGGCCGGAGATCTGGTTCGAAACCGACCGGCTCGATGCGCTTGTCGAAGAGCTACGGGCTGGCGGGATTGCGATCGAGTCAGCGCCTGAGACCAGGAGCTATCTGTGGCGCGAGGCTGTCGTGCGCGATCCGGCAGGCACGCGCATCAAGCTCTACCATGCCGGCGAGAACCGTCGCTTTCCGCCCTGGCGGGTGAAGTAGCTAGGCGAGTTTCTGTTCCAGCCATTGCCGCGTGATCCCGCGTGTCTGTGGCGTGGCGCGACGGGCGACATCCTTGCAGATTTCGGCGAGCGTCACGGCTTTTAGTTCGGCGCGCCAGGCGATTTCGGCTTTCGAGAAGGCGGCGTGGATTTCGCACGGGCGGCGGAAATCCATGCTGGGGTTCACGCAGGGGCCGTCCTGGCGGATTTCCGAGCAGCGGAACGAATGCTCTTCGCCCTCGATGGCTTCGACGATGTCCCACAATGTGATCTCGCTGGCCGGACGCGCAAGACGATAGCCGCCGCCGGCGCCGCGCACCGACTCAACCACGTTGGCGCGCGCCAGCGCCTGCATGTGCTTGGCCATGTAGGCGGGGGCAAGCCTGTGAAACTCGGCAAGGGCATTGGCGGGCAAGCCGATGCCAGGCGGCAGCGCCGCCAGCAGCACGCAGGCATGAGCGGTCCATTCGACGCCTTCGCTCATCTTCATGCCCGGACTCCGCGCGATTCCCTATTGCGGACATATAGCATCCGGTTTATATCGGACACAAGATATCCGAATAAGGGAGTCCGGCATGGCGAAATCAGCGGGAATCGTGGGTGGCGGGATTTCCGGCCTCATTGCGGCGATCGAACTTGCGCGGGCGGGCGTGGAGACTGTGGTGTTCGAGGCGGCGGCGGAGCCGGGCGGCCGGGCGCGCACACGGCAGACAGGCGGGTTTTCGCTGAACCAGGGACCACATGCGCTGTATCGCAAGGGCGCTTTCCGGCAGACGCTGATCCGCCTAGGCGTGGCGATCCCGGGCGCGGCGCCCATGCTTGGAGGGGCCTACGGACTTTATGAGGGTCAGGTGGTCGGGCTGCCGGCGTCGCTCGCCAGCCTCGCGACGACCCGCATGTTCGGTGTTCGAGACAAGGTCCAGTTCGGCGCGACACTCAAAGCCGTCATGGATGGCGCATCGGCTGAGGGCAGCCTTTCCGGATGGTTTGACGCCATCCACCTGCGCCCCCGTGTAAGGGCTGCGATGGAGGCGTTGGCGCGGTTGGTGTCCTACGCGAATGCGCCGGAGAAGATGTCGGCGGCCGCCGCCCTGGAGCAGATCCGTCTGGGTCTTGCGGGCGTGATCTATATCGATGGCGGTTGGGCGAGCCTGGTAGAAGGCTTGCGGCAAGCCGCTGTGGCGGCTGGCGCCGTTGTGCGCACGGGCGCCGCCGTCGAGCGGGTCGAAGTGGATGGGGACACGACGCGTATCGTGCTGGCCGATGGCGAGGAGGATGAGTCGGACGCGGTGCTGCTGGCGGTGGGACCGCAGGAGGCGGCGAGGCTGGCGCCGGGTGCATCGTCCCTGAAGGCGGCGGCAGCCGATGCGGTCGCGATCCGCGCCAACTCGCTCGACCTGGGACTGGAGCGGCTGCCGGAAGGAGCGCGCACCTTCATGCAGGGCATTGATGGGCCATTCTACTTTTCGGTCCATTCGATGGCGGGGCGGCTTGCGCCCGACGGCGGGGCGATGGTGCACGTCTCGCGTTACCTGAGATCAGGCGAGGCGCCGAAGGCCGACGCGATCGAGGAACTTGAAGCCTATGCCGACATCGCGATGCCTGGCTGGCGGGCTCTCGAGAATACGCGGCAGACACTGCTGGGCATGGTGGTTTCAAACGCCGTCGTGCGCTGGGATCGGCCGAGGCCAGGCGTTGGCGTCGAAGGTGCGCCGGGGCTGTTCATCGCCGGCGACTGGGTCGGCGCGACGGGCATGCTGTCCGATGCCTCTGCCGCCAGCGCAGTTGAAGCCGCTCGCGCCATGCTGGACGGGATGGGCGTGAGTGTCCCGCGTGCGGCGTAAGCGCTAGCCCGGCGGGATGGTCGCGACGCTGCTGATCTGCGGCGCAGCAAGGTTCAGCGTCTTCGGCACAAGCGTCCACCAGCGTGCCGGCGCGTTCATTTTCTCGGCCCATGCGCCGGCTTGCGGGCCCGCGCCTACGAAGACGTCGCCGCGCATCGGGCCACGGCGGATGGCGCCGCCGGTATCTTGCGCGACAAACAGGTGGTCGAACGCCGCGCCGTCGTAATAGCCGTCTATGAACACCACGGCGCCGTAGGGATGAAACGCGGGATCGACCGCGATCGACCCCATCGGCGTCAGCGAGGCCCCGGCTGCGCCGCGCGGGCCGGCGGTGGGGTCGGTAACGGCTTCCTCCTGGAAGAAGACGTAGGAGGGGTCGGCATTAAGCGCGGCTTTCTGGCCTTGCGGGTTGGCGTCGAGCCAGGCGCGGAAATTACCCCAGGTCGGCGATGCAAGCTGGCCCGAATTGCGCAAGGCGCCGAGCGCGGAGTTCCACTTGTAGCCGTTCTGCGCCGAGAACTGTGCGCGCGCTTCCGTCCCATCGGGGAAGTGCAGCCGGCCCGAGCCCTGGACCTGCAGGTTGTAAAGATCGGCGGGGTGCGCATAGGCGAATGCCTGGCCCTGGTAGGGCGTGATGGCAGCGCGTTTCGGATATGGCTCAACCTTGTCGCCGATCATCTTGCCCGTCAGCTGGCGCGGCGCGCCGCGCAACACGTCGCTGTCATAGGCTTCGGCAAATGCGCCAAGATCGATGGTCAGCATGTCCGACGGGCGCGAAAGAAGCGGTTCTGTATAAGGCGGCTCCCAGGTGCGGCGCGCCTCGATGACGGGTTCGAAATAGGCAGTGATGCGCTGGTCGCCCGAGCCGGCAACATACATCGGATCGAACCAGTTCTCGAAGAACCAGTGCTCTTGTCCGGGCAGGACGGTCTGCGCCTGGTCGCAGGCCGGCAGCCAGGCGGCGACCGTGCCGCCATACTTGCCGCCGGTAAGCGGCGCATCGGGTGTTCGCGCGCGCCAGGCGGCGCATTGGCGCTTGAAGGCGGCCAGAGCGGGCGCGAAGTCGGATTGCGCCCAGCCGGGAATGTCGGAAAAGCGCGAGGGCGAAATGTAGAAATCGGGCACAGCCGGTTGTACCGGCGTCGTAACGGCGGGCGGCGTCGTGGGCGCGGCCGGTTGCGTCACCGGCGGGTGGATTGATGGCTGGGTTGGCGTGCGGGGCCGGTAGATCGGCGCGGGCGTCGGGCTCGACGCGCACGCCGCCAGGGTCGTTGCGGCCAAGAGCGCAAGGACGGCGCGGGATTTCATTCGCGTCTCCCAATAGTCCGGCCGCCCCGGCCCGATCACCCTACGGATGAGGGAAGGTTAGCGCGAAATTGTGGCAGGGCGAGCACCCGCCCGGATGTCCTGGGTTTAGCGATTCGAGATTAACGGGAAGGCGGCTTGAAATCCGGCCGGGCCTGGTCGGCGGGAACATTCGCCACGATGCGAGCCTCGTTGCCGGGTTCGCCCGGCGGCACGAGTTCATAAAAGCCCGTGAGTTTCACGCGGATAACCACCGGCTTGTCGCCGCCGTTGGAAAACTGCCAGCCCTGGATGCCGTCGAACGGAGCGGTGAGCGCGCCGGAAGCCTTGAGACCATAGGCCTGCTTGTAGGTGGCGACGGTCATCTGCTCGCCGGACTGGGCGCTGGGCGTGGTATGGCCGTGGAAATCGAAGTGGATATCGCTTTTGTTCTGCGCGCCGATGGCTTCCCACTCGTAGATCAGGGTCGCGCCCTGCTTCATGCGCACCTTGTATTCGAGTTCCGATCCCTTGGCGCCGCCCATGAAATCTGTGAGCGGAATCTCGATCACGTCCGTGCGCGGCGGCACGTCGTATTCGCGCGCCAGTGGGCCTGAGGCGCCGGCGTTGGCGTCGAGCTTCTTCTCGTCAGGCGCCCAGAGGCGGGCGATGCCTGTTAGCTTGCCGATCCCGACGGGGTCCGTGTTGAATTCCGCCGGCATGATCGCGCCCAGGACGATCAGCGCGCCGCCGATTATTCCGCCGCCGGTAATCAGGGCGAGGGTGCGCGGCCTGACCTTCAGTTGCACCGGGGCGATGGGTTGCGCTGGAGCTGGGTCTGACATCATGCGTCTCCAACCAGAAGATAGCCGGCGAGCTGTTCTCCCGCCAGCACCACACCTGCAAGGAACAGGAGGGCGTTAGCGCCGATGGCGAGGCGGCCGAAACTGCGTGTAGTGCGCCACAGCGTCATGAGCACGAGGATGATCGAAAGGGCGATAAGCTGGCCGATCTCGACGCCCACGTTGAACGAGATCAGGTTCGGGATCATGCCGTCCGGATTTAGGCCCAGCTTCTGAAGCTTGGTTGCAAGGCCGAGGCCGTGGACCAGGCCGAACGCGGCCACGGCGATCCGGGTGTCGAATTGCAGATGCAGCGTGCGAAAGCCGCCGAGGTTCTCGAACGCCTTATAGGCGACGGACAGGCCGATCACCATGTCGACCAGCCGCGAGGACAATCCGAAATCGAAAATCACCCCGAGCAGCAGCGTCGTGGAATGTCCGATCGAAAACAGCGTGACGTAGATCAGCACATCCTTCAGCCGGTAGAGAAAGAAGATCACGCCGGTGAGGAAGAGCAGATGGTCGTATCCCGTCACCATGTGCTTGGCGCCGAGATAGATGAACGGGAAGGGATCCCAGCCCGTGGTGTTGTGTACGAACTGCGCGTCGGTTCCGCCGATGGCGTGAGCCAGCGCCGGCGGCGCGATCAACGCGAGCGCGAGCGCCGCGAGAAAAAGCAATCGAGCGCGCATGCCGTCCCAGGTGCGAGCGGTTTTGAACAGCGTTACCCGCGCGCATGATTGTATGCAATCGGCAATGCGCAGCGCGGACGATCACACTTGTGTATATCCTATCCCCCTGGATAGGATCGGCCCATGAAGCAGGACACCCACAAGCACACCACTCATCCCGGCATCATCGTGCGCCTACGCCGCGCGGAGGGACATCTTCGCTCGATTGTCGAGATGATCGAGGAAGGCAGGCCGTGCGTTGATCTGGCTCAGCAGCTTCATGCGGTTGAGAAGGCGATCGGCAACGCCAAGCGCGAGTTGATCCACGATCATATCGAGCACTGCCTGGAGGATGGCGAAGGCCATCGAAACAGCCTCAAGGAAGTGAAACTGCTGACCAAGTATCTCTAGCCATGCCCTCGCTGACCGACCTTCTGCAGCAGGGTTCCACCAATCTTTGGCTGTTCATACCCACTGCCGTCGCCCTTGGGGCGCTGCACGGGCTGGAGCCGGGGCATTCCAAAACGATGATGGCGGCATTCATTGTCGCAATCCGCGGCACGGTGGGGCAGGCGATTCTGCTGGGTCTCTCCGCCACGATCTCGCACACGCTGATCGTCTGGATAATTGCGCTTGGCGGATTAGCGGCTGGCCAGCAGCTCGACATCGAAACCAGCGAACCTTGGTTCCAGCTCGCCAGCGCTGGGGTCATGGCGGCGATAGCGCTCTGGATGGCTTGGACCACCTGGCGGCAGCACAGGCCCATCCATCATCACGGCCATCACCATGACCACGCCCATCATCACGAGGGTCACGAGCATACTCACACGCATGACGCCGCGCTGGCCGGCATCACCGCAAATGCCGCCGACGAGCACATGCTGGAGCACGCCAACGACATCCAGCGTCGCTTTGCCAACCGCCACGTGACCACGGGACAGATCGTGACCTTCGGGCTGACGGGTGGGCTTATCCCATGCCCAGCTGCGGTCACTGTCTTGGTGCTGTGTCTGCAACTCAAACGCATTGCTCTGGGCGCCACCTTGGTGGCCGGCTTCAGCATCGGACTTGCGTTGACGATGGTGACTGTTGGTGTCGGAGCCGCATTGGGCATGCGCCACCTCGGACAGCGCTGGTCTGGCATAGAGACGCTGGCCTCGCGCGCGCCCTATGTCTCAAGCCTGCTTATCCTCACGATCGCTGGGTATATCGGATTTTCAGCGTGGACGGCTTTGCGCGCGCCACACTAGGCGCGCATAAACTTGCAATCGGGACGGTCGCATCGACAGACGGGAGAAACGACGATGACTGTTGAACTTGATCGCCGCTCAGCGATGGTCGCTGTTGCAGCCGGCCTGGCGCTGTCAGCAGTGCAAGGCACGGCGTCGGGGCAAACGCCGACAACGACTCTTGCAAAAGGCGTACAGCCGAAGCCGCTGCCCTTTGATCCCAAGACGATCACCGGCTTCTCCGAAAAAATTCTCGTGAGCCATCACGACAACAACTATGTCGGGGCGGTGAACCGGCTGAATCAGATCGACGCACAGCTTGCCGGCATGGACATGGCGACGGCGCCTGGATTCGTAATCAACGGCCTCAAGCGCGAAGAACTTATCGCGACGAACTCGATGATCCTGCACG
>DASZSI010000301.1:0-15379 GCA_035548775.1 Hyphomonadaceae bacterium
GGGAAGCAATGCGAGGCGGATCCCTGGTACTGGGGACCGACCTCCCACGCGCCCTGATGCTAGAGCCGGACGTTCCAGGGCGACCTGGGGCCATCCGGTCGGGGCGCTCAGCACGGTATGGGGGACGCGGAGCCCGCGTAACCTAACGAGCGATCCCGCCGCAAGGCGGCGAGCAGGACTACCCCACGCGGGATCACCCCCGCGTCCCCACGCCCTCCACCTATCCGGAGGCGCGACCCTCGTCTTGGCCAAAAGCCCAGAGGCTTGAGCCAAGACACAGCATCCCAGGCGGTGTCCCACCGGCCTGAGGGAGAGGGTGTGTCTGCTGAAGCCCTATCCGCGCGATGACGGCGCCAGTGCCTCGCGCACGACCGCCTCGATCTTGAAGCCGTCGAGATCGTAGACGAAGCAGCCATAGAAGCCCGCCGTGTATTGCGGTCTCACGCCCGGCGCGCCCGCATCCCGCCCGCCCAGCTTCAGCGCGGCCTCATGAAACGCGTGGACCTCGGCGCGACCGGCGGCGCGGAAGGAAATGTGAAGCCCTATCCCCGGCGTCGCATGGCCCGGCTCGCGCGCATGGATCCAGAAGATCGGCGGCAACACATCATCCGGCCCCCATCCGATCGCGCCTTCGCGTTGCTTGCGCCGCCTGAGGCCAAGCGTCGCCAGCACCGCGTCGTAGAACTTTGCCGAGCGCTCGAAATCGGCGACGGGGATCGAGACGTGATCGATGAAAGCGGACATGAGCGCACCATCCGCCCGAGCGCCCTGCGCCGCAACTGCACGATTCGATTAGCTGCGGTAAGCCCGAGCTCGTGGTTCGACGAACGCATGCTTCGCGCGCCAGGCTTCTCGCCGACAGTGGATCACGCCTCATGGTGAGCAGCTTGCGCGGCAGAGCTGCGCAAGCGCCCGTCGAACCACGAGGCCGTGCTCGCCAATCTTCTTAGTGCGCGCTTACCAGCCGCACTTCTGCCCCTTGTTCTGTTCCTTCAGCCACACTTGCAGCGGGGCGAAGTATTCGACCAGGGCCGAGCCATCGATGCGACGCTGACCGGTGAAGGCTTCGAGCGCATCCGGCCACGGCTTGCTCGCGCCCATCTCCAGCATCTTGGCGAACTTCGCGCCGACTTCCTTGTTGCCGTAGATCGAGCAGCGGTGCAGCGGCCCGGTCCAGTGCGCCTGTTCACACGCCGACTTGTAGAACTGGAACTGCACCACGAACGACAGGAAGTAGCGCAGGTAAGGCGTGTTGGCCGGGATGTGGTATTTCGCGCCGGGGTCGAACGCGTCGGCCGGCCGCGGGCCCGGCGGCACGATGCCCTGATACTCCTTCGCGAGATCCCACCACGCCGCATTGTACTGCGCCGGCGTCGTCTGGCCGCGGAACACCTGCCAGCGCCATTTGTCGACCATCAGGCCGAAGGGCAGGAAGGACACTTTCTCCAGCGCGCGGTTCATCAGGAGGCCAAGGTCGGCCGACGCCGGCGGCACTTTATCGATCAGGCCGAGCTGCTTGAGATATTCCGGCGTCACGTTGAGCGCGATGAAGTCGCCGATCGCCTCGTGGAAGCCGTCATTCGCGCCGTTGCGGAACAGGAAGTCCTGCTTGTTGTACGCGCGTTGGTAGAAGTTGTGGCCCAGCTCGTGGTGGACGGTCTGGAAGTCTTCCTGGTTGATCTGGGTGCACATCTTGATGCGCACGTCGTTGAGGTTGTCGACGTCCCAGGCCGAGGCGTGGCACACCACTTCGCGGTCGCGCGGCCGCTTGATGAGCGAGCGTTCCCAGAAGGTCTGGGGCAGCGGGGCGAAGCCGAGCGATTTGTAGAAGTTCTCGCCCGTCTGCACCATTTTCACTTCATCGAACTTGTGGGCCTTCAGAACCTTGGTGAGGTCATAGCCCGGGTCCGATTTCGGCGGGGCGACCAAGGGATAGATGTTGGTCCAGTCCTGCGCCCACATATTGCCGAGGAGATCGGCGCGGATCGGGCCGGTCTTGGGCTGGATCTTGTCGCCATACTTCGCGTTCAGCCGCCCGCGCACATAGCAGTGCAGGTCGTCATAGAGCGGCTTCACCTGGGTCCACAGCCGCTCGACCTCTTTCTCCATGTCCTTGGAGGGCATGTCGTAGTTGGCGAGCCACATGTCGGCGATGTCGGAGAAACCCAGCTCCTTCGCGCCCTGGTTCCCGATCTCGACCATCCGGGCATAGTCCTTCGCCATGCCCTTCGAGGAGATGGTGCGCCAGCCTTCCCAGGCCTGCTGCAGCTTCTTGGGATCGCGGCTTTCCCCGATGATGTCGGATAGCTGCTCGAGGTTCAGCTCCTTGCCGTCGATCGTGAACTTGCCCTTGCCATAGGTCGACTGCAGCCGGGTGGTAATGTCGTTGAGTTCGTCGGCGATCTTCTTCTGCTGCTCGGGCGTTCCGGACGATGGCGCGGGCATCACGATGCCGGCGCGCAGGAACGTCATCTTCCGCTCCTGGTCCTGCGTCAGCTTCATGCCTTCGAACTGCTTGGTCTCGTTGGCGAGGCGCACCGAAAGCAGCGTGCCTTCCGAACCCGCCTTGGTGTTCAGCCAGTCCGTGTCGTCGGTGATGAAGTTGGCGTTCACCCATGCGACGCGCGAGGCGTAGTCGGAATAGTCCGACAGCTGTTGCTCGGCGGATTTGAGGAAAGCCGTCGGGTTCGGCGCGGGCTTGGGCGGGGGCGCAACCGGCATGGGCGCCGGGGCAGGGGCGACCTGCGCAACGACAGGGGCCGGCGTCGGCGCCGGATCGCTGACATAGATGCAGCCGGAGAGCGCCAACGCTCCAAAAGCCGCGCCGCACAGAAGGATTTGTCTCATATCACCCGTCCTCGTGGAAAACTGGCCCCTATTCGGGAACGGGCGGAGACTAGAGCCGGCGCCAACAGCGTCAACGCTGAAACGAAAACCGCCCCGGAAGCGCAGCTTCCGGGGCGGAATTTCAGTCAGTCCGGATCGGCCGGCCTATTCGTGCTTGCCGCCGTCGGCCAGCGAGGACTTCGAGGGCAGCGGCTGCGACTTGGTCGGGTTGCCGCCCAGGGCCGTGTGCAGGACGATCCACTGCTCAAGCCGCGCGCGGCGGTTCGAGATCAGCGCGCTTTCCGCGGTATCCGCACGGTCGCGCACCTGGAACAGGTCGAGCAGCGACTGGCTGCCTTCGTTGTACTTCAGCTCGCCCAGGCGAAGGGCTTCCTGCGCAGCCTGCGAGGCCTGCTGCAGGGCGCCGTTCCGCGACTGCAGCGTGTTGAACTGGTCGATCGCGTCTACGATCTGGCCATAGGCCGTGATGATCGTCGCGCCATAGGTTTCCAGCGCGCGCCGCTCGGCGGCGTTGGCCGAGTCGATGCGGCCCTGGATAGCGCCGCCGTCGAAGATGGTCTGCGCCAGCGTCGCGCCGATCGTGAAGGCCAGGTTGTCGAAGTCGAACAGGTTCTTGGTCGTGTTGACCGTGGTGTTCTGTAGGCCAAGCGTCAGGTCGGTCGACAGCTGCGGCCACGGGGCCAGCTTGGCGATGCGGGTCTGGGCGAAGGTCGAGATCATGTTGAGCTCGGCGGCGACCACGTCAGGGCGCGACCGCACGGTGAGCTCGGGCAGGCCGAGCGGCGGCGGGGCCGGCGGGTCAGGCAGCGTGCCTGTGATCTGCAGCTTGTTCTGCGGGAAGCGCCCGAGCGCGGTTTCAAGCGCCCGGACCGCCGAACGCAGCGAGGCCTGGGCGGCGAGAATGCTGTCCTCGGCCGTCGCCAGCTGCGACTGGCCGAGCACCAGTTCGTCGCGCGCGGCCGAGCCGGCGTCGAAGCGGGTCTGGGTGATGCGGAAGCTGGCGCGCTGGCGCTCCAGCGAACGCTGGTCAAGGTCGAGCTGCAGCTGCTGCTCGATCACCGCGAAATAGGCGCGGGCGACCTGAGCCGCGATCGAGCGGCGGGTCTGCTCATAGGTGGCCTCGGTCGAGCGCAGGCCGGCGGCCGACGCCTGGATCGACGCGGAAAGGTCGCCCATGATGTCGACGTCGTACGAGCCGTTGACGATGAAGGAATAGCGCGGGTCGGAAAGGTCGAAGTCGCTGGTCAGCGTGCTCTCGCTGGCGCCCACCGAAGCGCGCACCTGCGGGAAAAGTCCCGAGCGCGTCTGCTTCAGCGCGGCCTCGGACTGCTTCACGTTCTCCACCGCGGCGCGGAGCGTGCGGTTGTTCTGCAGCGACTCCTGCACGAACGCGATGAGCTGCGGGTCGTTGAAGACCGAGTAGTCGGCGACGATCGCCGTGGTGTCGCCCGTCATCGGGGCCACGGTCCAGTCGGTCGGGATGCCCGACCGTTCTGTCTTCATGGCGTCGAAGGCCGGCTTTGCGATCGGCAGGTGGCCGCACGCGGAGAGGAGGGCCGCGAGCGCGCCCACGGACACGCCGCGGGCAATGTTTTTGTTAATCATATCTGAGCGCCTGGATTGGATCGAGTTGGGCTGCACGGCGGGCAGGGAAGAAGCCGAAGATAAGACCGACGGAGGCCGCCGCCCCCAGCGCCGTGAAGATGATCACCGGAGAGACAACCATTGGCGCCTTACTGACCTGCGCGTAACCAAACACGCCGATCCACCCGATCGCCATGCCGATGAGTCCGCCCAGGGTGCAGAGTGCGACGGCTTCGACCAGGAATTGGATGAGGATGTCGCCGCCCCTCGCCCCGATCGCCATGCGCAGTCCGATTTCGCGCGTGCGTTCGGTAACAGAGACGAGCATGATGTTCATCACACCGACACCGCCGACAATCAGCGAAACCGCTGCTGTGAATGCAAGTAGCGTGCTCATGGTCTCGGTCGCAGCTGCACGCTGCTTTATCATGTCGGCGAAGTTAATAATGTTGAAATTGTCCGCTTGGCCGGCCTCGATACGGCGTCTGGCCCTTATCATTGTTGATGTTTCGTCCTGCGCCTGCATGACGTCATAGCCGTCCTGGACCAGGAACTGAATCCTTTGCACGTGCCGGGCGACCCAGCGGTTGCCGCCGGTAATCCGGTTCCGGACCATGCTCAGGGGCGCAATGATGGTGTCGTCGCGGTCCTGTCCCATGCCGCCGCCGCCGCCGCCGCCTTTCGATTCCAGGATGCCGATGATCTCGGTCGGCACGCTGTTGATCCGGATGCGCTGGCCCACCGCATCCCCGTTGGGGAACAGGTTGGTCGCCGTCGTCTTGCCGAGGACGGCCACCGCTGCGCCCGACTGGGATTCTTGCTCGGTGAATTCGCGGCCTTCGGCAACGTGCCAGTTGTTGACCGTGAAGTAGGACGCGTTGCCGCCCTGGATGTTGGTCACCCAGTTGGCGACTTCCGACACCGCCGTCGCCTGGCCGTTCAGGACGCCCGTCGCGGCCTGGACGAAGGGCTGTTCGGCCACCGCCGCCACGTCGGCTTCGGAGAAGGGGCGGGCGCCGCCCGCGCCCATCTGGCGTCCGCCGCGCTGGATGCCGCCGGGCTGGACGGTGAGAAGGTTGGTGCCGACCGATGATATCTGCTGGTCGATCAGGGCGCGCGCGCCTTCGCCGATCGACATCATGACCATCACCGATCCCACGCCGATGATGATCCCCAGCATGGTGAGCAGGGACCGCAGCGGGTTCGAGAAAAGGGCCTCGACCGCAGACGAGCTTGCGACGCCGAATTTCATGGACTCAGCCTCCGTGCGCGCGTTTCAGAGCTGCGCCCGCGTTCGGGTTGGCGCTGTCGATTTCGATCTGTCCGTCGCGGAAGTGGATCTGCCGCGAGGCGTATTCAGCCACCTCGTTCTCGTGGGTGATGACCACAACCGTGATGCCTTGCTTATTCAGGTTCTGAAACAGTTCCATGATCTCGGCCGTCGTCTTGGTGTCGAGCGCGCCAGTCGGCTCGTCGGCCAGCAGGATGCGGGGATGGTTCGACAGCGCCCGGGCGATCGCCACACGCTGCTGCTGGCCGCCCGAAAGCTGCATCGGCCGGTGGTCAGCGCGCGAGGCCAGCCCCACCATTTCGAGGCATTCATTGGTGCGGGCGTCGAGATCGGCGATCGGCTTGCGCGCATAGCGCAATGGCAGTTTCACGTTATGGAACGCGTCCTGGCGCGCCAAAAGGTTGAACTGCTGGAACACGAAGCCAAGCGTCTCGTTGCGCAGGTCCGCAAGTTCGTCGCGCGACATCTGCGACAGCGCCTTGCCGTTGATCCACATCTCGCCCGAAGTCGGTCGGTCAAGTGCGCCGATCAGGTTCATCAGCGAGGATTTGCCCGAGCCCGACGGGCCCATGATGGCGACGAATTCGCCCTGCTTGATCTCAAGGGTCACGCCCGCGAGGGCGTGAACTTCCTGGTCTCCCATCTTGTAGATCTTGCGCAGATCCTTGCAGGAGATGATCGGTTGTTCACTCGACATGCTGGTGTCCGGCGTCAGGGCTTTTTCTGCGCCGACTTCGCGCCGGCCGGGTTGGCGCGGATGATGAACTTGTCGCCTTCCTTGGCGCCCCGCATGATCTGCGCGAAGTTGCCGTCCGACAGGCCGACCATGATCCTGGCCCGCTCCGGTTCACCCTTGTCGTTCAGCTTGTAGACCGTCACGGGCTTCTGCGCCTGCATTTCGGCCCGGGCCTTGGTCACCTTCGCAAGCTCGTCCTCGTTGAGGTTGCGCTTGAGCACCGCATCCTGGGCTTGCTGCATCTTGGTGCGCATCTCTTGCATCGCAGCCTGCTGCTGGATGCTTTGCGGCGGGCCGCCAAAGCCGCCGCCGGCGAACACGCCGCCCGGTTGGTTGCCCTGGGTCGGCATCTGCACCGACGCGCGGACCTTTTCCATCTCCGACTGGAACTCGGCGCTGATCTTGGTGATGCGGGCCTCATCGACGCCCGCCTCCTTCAGCCACTCGTTCATCGGGTTGCCGCCGGGCCCGCCCTGGCCACGTTGGCCGCGCTCACCGCCGCCCTGGCCACGCTGGCCGCGTTCGCCGCCCTGGCCACCCTGACCACCGCCGGGGCCGCCCTGGAAGGAAGCGTTGCGCTGCTGGCCGGCGCCCGGAGGCGCTCCATCGCCGCCGTTGAACTGGAAGCCGGCGACCTGCGGGCCGCCTTGGCCGCCGCCGGGGAATCCGCCCGGACCACCCTGGCCGCCCGGACGCTGGCCGCCCGCACCGCCAAGCTTTTCGAGCACGTCTTTCGGCGGCTGGAAGTGCGTCGCCGAGTCGGCGATGCGCAGCACGTCGTTCTCCTGGCTCGCCGTGATCTCGACGTTGGCCGTCATGCCCGGCAGCAGCTTGCCGTTGGGGTTCGAGGCCTGCACGACGACCGTATAGGTCACCACGTTGGCCTGTTCGGCGCCGAGCACGCGAACCTGCGTCACGATCCCGTTGAAGCGCTCACCCGGGAAGGCGTCGACCGTGAAGCGGACCGGGTCATTCTGGTCAATACCGCCGATGTCGGATTCGACAACAGCCGCCTCGATCTGGATCTTGGACAGGTCTTCCGCGACGGTCACGATCGGCGCGACCGTCATGGACGACTGCACCGTCATGCCTTCATCGACCTTGCGGTTGATGATGATGCCGTCGATCGGCGAGATGATCCGGGTGCGGTCGAGTTTCAGCGCAGCGTCCTGCACCGACGCCACCGCCTGCAGCAGGCCGGCCTCGGCGGACTTGAGCGAAACGGTATCGGTCTGGAGTTGCAGCTGCGCGTTCTTGTAGGTCTGGTCAGCCTGCTCCCAGGCAGACTGGGCGATCGCCTGTTCAGCATAGAGCGCCTTCTGGCGCTTCCAGTTGCTCTCCGCCACTTCGAGGGCGACCTTGGCCCGCTCGATCGCGGCTTTCGAGCTGTCGACCGACGCCTGCGACTGGGCTTGCCGGGCTCTCGCCTGGTCGAGCGCGTTCTGGAAGGTCTCGGGGTCGATCTGGGCGAGGATGTCGCCCTTCTTCACCTTCGAGTTGAAGTCGACATAGAGCTTCTTGACCTTGCCGGACACTTCCGAGCCGACATCGACCTTGCGCAGCGGCTGCACCGCGCCCGAGGCCGAGACGATCCGGGCAACCGTGCCCCGGTCCACCGCAACGGTCTCGTAGTCGTACTTGCCCGTCTTGCCGCCGCCGGCGCTCGTGGCGACAACGGCTGCGCCGCCCACCAGAATGATCGCGCCCGCCGCGATACCCACCATCAGCTTCTTATTCATCGATTTTTCCCGTTGCCCGCCCAAGCGGACCGTAGCCGTTATCGGCCCTACATACGCGAACTTAAATGAACAGGGTGCGTGAATCCGTCTCGGTCTCACGGAAATTTCAATCCTGTAACCAGTTGTCGCAACCCCCTTCCGGACCAGCAAAATCAAGGGTCAGGGCCTCACGGCAGGACACGTTTGACGGCCCGGAACCACGCACGATAATGGCCCGGTCAGGGCGGCCCGCCCGACCGGGGAAGCTGCAGGCATCGCCATGCTGGAACTCAGGGACGTGTCCAGGTCGCTCGGCGGCGACCCAATTCTGGACCGGACCAGCCTCGACTTCCCCAGCGACAGTCCAACAGCGGTCCTTGGGCTTGGCCCGCAGGCGCGGGAAATCTTCCTCCGCCTACTCTCCGGGGCGGAGAAGCCACAGAGCGGGCGGATCAAGCTGGCTGGCCGAGACATCGCCCAGGTGAAGCGAGAGAAACACAGGATTGTCAGGATCAGCGGCGCTGGCCTCAAGCCTTCAGGCCAGCGGGTCGGCAAGCTGATCGGAGCCTCCGCCGCCGCCCGCGTCCGCCTCAACGGCAAGCTTGACGCACAAGTGAACGCGCTTGACCTGGATCAGCGTGTCCGCCTTGCCATCGCCGTGGCGGTGGAAGAAGGCGCAGGCCTCATCCTGATCGACTCCCCGGCATCGGGATTGGAACTCGACCCCCGCCAGCGTTTCATCGCCGACCTCAAGACCATGCTGTCCGGCACGGGCGCCGTGGTGGTGCTTGCCGCCGGCATGGCCGACGAGGCGCGGGGACTGGATGGCTACGCCGTGGTGCTTGGCCGGGGCAGGGTGGCGCAGCAGGGCGCCGCCGCCGAGGTTTTCGGCCATCCGGCCAACCTGACGGTCGCACTGGCGACGTCCTTTCCTGCCCTGAATACCCTTCCCATGCTGTCCCGCGACGGACGTGGCGTCCTGGCCGACGGCTCCACCTTCCAGCCGCCACAGGAGATGAGTCTTCCGGAAGACACGCGCTGCACGTTGGCCTTCCGCCCAGACGACACGACGCTCGAGCGGCAGGATGAACGCTGCCTGCGCTTCGTTGCGCGTGCGGACAGGGAGGAAAAACAGGCCGGGCGCCGCTTCCTGCGGATCGGTTTTGGCGGGGCCAGCTGGCTGACGCCGCTGACGGCCGAGGCGCCGCGTCCGGGCATGGTCGTGAACCTGTTCGTCGAACGCTCTCGTCTGATGCTATTCGGCGCCGACGGCCGGGCGATCGTCTAGCCTTCAGGCAAGCCCGCGCAGCGTTGGGGCCGGTCGGGGTGCAATGGCGTCGCCTGCTACTTCGAATTTCACGAAGTCGTCGATCGGCATTGGCCGGGCGATGAAGAAGCCCTGCGCCGTGTCCGCGCCCATGGCCTGCAGCAGGGCAAGCACGTCAGCGGTCTCAACACCTTCGGCCGCGACCTTCATGCCGAGGCTGTGGGCGAGGTCGATGGTCGACTTCACCAGCAGCGCGTCGGAATTGCCTCGCGCCATTCCCTGGACGAACGTCTTGTCGATCTTCAGTTCCTGCGCCGGGATCGTCCGCAGATAGGATAGCGAGGACAAGCCCGAACCATAATCATCGATCGAAATGCCGACGCCCGCGTCGCGCAGGTCCTTCATTACATCGACGGCAAGTTTTGGATTGTCGATGACGGCGGTCTCCGTGATCTCGAAGCACAGATTGGCGCCCGACCTGCGGATCTGGCGTAGCGCGCGGTCCGCAAATTGTTCGTTGGCGATCAGGCGGCCCGAGACGTTCACCGACAGCTGCATGTCGCGTCCCGCCTCGCGCAGTTTGCGCTGGTCCGATATCGCGCGGTCGATCACCCAGTCGGTCAACGGCCGGATGTGGCCGGTCTCCTCTGCCATGCCGATGAAACGATCGGGCGGGATCATGCCACGCTGAGGGTGGCGCCAGCGGAGCAGGGCCTCCGCTGATGCGACCTTGCCGCCGCGAAGATCAAGCTTGGGCTGGTGGGCGAGGAACAGTTCGCCGCGGGTTAGGCCCAGCACCATCGACCCCATCAGCGACAGGGCCGCCGAAGGGTCGCCATAGGCCGTACGGTCGAAGCTGGCAGTCCGCGTGCGCTTGGCGCGCGCCTGCTCCATCGCCACCTCGGCGCGTTCCAGCAGGGACAGGCGTGTGTCCGCGCCGTCGCCATCGCAGGCGACGCCGGCCGTGACCAGCACATCAATGCGGTCCTCGCTGAGGCGCATCGGCTGCGAGGCAAGTTCGGCAATGGCCGAGATGGTTCGCAGCGCCGCCTCTTCGCTTTCGGCGTGGAACACGACCGCAAGCGTCTCCGTCGTCATGCGGCCGACGAACAATTCCCCGAACGAGCCCGAAATGCGCGCCGCGATCTCAGCGATCAGCCGGGCCGACAATGCGTGGCCGATGGCGCTCCGCACCTGGTGGAAGCGATCGACGCCCAGCACGGCGCCAAAGATGTGCGCCGGATCGGTCTTGGCCCGCATTTCGCCCAAGCGCTTGTCGAGGCCGCGGAGGTTCGGCAGGCCGGTTTCGTTGTCATGCTGGGCAAGGTGGATGATGCGTTTCTCGCGCGCCGCGATCTCGTCCGACATGATGTTGAAGTTGACCGCCAGCTCGGCGATTTCGTTGCGGCCTTTGACGCGAACCTCCGCCACTTCGCCATGCGCCAGCCGCGATGCCGCGGCGCGCAGGCCGGAGATAGGGCCGGTGACCCGGCCCGAAACGAACCACGAGCCCGCGACCAGCGCGATCAGCCCGGCAAAGCCGATCAACAGGATCTGCACCAGCATCGACCGGTAGTGCGCCTGGTTCACGCTCAGCGAATATTCAAGCACAAGGGCGGCCGGCACATCGCCGCCGAAGGATTCCAGCCGCTTCACGCCGGCGGTGGAATTGTCCTCCGGGATATCGATCAGCTCTTCGCCCGATCTGGAGCCCGAACCCGGTCGGGTCGCGGCGAAGGCGCGCTGCGCCAGGTCATCGCTGGAAACTCCCGGCCCCCTGCCGCCGCGCTGGTCGGCGGAGATCCAGCGGCCATCCTTGCCGTGAATGTAGAGGTGAGCCGTGAGCGGTATGGCTGACAGGTTCTCAAGTTCTCCGAGGTCAGCTCCGCCCAATCGCTTGGCGAAGACGGCCCAGCCGATCAGCGTCGGCGCGTTGATCGGCGCCGCGACCGCCTGGTAGGGCGCGCCATCCAGCATCAGCACTCCGGAAGCCTCTGGCCGATTGTTGAGCGCATCGAGCAGGGCGGGCTCCGCCATCGCGCCCTGCGACTTGTCCTTGGATAGAAGCCGGCCATCCGGATCGACCACAAATGCGCTGTCGAGACCGAAGCGCGATTGCAGGTTATCGAGCGCGGAGATGATGGTTTCGCTGTCGCCGGTCGCAACCGCCTTGCGGAAGCCGAAGTCGCGCGCCAGCACGTCGGCGGTTTGCGACAACTGGTCGGCGCGCAGCCTCCACAAGCGGTCGAACACGGCGGACGAGGCGCTCATTTCCGCGCGGACGGCTTGGCGGGAGTTGGCGTCGACCGCAACCCAAACGGCGCACGCGATCAGGGTCAGCACCAGGCCGAACAGCGCGGCGTAGATCAGGGCCAGTTCGGTTGAGAGGCGCTTGAACATGGCCGCTTGCGATCAGTGCTGATGGGCGCCAGCCGCCGTCACGTCGAGAACGACGGAAAGCCTGTTGGCGCCGGGGTTGATCGTGGCGTCGGCCTGCACCATCTGCTCCTTCGCCTTGGCGTAGGGATGCCACACGGTGACCTTTACCTTGCCTTCCGCCGCGTCCTTGATCGTCGCCGCTCCGGTTGCATCGGTTTTGGCGGCCCAGGGCGTATCGACCACGCGCACGAAGGCGACCATCTGGTCGTGGATATTGCAGCCGAGCGCCGCGACGCCGACGTTCTTGAACGTCACCGAGCGCTTCTCGTCGCTGCTGTACAGTTCCAGCTCGAACTTGTTGCCCTTCGAGAAGGAATAAACGTGATGCCGGAACCGATCGAGGTTGGGGAAGGCGACTTCCGATCCCACCGGCGTCACCAGCACGAAGGGAATGAACTGCTTGTCCCTTTGTGCGATCTCCTGCTTCCACGCGAAGTTGGGCTTCGGCGCGCCCGGCGTCGCAGGCAGGGTTACGACCGCGTCGGCCAGCGGCATGCCGTCAGGCATCGTCACGGTCACCGTGAGGTCGCCGGCGAAGGCGGGCGCCGTGATGAGCGCCAGCGCGCCCGCAAGGAACACGGATTTCAGGACCATAGTCCCGCATTAGCACGCCGCGCTAAACACCCCGTGAATCGCGGACTTGCTGACACAGCGCCTGCGGCCGGCGCGACTCCGCCAACCGACTTAGGTCGGGAAGACTAGCGTGTCATATCTGGTTTACCTATTGTGCCGGTGCCGCGCCGGGAACTTCGGGCGCCAGGACGTCTCCAATGAACCTGACACGCCGGACCTTCGCAGCGACCGCCGCCGGGCTTGCACTGACACCGGTTTCCATTGCTGCTCCGCCGGCAAAGGATCCGCAAGTCGCGATCACGTCGGGCAGGATTCGCGGGCGGGCGAGGGGCGAGGTCGCAGAATTCCTTGGCATACCCTATGGCGCGGACACCAGAACCACACGGTTCATGGCGCCGAAGGCGCCGGTGAACTGGACCGGCGTCCGCGATGCGCTCGCCTACGGCGCCGCCTCGCCTCAAGGCAGCGACGCGGCGCCGGCGAAGAGCGAAGACTGCCTCGTCCTCAACATCTGGACGCCAACGCTCGACAAGTCGGCGAAGAAGCCCGTGCTGGTCTACATCCATGGCGGGGCGTTTTCGACCGGATCAGGCTCCAGTCCGGTTACTGACGGCGCCGAACTCGCGCGGCGCGGCGATGTCGTTGTGCTGACGTTGAACCATCGGTTGAACCTGTTCGGGTACATGTATCTCGGCCACATCCTGTCCGATCCCCGCTACGCGGTAAGCGGCAACGCCGGACAGCTTGATCTGATCCAGGCGCTGACCTGGGTGCGCGACAACATCGCGTCCTTTGGCGGCGATCCGGGCTGCGTCACTGTCTTCGGCCAGTCGGGCGGCGGGGCGAAGATTGCAACGCTTATGGCGATGCCGGCGGCAAAGGGGCTGTTCCATCGCGCCTGGACGATGAGTGGACAGCAGGTAACCGCGCAAGGCCCTCGCGGCGCAACCAACCGCGCCGCCGCGGCGATCGCGCAGATGGGGCTGACGCCGCAGGCCCTCAACGACGCCACCCTCGACGAGCTTCTCAAAGGCCTCGCCGCGAAGGATCCATCCATCGCGAATGGCCGCGTCTACTGGGGCCCGGTGCTGGACGAGGCCAGCCTGCCCGTCCACCCCTTCTGGCCCGAAGCGCCGGCGCAGTCGAAAGACCTGCCGATGGTGATGGGCAACACGCGGGAAGAAACCGGTTCGCTGATCGGCGGCTCGGACAAGTCCTTGCTCGGCCTCACCTGGGACACGCTTCCCGCGCGGCTTGAGCGAGACATGGTCACCGACATCGACGTCCGCCATGTCGTCGATGTCTACCGTCAGCTCTATCCGGCCGCCTCTCCGACGCTCATTTTCTTCCGCGCCACAACGGCTGGACGCAGCTGGCGCGGGCAGGTGATCGAGGCCGAGGCGCGGGCAAGGCAGGGCGCGCCAACCTTTGTCTACCAGCTCAACTGGCCCAGTCCGAAGGAAGGCGGCGTCTACGGCGCCTTCCACACGCTCGATATTCCGCTGCTCTTCCGCAATCTCGACACCGAGGACACCGGCGATACACCTGCGGCGCACTCCGTGTCGTCAATCATGAGCGATGCTCTGATCCGCTTCGCCCGCACAGGAAATCCGTCTGGCGGTACGCTTGGCGTCTGGCCCCGCTATGGCTTGGCGAACCGCGAGACGATGGTGTTCGACGCCGAGAGCAAAGTCGAAGCCGATCCCCGACGCGTCGAACGCGAGTTGTTCGCGAAGGCGCCCTATATCCAGCCCGGGACCTACTGAACGGTCGGGATCGTACCGCCAGCCTTGGCCAGCTCGTGGCGCATATGGTCGAGCAGGCGCAGTTCCGCCGGATCGAGTCTGCCGTCGGCCCCGATCACGCGTTCGACCGCGTCAAGCAAGGCGGCGATGTTGGCGGGGGCTTCGGCCTCCAGCTGCCGCAAAGCGGGGGCCAGCTGCATCAATGTCGGGCGGGATTCGCGAAGGTACGCGTCGATCAGCGCACGCTCATCGGCGTTGAGGGGGACCAGCTTGGCGCAATGATCGAGAATCGCCTCGCGCTCCACGACAGCGAACTCTCCATCGCAGCGCGCGACGAGCGACAGAAGGACAAGATGATGTCCCAAACGCTCTCGAAGCCTGTTGAGATCGGGCGAGAATGCCTGCGTCGGCGGGGCTGCCAATTCTTCTTTTAGATCACGCCGCCTGCGCACGAGATCGGCAAAATGTCCGACCAGAAGTCCCAGCGCCATCGCCCAAGCCCCGTTCGACAAACCGCCATATAGTGGAAAGCGGGCGACAGTTTCGTGACGACGCTGGCGGTCAGGGCCGGGAATCTACTGAAATCCGTCGCCCGGCGCGTTGAGCGGCAAGTAGTAATACCCGTCGACCGAATAGCGGCCTTCAGCAAACTTCAGCGCCCACGGCTGCAGTCCCCAGCGTTTGAAGCCGTGCCGTTCGTATAGCTTCACCGCAGCTGTATTGGTTGAGACGACGATCAATTCCAGCACTTCGACTTCGGCGCGGGCATGCTCGATCACGGCGCGCAACAGTTCGCCGGCAAGGCCACGGCCGCGAGCGGAAGCGCGCACATACATGGTCCACACCTGGCCGCGATGGCGTTCCCGCGCCGGCTTCATGCGGGTGAACCCGGCCATCCCCGCCAGCTCGCTGTTGAGGAAGCCGCCGAAGACCGGATCCTTCTCCAGACGCTCGGCGAACCACGAGAGCGGCTTGGCCTTTTCCTCTTCCAGCGTCGCAACGAAGGACTCCGGTTCTGCGCCCATCGCTTCGATGCGCAGGGCCTGGAAAAGCGCGGCTTCGTTGGGAAGGAGGCGGCGGACAGTCATGCAGGCTTGTCGCTCCGGCATGGCAAACGGAGCAAGGGGTCTCGATTGATTGGCGAAACCGGAAAAAGAGAAAAAGAAAAGACGCGCTCCG
>DASZSI010000302.1:0-17239 GCA_035548775.1 Hyphomonadaceae bacterium
TCGCGCACCGGCGAACTGATCGAACAAGGCCGCGTCTCGAAGGTGCTGGCCTTCCGGGGCCTCGAGCGCACGCCGATCGATGAAGGCAAGGCGGGCGACATCGTGTCGATCGCTGGCCTGATGAAAGCGACCGTCGCCGACACCGTCTGCGATCCCTCCGTCACCCAAGCCATGGCCGCCCAGCCGATCGATCCGCCGACGCTGGCGATGACATTCCGTGTGAACGATAGCCCCCTCGCCGGCACCGAAGGCAAGAAAGTCACCAGCCGCGTGATCTGGGACCGCCTGCAGCGCGAGGCTGAAGGCAACGTCGCCCTCCGCATCTCGCGCTCGACCGAGTCGGAAAGCTTCGAAGTCGCCGGCCGCGGCGAACTCCAGCTCGCCGTACTGATCGAGACCATGCGCCGCGAAGGTTTCGAGCTTGGCGTGTCGCGTCCCAAAGTCGTGATGCAGAAAGATCCGACCACCGGCGAGACGCTGGAGCCGATCGAGGAAGTCACCATCGACGTCGATGACGAACACTCGGGCGTCGTCGTCCAGAAACTTTCCGAACGCCGCGCCGACATGATGGACATGCGTCCTTCGGGCGTCGGGCGCACGCGTCTTGTGTTTCACGCTCCCACCCGCGGCCTGATCGGTTATCAGGGCGAACTGCTTTCCGATACGCGCGGCACCGCCGTGATGAACCGCATCTTCTATCAATACGCGCCGCACAAGGGCGAGATCAAAGGCCGCCACACCGGCGTCCTCATCTCCAATGGCGCTGGTGAATCCGTCGCCTTCGCGCTGTGGAACCTCGAAGACCGCGGGCCCATGATGATCGACCCGGGCATCAAGGTCTACGAAGGCATGATCATCGGCGAACACACGCGCGGCAACGACCTCGAGGTCAACGTACTGAAGGGCAAGAAACTCACCAACATGCGAGCCTCGGGCACGGACGAAGCCGTGCGCCTCACTCCGCCCATCCGCATGACGCTGGAAAAGGCCCTCGCCTACATCCAGGACGACGAGTTGGTGGAAGTCACGCCGGCGAATATCCGGCTGCGCAAGACCTTGCTCGATCCCAACGACCGCAAACGCTTCGCCAAGGCGACGGCAGAGGCCTGATCCGGCCGCACTTCGTGGTCAAACCATCGAGATCGTCACCCGCAGCATTTGCCTTGCGGGGCCAACGCGCTATCACACTCATCGACCTGTGCGGGAGCTGCAGATGCTGTTTGGCCGGACCATGATTGCGATCTCTGCACTTGCCCTGCTTGTGGGGTGCAGCGGTGGCGATAAGGCCAAGAGCGATGGCGCATCCTCCCCGCAAACCACGCCTGCGGCCGCGCCAGCACCGCCCACCCCTCTGCCGCCGCCGGATGTGCCGCCTCCTCCGCCCGAACATCCGCTCGACATCGGCAGCCAGGACGCCAAGGATGACCTCTACTGCGCCGGCGTGATCTATGCGGCCTATCCGACGCCGGACTCGGCGCTCAATCCGACCGATCAGGCCGTTCTGGAAAAAAACCAGATGCTGGGCGAGGCGCTGGCTTTCGCGGGCATCGGCAAACTGATCGACCAGAAGGTCGCCCACGCCACTCACAGCGCCTTCATCTCCAACGCCTATGCCGACAAGGCCGAAGCCGACATCAAGGCCAAAAAGGAGCGCATCTCGCTCGAGAAATGCATGGCGCGGGCGAAAGCCCTGCCGCCGCCTCCGCAATAGACCTGCCATCTGGGGACGGACCGACCATGAAACTTCGACCGACCCAGATCGTGGGTCTTATCGCCATCGTCGTGTTCGGCGGCATTCTCGCCTTCACACTGCTGAAACCCCACGACCCTGATCTCCTGCCCTCCGGCATCCGGCTCAGCGAACTGCCTCGGATCGACGCGACTCCGCCCTTGGACACCACGCCGCCGCCGGAGAAGCCCCTGGAAGTCGGCTCGCAGGACGCAAGAGACGATCTTTATTGTTCCGGCATCGTGTTCGAGACTCAACTTGCGGGGATGGGCGGCGACATTGCCGAAAACCAGAAACGCATTGATGCTTATGGCGCCCTGGCCGAGGGCGGCAGAGCCAAGCTGATCGCCGAAAAAGCCGTCACCGAGTCCAATGCCGTCGTGGTTGGCAACGCCTGGGCCCGGAAGGCCAAGGAAGACTACGAGGCCAAGGCGCTGCGCATCCCACTGGCCGAATGCCTCAAACGCCCCGCAGCGCTGAAAGCTCCCACGACAGGCGCCTCCGCGCCCAAGGATGAGGTTCCGGACTTCACCTTGTCGGGCTCACAGGCGGCCCGCGACGATCTTTATTGCGCCGGCGTTCTCAATGCCGATTTCAGCGCAGTAGATCAGCCGCCCGAGCAGATGGAGAAGGAACTCGACCTGCAAACGGCGCTGGACGCCGCAGGGATCGCCAAGCTGCATGCAGAAGGCATCGCAACAGACAATTCGGGCGCGATGTATTCCATGGCCCAACTGGCCAAGGCCAAATCCGACTATGAAGCCAAGACGCTGCGCATCCCGGTGAAAGACTGCATGGCCCGCGGCGCCGTGCTGCCGCCGGCCAAGCATTAACCCCCGCGCAACGAAGGATCGCCGTGGCGCCCTGCCCCCGCCACGATTGCGGCCCGATCGGCAGGCCTTGTCCCGGGCAAAGCTGGCAACGGGGATGGATGCCTCATGTGGAAGATCGCCCTTGGAATCCTGGCGGGGCTCGCGGCGGTCGTCGCTGCGATAATCCTCTACAACGCCTCCTGGTTCGAAGGGCCCGACGGCGATGGTCACATCAAGCTGCTTGCCCATCGCGGCGTGCACCAGACCTTCAGCCACGCCAATCTCGAGAACGACACCTGCACGGCGACACTGATAAATCCCCCGACCCATGACTTCATCGAAAACACTCTGCCGTCGATGCAGGCGGCATTCGATGCAGGCGCCGAAGTCGTCGAGCTTGACGTTCACCTGACACCCGACAAGCAGTTCGCCGTCATCCATGACTGGACGCTCGACTGCCGCACCAACGGCAAGGGCGTCACCCAGGACACGCCGATGGCGACGCTGAAAACCCTCGACATCGGCTATGGCTACACGGCCGACGGGGGCAAGACCTATCCGTTGCGTGGCAAGGGCGTCGGATTGATGCCGACGCTGGAAGACGTGCTGGCGCGTTTCCCTGACAAGCACTTCCTGGTCAACTTCAAAAGTACGCGCACGGAGGAAGGCGAGGCGCTTGCCGCCCTCATCGCCGCGCACCCCGAATGGCGCAACGCCGTGTGGGCCGCCTATGGCGGCGCGGAGCCAACCTGGAAATCGACCCAATTGATCGACGGCCTCAAGGGCTACACCGGCAAATCCATCACCGCATGCGCCATCGACTATGAGCTTACCGGCTGGACCGGGATCGTTCCGGAATCCTGCAAGCACACGATTGTGCTTGTCCCCGCCAACATGGGCTGGGCGGTGTGGGGTTGGCCCTACAAGTTTACGCGCCGCATGGCGAGCGTGGGCTCCACTGTGATCCTGGTCGGTCCCTATTCCAGCGGCGATTTCGGCACGCGGGGCATCGATTCGATTGACGAGGTCAAATATGTGCCCAAGGGGTTTTCCGGCTATGTCTGGACCAATCGCATCGAACTGATCGGGCCGGACTTGAAGAAGCAGGGCCGCTAGGGCCTTTGCGGCGGGGCTGCATCCTGCTGGCGCTGCAGCTGGGTGCGTGCATCGCAGGTGTGCAGCGCAGGCGTCACGGCGGCGGTTTTCCAGAAGTCGCGAGGTTTGCTGTCAAAGCCTTCGCAGCGGTCCTGGATCGGCTGTCCGATGGCTGGATCGGTCAGCGCCGCCTCGCCCTCCTTCAACGCCTTGGCAAAACCGTCCACGTAGAGCGTATCGTAGAGGATCGCATCACCGGTCGGCACCGTGATCTTGAGATTGAGCGATTCTCCCTCCGCCAGGGCTTTCATCAGGGTTGGCAAGGGTTCGTCTCGGATATTGCGCGAGGCGTAGAACACCCAGGGCTCGAAGCCGCGCTTCGCCGCGTCTTCGTCCTTCACCTTGTCGCCAGACGGAAGCCCGATCGAATAGAAGGTGGCGATCACGCCCGCCTTGCCGTTCAACTCTATCTTTGCGCCATCCATCTCGGGGCCAAAACTGAGTCGCGCGATAAAGTCGCTGGTCGTGTCCGATATTTCCGCCTGCGTCTTTGCAGCTTCGAGGCCCGGCACGCTCATCGCCACCCACGCCGGATGGATCGCCAGCGTATAGGCCTCGGGCTTGCCGCCGCCCGGCGTGCGATATTCGATCGACAGGGTCGAGCGGCGGGCGTCAGTTCCATGCAGATTGTCTGGCGCCTCGTCGATCGTCAGCGGCCGCCCCGCCTTGCCGCCGCCCGCGCGGCTTCCATAGACCGACACGGTGATGGCCGCGCCATAGTCAACGCCGCCTTCCTTCACCACATCCTTCGTTTCGACGAAGTAGGCCGCGTACCCCGCAAGGCCGGAGGCCTGCCCCGCCCCTTTTCCGAAATCGCTCATCGGGTCGCAGTTCGGGCTGCGCAGGCAATGCTGCAGCATCACCGGCCACATCGCGCCGCGATTGGGAGCATCGGCCACGACATTCTCCGACGCGGCGCGTTTGGGCCCTTCCGGCCCGCACGCGCCCAAGGTCCCGACCACGATCACCCCAAGAAGAATCCGCCGCATATGCCGAAATCTAGCTCAGCCCTTGCGAACGTCGAAGCCATAAATCCAGTCCTGCCGCGAACGCACAAAGCCCGGCAGCAGCCGATCCGCAATCCGCATTGGCCCATAGGTGGCCGTCTGCGTCAGCGGATTCGACCGGTGGAAAACGCCCATGTTGGAGCGTGCACTGGCCAGCACCCGGGTGGTGCGCGGCTTTCGCTGCGCCTCGTACCGCTTAAGCGCCTCATCAGACGCTCCTTCCGCCGCCAGACGCTTGCTCAGCGTCACCGCATCTTCCAGCGCCATGGCCGCGCCCTGGGCCTGGAAAGGCGGCATCGGATGGCAGGCATCGCCCAGCAGCGTGACGCGCTTGTCCGACCAGCGCGGCAGCGGATCGCGGTCGAACAGCGCCCAGCGATGGCAGCTTTGAGCGCGGCCCATCACTTTCAACACTCGCTCGTCCCAGCCCTTGAATGCCTGGATCAGCTGCGCAGGATCACCCGTCTGGTCCCAGCTTTCCTCGCGCCAGTCCGCCTCCTCGATCACACCGACGAAGTTGATCAGCTCGTCCTTGCGGATGCGATAGGTCACCGCGTGCTTGCGGGGACCGCACCACACGACGGCTGAATGCGGCAGCTCCGGGCAGGCCGCCGCCGGCGCCAGAATCCGCCACGCCACCGTGCCGGTGAACCGTGCATGATCGTCACCCAGCATCTGCTTGCGCACGGTCGACCTTATGCCGTCGGCGCCCACCAGCAGGTCAGCCGTCGTGATCGTCCCGTTGTCGAGGCCAATGCGCAGCTCTTCCCCTTCCCGCACATAGGCCGCCACACGCGCGCCCAGCAGGATGCGCGCGCCGGCGAACTCCGCCGCGCGGCGGAGCACCTCGACCAGGTCGGCGCGATGGACGTGCAGATAGGGGGCGCCATAGCGCTTGCGCGCGGCCTTTCCGGCAGGAATGGAAAAGACCTTGGCGCCGGTCCTGCCGATACGCAGCTCCAGCGCCTCGGGCTCGGAGGACACCGCCTCGGCCGCCTCGGCGCAACCCAAGGCATCCAGCGCCTTCATCGCATTGGGCGACAACTGAAGGCCGGCGCCGATCTCGCGCAGGACGCCGGCGCGCTCGAGCACCTCAACCTCGAAGCCCGCCTTGGAAAGCGCGATAGCGGCCGAAAGCCCGCCTATCCCCGCGCCTGCGACGATGATTTTCATGGCGGCAAATGACGCACGCTGCAGGAGCGGCGCAAGCCGCGCGCCCTGTCACCCCGCAAAATAATCCGGATGACGCAATCGGGTAGCACCCGGCCCGAAACCAGCGATCAGCGCCTGGCGAGCTTCGCCGGCGCCTCCGCCTTCGCTTCCTTCATGCGCGCGCCGCGTAGGATGCCGGGAACCGAGTAATTCCCCTCGTGGCAGGCGTATTCGTAGATCACGCCTTTGGCCGGTTTGAAGGAATATTCGCCCGACCAGGGCCTGGTGTAATGCACCGGGTCCTCGACCCGGAACTGATAGAGCAACTCGCCGTCGGCAATCCGCGTGAAGCGCTCGGTCACGGTTCCTTGCGGCGAGAGAGGCGTCGAGGTGTGGGCGGCCTGAACAGGGTTCACGTTGCGAGTTTCAGCGACCAGCGTGTCGCCCTCCCACCATGCCACCGAATCGCCCAGCCACGGCATGATGGCGGACGGCTTGTGGTGCGCGCGCGCCTCCGCAGCGGAACCGTAGATCGTGTAGATGCGCACGTCGTGCACCATCTCGATCTCGATCACGAGGTAGTCCTTGGTGAGATGGAATTCGTAATTGTTGTTGTAGAGACCGTTGAGCATGACGGGCCCGCCGCCATCGCTCTGGCTGATCAGGCAGCGCTCGCGAAGGGGCAGCACCTCCGGCCCTTCATAGGCGCCTTGGCCGGTGCGGTACTCGTTGCCTTCGCGGATCGGCTCGGCGAGACTTTTGCTGCGATCTCGGAAGGGAATACGTCCGTCGGCCGGATCGGTGATGTAGGAGGATCGGGCTTCGCCCCGGACTTTCATCGGACTCACGCCGGGATCGGTCCAGAAGGAATTGTAGCCAGCCTGGCTGTTGGCGTCCTTGAACGCGCCCTTGCTGAGATCTGACGGCGCGCCGCCGGCCTTTGCGGCCGCGATCGCACGCTGTTCCATGGCGTCGGCTTCCGCCTTCGGAATCACGAGTTGGGAAACACTGGACGCCCGCTCGAGCTTGGTGGACGAGGCGTTGGTCCACACGCCATCAAAACTGGGATGGGCCGCAACTGCCGTTGCCGCCGACTGAGCGTGGACCGGACCAGCAAGAACTGCGGCCAGCGCCGCGGCAACGAGAGGACGTGCGAACGCAACCATGTCCATGCTCCCCGATTCAGCGGCAGGCCTGCCGCAATGCCCCTGCTACAACGAGGGCGCCGGCCTAGGCAATTATCGCGATCCAACAAGGCAGCCGACCGCACACCCGGGAAAGGTCTGCAATCGCCTCAGTTCCGATGATTTGGCCTGGAGCGGGCGATGAGATTCGAACTCACGACCCCGACCTTGGCAAGGTCGTGCTCTACCCCTGAGCTACGCCCGCATCCTGGCAAAGCTCCGGCTTGCGCCGGTTGGCTGGGTAAAACCGAAGCCTTTCGGCTTGGGAGGGCGGTGTTTAAGCCGAAAGAGGCATGGGAGGCAAGGGCCCGGCTGTTTCCGTATTAACGAAGTCATCGCCGTGAATTAATGTGCCAGTCGGACGGGCCGGACCAGCGATGGGACCGGCTTACGGGACAGGGGGACAATTCATGCGTATTTCCGGGATAATTGCGTCTTCCGTCATGGCGTGGCTGGCGGCGGCTGTTGCGCCTGCAGCCTTCGCAAAACCGCCCCTGTCGGCTTTCGGCGACCAGCCGACCGTTCGCGCGATGGAGATTTCGCCGGATGGCAAGACGCTGGCCTTCATCCAGTTCACCGGCGGCGAGCGAGAGATGTTCGTCCTCATGGATCTTGCCTCGGGCAAGCGGACGAACCTGATCGACGCCACCAACATCAAGGCGCGGGCCATCACTTTTGTCGGGACCGACTACGCCCTGCTCCACGGCTCCAAGACTTTCAGACCCGGCGGCGACGAGCTTGCCGAAATGGGCGGCGCGTTTGCGGTCAACCTCAAGACGGCAAAGGCCAACCAGCTGCTGCCCGCAGGCTCGAACGGCATCCTGCAGGGCGGCGTCGGCGACATCCTCGCGATGACGCCTGACGGCAGGAGCGTCTTTCTCGACGCCTTCAGCGCCGCCAACGGCACGTCGAGCTTCGTGTCCTTTGACCTGGTCAAGGTGGACCTCGAAACCGGCACGCAGGTCGGTCCCGGCGTTCGCGGCACGGGAACGACGCGCGGCTGGATGGCGGACAAGGACGGCAAGCCCGTCGCGCGGCTCGACGTCGGTTACGTCTCGCAGGAGCGCAAGATATTCGGCTATGTCGACGGCAAGGCGCACGAGATCTACTCGACCAACGACCCCCTGTCGGAACTCGCCGTCGTGGGCCTGAAGGACGGCGGCAGTTCGATCCTGGTAATCGATCGTGAGCCGCGTGAGCAGTTCTCCAGCCTGAAGGAAATGTCGCTCGCCGACGGCAAGACGGCGCCGCTTCTGGGACGCAAGGATGCCGACGTCGAAGGCGTGATCACCGACCGCAACAGCCGCGTCGTGAAGGGCGTGGTCTATGGCGGCTTCCGGCCGAGCTATGACTTCTTCGACAAGGCGCTCAATGCCGACGTTGAGACCGTGCAGAAATCCTTCGAAGGCGAGTCCGTGGTCCTCGTCAGCTGGACCGATGACTGGAACCGACTGCTCTTCCTCGTCGAGGGCGGCCAGACCCCCAGCCAGTATGTGCTGGTCGACCGCGCCGCCGGCCAGATGGGCTCGGTCGCCCAGACGCGGCCGCAGATCACGCAGCAGGACGTCGGCCAGGTGATCGCCCTCTCCTATCCCGCGCGCGACAACCTCACGATCCCGGCCCTGATCACCTGGCCCGCCGGTGTCGCTGAAGCGAACCGCAAGAACCTGCCGACCATCGTCATGCCGCACGGCGGACCGGAGGCTTACGACCGCATCGGCTTTGATTGGCTGGCGCAGTTCTTCGCCAACGAAGGCTACCTCGTCCTGCAGCCTCAGTTCCGCGGCTCGGAAGGCTTCGGCGCGGGCTTCCGGAACGCCGGACACTTGCAATGGGGCAAGGCGATGCAGACAGACATCTCCGACGGCCTGCAGATGATGATCTCGAAAGGATGGGCCGATCCATCCCGCGTCTGCATCGTGGGCTGGAGCTATGGCGGTTACGCGGCGCTGGCGGGCGCGACGCTGACGCCCGAGCTCTACAAATGCGTCGTCTCAGTCGCGGGCGTGTCCGACCTGCCCCAGATGCTGGGCTGGGAACATCGCGGGGGGGAGAAGAACCCTGCCTACATCTACTGGAAATCGCGCATCGGCGATCCCGCGAAAGACATGGATGCGATCAAGGCCGTCAGCCCCGCCCAACAGGCCGCGAACGTACGCGCGCCCGTCCTGCTGGTCCACGGCGCCTCCGACACCACGGTGCCGATCGAGCAGAGCGAGATCATGGAACGGACGCTGAAAGGCCTCGGCAAGCAGGTCACGCTCGTTCGCATATCGGGCGATGATCACTCGCTCACCACCAGCAAGAACCGGCGGGAAGCGCTGACGGCGATCGGTGATTTCCTTGCGAAAAACCTCGGCCCCGGTGCGCCGCGCACGGCCGCGCCTCCGGCCAAGCCGAACTAGCGCCTCATCCGCCCAAGCCCGGCAGAGGCGCCTTGGGCGTCTTGAGCTTGCGCTTGGTGACGTGCGTATCGGCCGATCCGCCGGCGACCTTTTCGCCTTTCATGTAGTGGCGCTGCCAGCGGTCCTTCATCGCCTGTTCTTCCTTGTTCTGAAGGCGCTTGTTGAAATCGCCCCGGCTTTCGGCCCAGACCTCGAACTCGCGCTGCAGGGGTTTGTTGGTCTCCAAGAGACGGAGCGTCGGCTGGATTTCCTCCAGCTTCTTGTCCTGAACCAGGGTGATGAAACAGAAGGGCTCGCCCTTCTCGAAGCGCACCTTGCCCGGCCGCGTCATCTGCCAGTTCATCGTGAACGGGAAAGGCAGCCACTCGGTCTCGATGACGCCCATCAAGGGATAGATGCCGTCCTTGGGTTCGTTCGGCGGCCCCATGGCCCACACCGCCCAGCCCGGATCGGTGCGGAACAGGTGGCCAGTGTGGAAGGTGACGATGCCGCGCCGGAAATGGCTGTCAGCTACATTCTTCACCGGCGGCCAGGGCTCGTCGCCCGTGATGGTGATGCCGTCCTCCATCAGCCCGCCATTCCATTCGATGGTGAGACCCACGGGACAGAGGATTTCCCAGCCCGAACTATTCGCCATGGTCAGCGGCAGGCAGCGATAGGGGTGGCGGTCCTGGAAGGCGTCCATCCATTCGCGGCGCTGCGTGCCGGGCACGATCTCGGGCGCCCATTCATGGATCTTGTAGCAGTCGAGCCGCATCGAACCCTCATGCGCGGGCTTGCCCTGCCCGCTTTCGCCCTTCTAGACCAATCGGCAATGACAGAGCAAAGCAACCCCGCACGCGGCGCCATGCCCGAGCCGACCGACTTCTCCCGAGAGCCGGAAAAGCCGGTCTTCGCCATGCTGGACAGGCTGCGCCTGGCCTATCGCAACCACATCCACGCGCCGGTGTTCACCGTCGCTGAAAGCGCGCAGGTCAAGACCGACATTCCGGGCGGCCACACCAAGAACCTCTTCATGAAGGACAAGAAGGGCCAGCTGGTCCTCATCTCGGCCTGGGCCGAAAGCCAGCTGCCGCTGAATCAAGTCCACAAGGAACTGGGAACCCAGCGCCTGTCGTTTACCGATGCGCCCCTGTTGTGGGACGCCCTGGGCGTCACCCCCGGCTCGGTAACCGGCCTTGCCCTGATGAACGATCCGGGCGGCCGCGTGAAATTCGTGGCCGACGCCGCGCTATTGGCCTTCGAGACGGTCAATTTCCACCCTTTGCGGAACGATATGACGGTTTCGCTCAAAACCCCGGATTTCCTCGCTTTTGTCGAGGCGACAGGGCATACGCTGCAGCGCGTCGATTTCACGAAACTCGGTCCCAGCTGAAACCGTTGCTGTTTTAAGGCCGAGCGACCATTTATGCAGGCAAATGGCCCCCGTTTTGGGCCGGCAGGTCTTTGAAGGAGCTACCCGATGGACATCATCGGCGCGGGAAAACCGGCAGCAGCGGCGGGCGCCAAGTCGAAGAGCCAGTACGTCTCGGACGGCTCGGACAAGACCTTCGTCACCGACGTGATCGAGCCGTCGAAGACGGTGCCGGTCATCGTCGACTTCTGGGCCGAATGGTGTGGCCCCTGCCGCTCGCTCGGACCGATGCTCGAAAAGGTCGTCGATGAGGCCAAGGGCGCCGTGAAGATGGTCAAGATCGACGTTGACCGTAACCCAGGCGTATTCAGCCAGATCGCGCAGATGACCGGCTCGCAGTCGATCCCGACCGTTGTCGCGTTCAAAGGCGGCCGCCCGGTAGACGCCTTCATGGGCGCGATCCCGGAAAGCCAGATTCGCACCTTCGTGAACAAGCTTAAGGGCGATGCGCCTGCCGGGCCGACCGTAGCTGAAATGCTGGCCGCGGCCGAAGACGCCTCCGACGCCGGTGATTATGGTGCAGCCTCTGAAATGTACGCCGCCGTGCTCGAGCAGGAGCAGGACAATATCGAGGCACTGGCAGGTCTCGCCCGCTGCTATCTCAAGACGGGCGACACGGAACGCGCGCGCCAGATCGCGGAAATGATTCCGGAAGCCAACCGCAAGCATCCCTCGGCCGCCGGGATCTTCTCAACGCTCGACCTCGCCAGTCACGTCGCGAAGCCGGACGAGACCCTCGACCTCAAGACCCGTGTCAGCAACACACCGACTGATTGGGATGCGCGTTTTGAACTTGCGCAACTTCTCTCCGGCCAAGGCAAGCACGAGGAAGCCGCCGATCAGCTTCTCGCCATCCTCGAGAAGAACATGAACTGGAAGGAAGGCGCCGCGAAGGAACAGCTGCTGAAGATTTTCGAGGCAGCAGGCCCGAAAGCGGATGTCACGAAGGACGGCCGTCGCAGGCTGTCAGCGTTGCTGTTCAGGTAGGCTCGGACCGCCGGGCTCCTGCCCGGCCGTCGCCGCGTAAGCGGCGAAATCCGTCTCGAACTGGTCAGTGGTCGCGTCGCTGACGCAACGCGCTGCCGGGCAGGAGCCCGGCGGTCCCAGCTATTGCTTGGCCGCCTCCAGAAACACCGCCCTGATCTGCCCTGGGCTCATGCCGAGCAACGGCGTCTTCTCGGTCGACGGCGCGATGTCGGCGACGATCATTCGTGGACCAGGGATGGACTTCCACTTTTGGGCAGACAGGTCGGAGAGGTTGAAACAGCTTCCCGCCCCAAAAATCGCGCAGCCAACCGCCAGCCAGTCGAGATCGCGCGTCGGCACGGGCACGCTCGCCGTGTATTCGTAGATGCCATTGTCGAGTACGAGGACGGCGAGGTTCTCCTGCTTCGCGCCCGCGATCGTCACCAGCGACGACAGGTTCATGGCGAGGGCGCCATCGCCACACACCGCGAGCACCTGTTCCTTCGGCCGGCACGCCGCCAGGCCCAACGCCACGGATGAGGCCAACCCCATCGGTCCCGAGACATAGAGGTTTCGTGCGTGGTGGGAAGCCGCCTTCAGCCAGGCCGATTGCGAGCCGATATCGCTCACCGCAAAGGGCCGCGTCTCATAGAGCGCCAGCGCCGAGGCGATCGCTTCCTTCTGTGACGGGAGATTGGTCATAGCGACTTCTCCAGCGCGATCACCGCCGGCCGGCGCGCCGCTTCCGCCCACTTGAACGCGGCGGGCACAAGATCGTCCGGCATGTTCGAGAAGGGATACGAGAATACCGGCGTCAGCGTTTTCACGCTTGCCTCGAACGCCATGTATTTCTCGATGTCGTAGGAGTTGGGATCGGCCAGCACGCCGCGATTGGTGGTGAGGATCACGAAGGGCAGCCCATAGCGCAGCCCCATGGTCGCCAGCGCGCCTAGAGAATTGAGCAGGCCCGCATTCTGCACCAGCACGACCGCCCGCTCGCCCGCCATGGCCGCGCCGCAGGCAACGCCGATGCATTCCTCCTCGCGCGCGCAGGCAATGTAGGGGAAATTCGGCGAGGCCTCGCACAGCATGATCGCGCCGGCGAGCATTCCATCAGGAACGCCCGTCACCAGCTTCGGCCTGGCTGCTTCAATGGATCGGAAAAGGCGTTCGCCGCCGGATGCCTGTTCGGCCAATGCGCGCTCCCTCAAGAAGCGCCAGTCCTATGGCTGCTCGCGAAATCGATCAAGCGAGGCCAATTCCAGACAAAAGAACGGGCGGGAGTTTCCTCCCGCCCGCCAGGGTGCTCTCGGAGGAGAGACCTGTTCGGCAGTTCTGTTGTCAGGAAAGACCTTAGTTCGGTTTCGCAGCCGGCTTCTTGGCAACCGACGCCTTGATGGTGTCGGCGAGCTTGTCGGAGCCGTCCATCGTCCAGCGCACCGAGACCTTTTGGCCCGCCTTGAACGAGTCGGTGGCGACGCCCGATTTCACTTTGAACATCGTGCCGGATTTCAGTTTCAGAGAGTCGGCCGAGATGGTGTCGATCGTGCCCTTCGTGGTGTGCTCCTTCGGCGTGGCGGCGTGGGCGGCCACGGGGGTCGCCGGCGGCGCGGCGAAAGCCGAGAGAGGAGCTGCAACGGCGAGGAGAGCCGCGGTCGCGAGCACAAGCTTTTTCATGGGAGTAGGCATCCAGTTTCTTCCCGCTTCCCGATCCCCGGGACATGGCGGGCCTTGTCGAACAGTCCTGTCATCGTCGAGTCGCGAGTCCGTCTGTTTCGCCGGCGACGACCTGTTCTGCGAGGGAATCTGCTCCCGGATTTTGCAAAAGTCTTTGGTTGAGGAAATAATGTGCCTGCAATCCGGGTGTCATCTTCCCCCGCGAAACAATCGAGTATCGGCGCAAAGCTTCGCGCCCGATTCCCCTCGCGTTTCCGTCTTTCCGTTTACTCCGGCCCGGTCCACTGTGCGCGCGGACAAGGTCTGGGAGGACTTGGATGGACTTGATCGCCAACATGACGCCTGTGCAGGCGGCCGCACTTTATGTCGGCCTCCTCGTCATCGTGATGCTCGGGCTCAAGATGTTCGTGGGCAACCGGCGCGGCGTCCTGAAAATCCCGTCAGGCGACACGACGCCGGAGTTCAGCCGCTTCATGCGCGTCCAGCATAACGCGGTGGAGGATGTGCCGATCCTTGCAGTCGGCATCGTGACGCTGGCCCTGCTCGGCCTGCCGACCTGGTACATTCACATGTGCGGCGCCGTGCTGGTGGTTTCGCGTCTGCTGCACGCGTTCGGCCTGGCCAGCTCCAGCGGCTTTTCACCGGGGCGGCTGATCGGAACAATCGGCACCATGCTGACCTATCTGGCCGTCGCAGGCGCGCTGGTGTTCCACGCTTTCGTCCATCCCTGATACCTGCGAACACTGGACATCAACCGGCGCCGGCGCCACTTTGATAGGTATCGTGCGGGGTCGTTGAAGCAAGCGAGGGAACTCGTGCCGCGCGCCTACAGAAAACCTTCTGATCTTCCGATCGCCATTCCGGTTTTCCCGCTTGGCGGCGCGCTGCTGTTTCCCCGCGCCACACTGCCGCTCAATATCTTTGAGCCGCGCTACCTTGCCATGGTCGATGCAGCCCTCGTCGGCCATCGCATCATCGGCATGATCCAGCCCGCCGGCCTCATCACGCCCGCCAACGACGACTCGCCGGACCTCGCCCAGGTGGGCTGCGCCGGCCGGATAACCGGTTTCCAGGAAACCGACGACGGCCGCTATCTCATCGCCCTCACCGGCATTACCCGCTTCCGCGTGACGGAGGAAATAAGACACGACGGCCCCTACCGCATCGTGCGCGCGGACTGGAACGCCTTTGCCGAAGATCTCGCCCGCGCGCCCTCGCTCGATGACGCCGTGCGCGGACAGCTTGTCGCGGCGCTGCACGCCTATCTTGAACGCTCGGGCCTCAAAGCCGACTGGTCGGCCATAGAGGATGCGCCCGTCGATACGCTCATCAACTCGCTCTCTGCCGGCTGCCCCTTCACCAATCCCGAAAAGCAGGCCCTGCTCGAGGCGCGCACGCTCGAAGACCGCTGTGCAGCCCTCATAACTCTGCTACAGATGGAGCGAACCGGTCAGGGCGGCGGATACGTACAATGACGGATGCAAACCCGAACGCTCAGAAGAGCGACGATGCGGAGACAGACGCAGGCGTCGATCCTCGCCTGCTCGAGGTCCTGGTCTGCCCCGTCACCCGCTCGGCGCTCGTCTATGACCGCGAAGCCAACGAGCTTGTCAGCCGCGCCGCCGGCCTCGCCTTCCCCATCCGAAATGGCGTGCCGGTAATGCTGCGCGACGAAGCGCGAGACATCGGCGCGCCCAAATGATCGCGGCCAAGGCGCCAGCCTGGCCGGCCGAGCTCCGCTTCCGCAAGGCCGAGGCCGCGCTCCACGTCAAGTTTGACGACGGCTTTGAAGGCGCAATCCCGTACGAGCTCCTGCGCGTCGAAAGCCCCAGCGCCGAAACCAAGGGCCACAGCGCCGCCGACCGGCCGCCTCCGCCTGCAGGCAAGCGCAAGGTGAGCGTCACCGGCGCCGAGCCTGTAGGTCGTTACGCGGTGCGGATCCGTTTCGACGACGGCCACGACACCGGGCTCTACACCTGGTCCTATCTGCGTGAACTGGCCGAGCAGAAAGCAGCGCGGATGACGACCTACCTCGCCCAGATGAAAAAACTTGGGCTATCGCGCGACTGAGCCGCTGCCAGAGACTGCTTGCGAAGGCCGGCCCGACCTCCCAAAGTCCATCCCATGAAATCGATCCTCATCGCCGCGGGTCTTGGCGCCCTTGCCGCGCCGCTTGCGCTGGCGCAGAGCGCCGCCGTCAACCTCGCCTTCAAGCCCAAGGTGGGCGCGACCTGGCAGATCGAGGAACGCCGCGCCCTCATGACCAACCAGCCCGGTCGGCCGCCGGAAGCCGAACTTGAATTGTCGGGCGCGCTCAAGATCGCGGCCGGCACACGTTCCGGCTGGGTCTATGAATGGAAGATCGAATCCCTCGATGGCGGCAATTTCCCGGCCGGCGCCGACAATCCCTATCCCGGGCTGATGACCGGCGTGCCGGTGCGCTTCACCGCCGACAACTCGGGCGCCCCGCTGAAGATCGAGGATTCGAAAGACCTGATCGATGGCATGGCGGCCACCAGCACCGTGCTGCCCGATCTTGCCAACCGGTCTTTCGCAAGCGGTCTGGGCAAGCAGCTTGCCGCGATGGACGCAAAGGAGCTGGCCGCCACGCTGCTGACCCAGGCGCGCCTCATCGCGGCCTGCCAGAACCTGAAATTTCCCTCCGGCGACCCGCTGACGGCCGCCGGCATGTCGCCGTCATCGGACGGTCCGGCGACGAAGACGACAATCACGACGACGCTTGAGTCCGCCGGCTCGGCCAGCGAGCCAGCCCAGATCCACATCGTCGAGGCGACCGATCCAGCGGCAGGGGCGACCTTCTCGCGCAAGGCCGATCTCGTCTGCCATATCGACCGCAAGACTGGCGATGTCGTCCAGCTTCGCGCGGACATCACCGTCAACGCCGGCGGCTACCGCAAACGCGACATCCGCGAAATTACGGTCACCCGTTCGAAATAGGCCTTACGCCCGCATCAGACTCGGCAGGTCGCCCAGGTCGCCGCCGGCTTCGCGCGCAAACAGCTTGCGCGCCTCCTTCACGGACCCCGCCGCCTGCATCGCCAGCCCGGCCGCCAACCGCACCGGCAAGGGCGCAGAGAAAGTCCTCGCAAACCCCTCCATCGCGGCAGCAGTCGCCACCACATCGCTCCGCCGCCAGCGCGTGTACGGCTCCAGTGCGGATGCCGCACCGATATCAAGCCCGGCCTTTGCCGCTTCAGCGATCACGTCAACCAGCGCGGCGACATCCTTTAGACCAAGGTTGAGGCCCTGCCCGCCCAACGGATGGATCACATGGGCAGCATCGCCAGCGAGCGCGATGCGGGTTCCATGGAAACGCTCAGCGACAAACAGGCCGAGCGGAAATGCCTGCCGGGGCCCGGCCAGCTTTGCGCCGGAAAGAAAATCGCCGGCTTTCTTCGCCAGCTCCGCTTCGAACCCCCGATCGTCAAGGCCGACCAGAGCCTCCGCCACAGCCGCCTGCTCGGTCCAGATCAGATTGGCCCGATTTCCCGAAAGCGGAAGAACCGCCAGCGGCCCGCCGGGCAGAAAGATCTGCCGCGCCGCGCCCGCATGCGGCTCGCTGAGCTTCACCGTCGCGGAGATCGCCCTGGCGTCATAATCCCACCCCTCGAACCGCAGGCCGGACGCGCGGCGCACAACCGACTTGGCGCCATCGCAGGCAACCACCAGAGACGCGCGAACCTCGCCCTTGTCGGTCGAGAGCGAAACTTGCGGATC
>DASZSI010000303.1:0-3716 GCA_035548775.1 Hyphomonadaceae bacterium
TCAGTCGGGCGATGTCGTAGAGGCCCTTGTAGTTGAGCTTGTCCGCCGTATCGCGCGGCGAGTGGTATTCTTCGTGCGAGCCCGTGAAAGCCGCCAGGATCGGAATGCCGGCGAGATAGAACGATGTTGCATCAGTCGGCAGGTAGGTGTCGGCATCCGTCTTGATCGGCAGCCCGACGACAGCGTTCCTTTGTTCGATTTCGCGTGTCCACACGCTGGAAGAGCCCACGCCCTGCAGAACAAGGGAGTCCCGAAGCCGCCCCACCATGTCCATGTTGAGGTAAGCCGAGACGACACCTTGGAGATCCTTTGCGCCCGCCTTCTTCTCGGCCGCCTCGACATAGTGTTGCGAGCCGAGCAAGCCCAGCTCCTCACCTTCCCACGCGGCGAACACCACGTCGCGAACGCCGGTCAGGCGGCCCGCAGCGTGCTCAGCTGAAAAGTATTGGGCGATCTCAAGCAACGCGGCCACGCCGGATGCGTTGTCGTCCGCGCCGTAGTGGATCTTGCCGCGCTCGTCGCCTCGCGCCAGCGAGCCGGACGCCTCGCCATGCCCAAGATGGTCGACATGGGCGCCGATCACCAGCACCGGAGCGTTCGCTGGCCCGCCAAGCCCGAGCCTGCCGATGATGTTGTGGCCGTTGCGGCGCTCGTTCACGAGGGAAAGGTTGGCCGAAACCTTGACGCCGGCCAGCGCAAGCCCGGCCGCCATCTCTCCTCGATCGAGCTGGGCGGTCAGCTTGCCGATGTCGGCATTGGCGCGCGCGAGCATCGCCTGGGCCGTCTTGCCGTTGATCGCCACGACCGGAAGAGCGGACGCACCCGACCCGGATTCGTATGACAGCTTCGGCAGTTCGTCCTCGTACTTGATGCCCGGCGCAGGCGCGAAGATCACGCCCGCCGCGCCCTTCGCGCGCGCAGTCGCCGCCTTGTAACGCAGGTCGGAATAACGCGAGAGATGAATGCGCGTCTTGGAATCGATGCCGTTGGGCAAGTCGCGCCAGACCAGCACCCATTTTCCCTTCACATCGAGATGCGCATAGGAATCGTATTCAGGATTGTCGCCGTCCTTGGGCGCGGCAAGGCCGTATCCGGCAAACACGACATCCGCAGCGTCGGCCTTGCCGGTGCGGGAGAATGACAATGGCCTCCAGTCGGCATCGACCTTCAAGGGAAGCTTCGCACCGCCCACAGTTGCCGTCAGTGCATTATCTTTGCCCAGGGAGACGCCCGCCGTGAATTCGAAAGCCTGCAGGTAGGAACCGGCGTCTCCCGCCGGTTGAAGCCCGTCAGCCTTGAACTCAGCCGCGACATAGGCCGCCGCCTTTTCGCCGCCCGGCGCGCCCGTCAGCCGGCCTTCCATGGCGTCGGAGGCCAGCGCCTCGACATGCTTGCGAAGATCGGCCTCGGAGATCGCGGCAGTCGTTCCCCCAGTCGCGCTAGCGGTTGCCTGTTGCGGCGTAAAATTGGCGACCAGATTGCCTTTCGCATCCAGGCCCAGGAGACGGCGCGCCTCGGCGTCGTTCCAGTCCGCCATGAAGATTTGCGAGGTGTTGTTGCTGGTGGCGTTTGAGGTCCAGGCAAGGTGTTTGCCGTCCGGATGGAACATCGGCAGGCTGTCGAAGCCCTTGCGATCGGTCACGCGAACCGGTTCGCGCTTGCCGGCGGCATCGACCATGTAGAGTTCGAAATTGTCGAAGCCGAGAAGGTTCGTCGCGAAGATGATATAGTCGCCCGACGGATGGAAAATCGGGGCCCATGACATCGCGCCCAGGCTGGTGATCTTGCGCTGGTCCGAGCCGTCAGGATTCATCGTGTAGACTTCGGCGTGCGCTCCGTCCTCCGAGAACCGCCGCCAGATGATCCGCTTGCCGTCCGGGCTCCAGAACGTGCCGCCGTCATAGCCGGCCACGTTGGTCAACTGCTTCACGTTCGAGCCGTCCGCGTTCATCACGTAGACGTCCATGAAGTAGGACGGGTCCTGGTCGAGCTGCTTCTGTTCCTTGTCGGTCAGCTTGCGTCCGTAAGCCGCGCGATTGGACGCGAACACGATCTTCGTACCGTCCGGCGAGTATGCGCCTTCCGCATCATAGCCCAGCGTGTGGGTCAGGTTCTTGTACTTGCCGGTCGCAAGATCGAGTTCCTGGATGTCGTAGGTCGGATCATAGTCCCACGAATAGCGGCGGGTCTGACCGCTTTTCCGGAAGGCGATCTCGTCCGCCATCTTCTTGCGGGCATCGGGATCGTCTTGCGTCGATGCGAAGATCACCTTCTTCTTGTCGGGGCTGATCCAGCCGCAGGTCGTCTTGCCATAGCCCGGCGACACCCGCCGCACGTCGCCGGAGCCGAGATCCATCAGGTACATCTGATAGAACGGATTTGCGGCGTCGCGCTCGCTCTGGAAAATCATCTCCGTACCGTCGACGGAGAAATATCCCTCGCCGGCGCGAAGCCCCTCGAAGGTCAGCTGCCGCACATTGGTCACCAGCGTGCCGGACGCCGGCGTCGCCGCCACGGAAGGCGTGCTCGCCTGCTGGGCCTCCGTGATCGCCGCCGAGGAAAGGAGCAACAGCCCTGCGACAACCGTCGCCAGCCTGCAGCGGACGAATGAGCGGTTCATGTGGCCTCCCGGACGGACCGTCCCGTGGACCGTTGATGCCATCCATCATTTGAAGGGTAAAGCACGAAGCGCGCCGGCGCCTACCAGGCCAGCGCTTCCTTCAGCGCAACCTCAAGGTCGGCCGAAAGCGCCGGTCCCTTGCCGTCGAGATCGGCAGGCGCGTCAGTTGGTTGCAGGTAGCGCCATCCCTGGAACGGCCGCTTCTTGCGCGGCTTGGTGCGCACCAGTTTGGGATCGAGCTGGATCCGGCACATCGGCTTACCGTCCTTGTCCTTGACCTCGTCGAGCCCGATGATCCGCTGGCGTACGATGATGAAGTGCTTGATCACCCAGTAGAGCGATCCGCCGTCGAGCATCTCCTCGGCTCGCTTCGGCATCATCCGCGTATCGTGATAGGGATTGGCCGGCTTGCCCTTCTTCTTGCGTTCCTTGGCGCGCTTGTCCTGCCATTCGGCAAGCTCGTCGACGTTGTCGACGCCCACGCATAGCTTGATCATGTGAAGAGCCATGGCGCGAAGCTAACGAGGCTCGCCCGCTTCGCAACCCTCTAACGAAGGTTGGCTGTGAGTCCCGGCATGGAGGGTTGGGGCTTGGATTCCAACACCTGGTGGGCGTCGCCCGCCAACCCAAACGCCACGTCGGTCAATGTGACGCGGATGGAACGCGTCTCGTCCAGGCCGAACCGCCCGCCCTTGGCCTGGATTTCGTAGGACATGACATAGCTGACGCCCCAGCGTTCGGAATATCCGAACTGGTAGGTCTGCGTGTACTGGCTCAACGTAGTTCCGTCATCCAGCTTTACAGGATCATCGATGTCGTACTGGATTTGCGACAGGTAGCCGTTGGACGGATCAAGCGTCAGGCGGCCCACCATGTGGGCGGAGAACTCCTTGTCGACCGGACCATCGTGCGGCGCCACCTTGCGGCGGAAATCGATCGCCAGCTGGTCGCCCGCCGCCGCGACATGCGCTTCGCTCAGCGTGGCCCTCAGCCCATCAGCGAACAGCCGGCCATCCGCCTGCCCCTCGTCCTTCCAGCCTTGGACGACGGCGTCGAGTTCCTTGTCATCGCCATAGGTTTGGGTAATGCGAAATCG
>DASZSI010000304.1:0-2805 GCA_035548775.1 Hyphomonadaceae bacterium
AAAGGCCCGGGGCTCGACGGCCTGAAAAACCTGGCCAATCTCCACGAGCTCGATCTCGCGAATTCCCACCTCAACGACGATGGCCTTTCCTGGGTCGCCGCGCTCTCCGGCCTGGTTCAGTTGAAGCTGGATTATGACGACATCAGCGCCGACGGCCTCGCCAAACTCGCGCCTCTTTCAAAGCTCGAAGTGCTCGACCTCACCAGCACAGACGTGGACGATAAGGGCCTGAAAGCGGTCTCTGCGCTCACCAATCTCCGCGAGCTCTACCTGAATCACGGCCGCTTCTCCGACGCCGGCCTCGCGCTTCTCGCCCCGTTGACGAAGCTCGAACGCATCGAACTCCTCCGCACCCGCACCAGCAACAAAGGTATGGCTTCGCTCGCAGCCCTTCCGAATCTGCAGGTGCTGAGGCTCGACTACACGACCGTGGACGACACCGGCTTCCAGGCGCTCCAGTCCCTTACAAATCTCCGCGAACTGAGCCTCGACACCGTCAACATCACCGATAAGAGCGTTCCGATCATCAAGTCATTCACGAAGCTGCAGTCGCTGAACCTGTATCACACCTACGTCACCGATAAAGCCGAGCTCGACATCCAGACCGCGCTCCCATCCTGCAAAATCGTTTTCGATCGCGACTCCTCGCTCGCCAACCGGAGGCCGAAATGAGAAAAGCCTGCCTCACCCTGCTGCTGTTCGCCGTTACGGCTTTTGCCGCAGCCAACTCCGATGGAGCCACGCAATGGATTGACGATCTCGGCGGCCACGTCACGCGCGACGCGCAGGGACGCGTCACCGGCGTGAGCCTGCGCGGCACCTGGGTCGCCGATGCCGACCTCCGCCGCCTGAACGATCTGCCCGACCTGACAACGCTCGATCTCTCCCTCACCCACATCACCGATGAGGGTCTCGCCCAGATCAAAAACCTCCCGAACATCACCGACCTCAGCCTCTACTACGCCGAGTACGTGACCGACGAAGGCATCGCCTCCATCGGCGGCTGGAAAAAACTGAAGCGCCTCAACCTGCACGGCACGAAGGCAAGCGACACCGCGCTTGAACACATCGCGGGCATCCAGAGCCTCGAATCGCTCAACGTCGGGTCAACTATGATGACGGACGTCGGCCTCGAACGCCTCACCGGCCTCACCAACCTGAAGGAACTGACGATGGGCGGTAACGAACTGGGCGACGCCGGCCTCCAGGCCCTGCGCCAGATGACCGGCCTCACTTATCTCGATCTCAGCGGCCGCCAGGGCACGGACAAGAACGTCTGGACCATCGCTATGTCGGACACCGGCCTCGGCGCGGTCCTCGCCCTGAAAGACCTCCGCGAGCTCCGGTTCAGCTGCGTTTCGATCGGCGTCGGCATCGAAGGTACCCGCCTCGGCGAAATCAGCATGTTGACCGTCACGCCGAAGTGGCTGGAGCAGATGAAGTCTCTCACTAAACTCGAACGCCTCAAGCTGCAGGGCTGCGGCAAAGTCGGCGACGATGCGATTCCCACCCTCGCCGCCATGCCTGCCCTGAAAGAGGTCGACCTCCAGGGTACTTCCGTAACAGCGGACGGCGCCGCAAAGCTGAGGGCCTCCAAGCCGAACGCCATCGTCTATTTCGGCCCCTGGGACGGCAAGTCCGCCAACTACCGCAACAACTAAGCTGACGGCCAAAGAGCGTTTTCACCCCGTATTGATGCACTCCGTCTGACCGGATCGGATACATTGTCAGATAGAGTCACGATCGTGAAACTGTTCAAAACCCTCCTCTCCGCCGGCGTTTTGGCCGCCTGCCTCGCCACATCCCTCGCTGCCCAGGACCTGAAGGAATTCGAAAAACGCGTGACCGAGTTTACGCTCCCGAACGGTCTCCACTTCATCGTCCTGGAGCGGCATGAAGCGCCCGTCGTCTCTTTCCACACCTACGTGAACGCCGGTTCGGTCGATGATCCCAAGGGCAAAACCGGCCTTGCCCACATGTTCGAGCACATCGCTTTCAAGGGCACGGACAAGATCGGCACCACGAACTGGCCCGCCGAGAAGGCCGCCATGGCCCAGATCGAAGCCGCCTACGACAAGCTCGATGCCGAGCGCAGCAAAGCCGGCGCCCCGGACGCGAAGAAGATCGAGGAACTCCAGAAGGAAGTCGACGACGCGATCGAAAAAGCCGGTTCCTACGTCATCCCGAATCTCTATCCCGAAATAATTGAGGAAAATGGCGGGGTCGGTCTGAACGCCGAGACGCGCGAGGATTCGACCGAATACTTCTACAATTTCCCGGCCAATCGCGTCGAACTCTGGTTTTATCTCGAATCCGCGCGCTTCCTGCATCCTGTGACGCGCGAATTCTATAAAGAGCGCTCTGTCGTCCGCGAAGAGCGCCGCATGCGCACGGAATCGAGCCCGGATGGCAAGCTGTTCGAACAGATGCTGGCCACCGCGATGATCGCCCACCCTTACCGCGAGCCAACCGTGGGCTGGGCCAGCGACATCGACAACCTGCGCGCCGCGGACGCCCAGGCGTTCTTCGACAAGTACTACGTGCCGGTGAACATCACGATCGCCATCGTGGGCGATGTGGATCCGGCGCGCATGAAAGCGCTCGCCGCCGAGTACTTCGGCCGTCTCCCCAAACGTCCGCCGCCGCCCCGCGTCATCACGGTGGAGCCGCCGCAGGAAGGCCCGCGCCACACGGAAGTCGCTTCGCCCGCGCAGCCGATCGAGCTGCTCGCCTATCACCGCCCCGATCAGCAGGATAAAGACGACCCCGTCTTCGATGTGATTGCCGACATCCTCTCCGGCGGCC
>DASZSI010000305.1:0-3506 GCA_035548775.1 Hyphomonadaceae bacterium
CAATGCGGGGGACCTGCCTGCGACTCCGTGTCGAGGTGCCGGAATGGCGGGGCTCTGCCCCAGCACTGCTCGCGCCAGCTACCTGCGACCGTGCAACCGGTCGCGGTTTGAAACCTTTCCCTTCGATTACCCGGGAGTGAACCGGAAGGTCTGGGGGTCGGCTGCAGACGCGGCGATCTTTTTCTTACGCGCTTTTCTTCCTCGAGCGCGGTGATGGCTTCTGCGGCTGTAATGCCGCCGTCGCCAGCGTGTTGGTCACCAGCCGGACTCCATAATGAAACGCCGCCTGTCTCACGACGATCAACTGCGCGACCAGCAGGGCGAGATAGAAAAAGCAGACCCGCCCGGAGCGGATCATGGCAATGGCGAAGCCGCCATAGATGACCAGGCACAGCAGGGCGATGGCCGTGTAATCCCTGAGCAGCAAAAAATCCCGGTGTAGCTGGGAAATGTGCGGCAGCTCATCGATGGTCTTGAAGATGCGATACCAAAGCCGGTTCTGTTCGTGGGCATCGGCCGGCAGCGTTCCGTGAATCGCCGCGAGGCGCTGAAGATCGATGCGGGAGTCCCTCGGTCCATAATGGGTGAACGCGCGATGCCCCGGAAGCGCATTTCTCCATCGCAGGAAGACAATCCGGGCCTTCATGTCGGCGCTTACGAAGCCGGAAATGACTGTGGCGATGAGAACGGCAAATCCGACCGAGACCAGATTCTTTGCGTCGGTGAAGACGCCTTTCAACCCGCTCAACTCGATGGCGTTCGCCTGAATCACACCGTAGAGGAAAAGGGTATTCGCCGCGATCACCAGCCAGAGCTGCCAGCGGTTTTGATCCTTGAGCGTTCGCTTTGCCTGTGTCGCGCTAATCATACTCCTCCACCACAGGTGAGAAGGGCGTCGGCACAGCCGCGCTGTAGTCATCCCGCACCGGGAACCCGCCCCAGTATATCTTGCTGGTCCCTTGCGTTGCGATGACCTTGCCGCCCCGGCGGATGAAGGCGTTCAGGACCATCTTGCGCGGGTGGGAATCGTCGTCCTTCGGCGCAGAGACGAAGGCGGAAAAGTGCGGTTCGCTGCCTCTCGCGAGAATCGGACCGACCATACGATTGAGGATCGTCGGGCCGATATTCCGGCGGCTGCCGTGATGGGGGATCTGAACGAACGAAAATTCCTGAAGGGGAAAACCAATCTGTTCGGTTTGCCAGGCAGCAAGATGAAGGCCGGTGACACCGGCATCTCCCGTTAGCAGGACCGGGCCGTGCTCGAACTGGCCGCCCAGGATAACGCTGCTTTCATTGCTGGCGTTCGTGATCCCGCCGTCCTTCAGCCGTTCGCCCTCCCACGTTTCCGGTATCCATTTTTGCGCCTTCGCCTTCAGCGCCTCGAACAGTGCGCCAAAGGCGGAAAGCTCCTGCTTTCCAATCCAGAAGTGCGCCGCCTCGATTGCCTCCTGGTCCGGCTCAGGCATCCGGTCGAATTGCGGGACAAGGGCGACATAGAATTCGCGATGCGGCGAGAGAACGTGAAACGGACCGATAGTGTCGCCGGCAAACAAACACTTGATCGGTATCCCCTTTTGCTGCGCCGTCTCCACAATCTCGCTGATTATCGGATACTCGTCCCTGATTTTCTTGGCCAGCCTTTCATCCGAGATAGTCTTATCTAGAAAATAAGGCCTGCACTCGCTTACAAATGCCCATGGTGCGTTCAGCCAGAGGTTTTTGACTTCGATTTCATTCAGGATCTCACGCAGGCCAGATGCATGGTCAGCGTCGCAATGGGTGAGGACCGCGTGGTCGATGTAGATATGATGGCCGAACTGTTTACGAATATGCTCAACGGCCAGCTCGCCGGAGGCCATGTTGCCCCCGTCTATCGTCATGACATTGAAGCCGTCAGGTTCGCCATACCGGATGACAATAGCGTCGCCGGCCTTGGAGGCATCGCCGACCGGTAAGAACTCGATTTCGCACTTCATTGGAACCTCCTGGCCGGACGGCGCACGGGCCACAAACCTATCGTCACGTCCGAAGCCGCCTCAGGAGGCCCAGTCCAGCTCCTGCCCGGGCTCGAGACGGCGAAGGCCTTTGAGAATCCCGTTCCAGGTCACCCGCAGGTCACGCAGATCGGCGGGCGTGAATTCATGCGGGTGATGCGATGTCGCACGAAGCCTGCGGGCGGAGCCCACGAGATCTTCGATGGTGGCCTTATCCTCGAATGCCAGTGAGAAGATCGCAGTGAAGTGCTCTGGATGGACCATAACTGCCACGTAATGAGGATAATCGGCATGATCGAAGACGCCACCACCGTGTTTGCGCCACCTGCCAAGAAGACTTTTGCCATGGTCACCGCACAGAGGAAGCCGCTCCTCGGCCCATGATTCGCCGTATTCGGATTCCATCAGCGCGCTGATGGCGTCGCGCAGGTATAGCTCGTGCTGATGCACAAGGGATTTTGCCTGCGCGATATGTTTCGGCTGCTGGTAGCCGGCCAGGCGCTCGCGCTGAATGCGCTGCTTCTGCTTCTCAGTCAGTCTCCGGAAGCGCGGCCAACGTGGAAGAGTGAGACCACTGGCATTTAGCAAGTGGCGGTATGTCCGAAGATCGAGCGTGTCGGGGATGCCGGCAAAAGCCATCGACTTCATGGCGGCATGGACGCTTGCGTCCATCATGCCCGCCGTATCCAGGGCGCGCGAGAGTGCTGAGGCCGTTCCAAAGGTCGACAGGAAAGCCGGATCTTGCCATTGCCTGGCATCAAGATTGAAAGCCAGGCTTCCAAGGGCAAGTTGATCGGCAAATTGCGCGCCGGTGAGGCGGTGCTGCTCCAGTTCGAATGGAACCCATGTCGATGCTGACAAGTCGGCCGCGCGTCTGGCGTGTTCGTAAACGGAGGAACTTCGCACGAGGTCGTGGATGCTGACGCCTCCCGTCGCAATCCGGAGCCGCTCAGAAACATCGAGTGCATCCATAGCCAAGGATCGGCCAGTTGGTTCGCCAAGAAAGTTTTTGCCCTGCCGATCGATCACAAGATCCCATGCACGAGCGGACGATGCGAGATCGACCCCGCCAGTGATCTGGTGTGCAGGGCGTTTGCGGAACGCTGCAATTCGGACAATGGATCGAGATGCTGTCTCAGACTCGGATGCAGGCCCGAAAGTTCATCAAGCCAATTGACCGATTGCAGAGTTGAACGAGCGCCCGTCAGGATGTCCGACAATTTTACCATGACGCCCTGCATAGCGGCACATGGCAATTCGTGCGGCGCAGAGGTTGCAGCATCTTAGTGCTTCCTGTCCTTCGGCGGGTTTGGGTCGTTGCCATAGCTGTCGCTGTCACGAATGCGGCCGTCCCGCCCATGCGTCACGACCTCGACCTTTTCGCGGATGGCCGTCGCGCGGGCGCTTTTCTGCGCCTCGCGCTGCGTGTCGAACACCCGGCCAGCACGCTGTGCGCCTTCGCGTTGCGTCGCCCATCCGCCCTCGTGAGGAACGACGTGAATATCCCTCTTC
>DASZSI010000306.1:0-28535 GCA_035548775.1 Hyphomonadaceae bacterium
GACAAATTGCAGGACCCGTGGGGTGTCGCCGGCTGGCCCGCCACCAAGGGTCGCGACGGATGTCGCACGCCGATGCCGTGGTCCGATGCGGCCAATGCCGGATTCAGCAAGGCAAAGGAGACATGGCTGCCGGTCGATCCGCGCCAGCGAGCCCTCTCGGCCGAAAAGCAGGAAAAGCTTGTCGACTCCACATTGGCGATCACTCGCAAGCTGATTGCGTTGCGCAAGGCCAGCGCGGCGCTGGGGCGGGGGGCGTTCAGGGTGATCGAGGCATCGGCGACGCAGCTTGTGTTCGAGCGCACGGCTGGCGCAGATCGCGTGATCGCCGCGTTCAACTTCGGCAAGACGCAAGTCACTACGCGGATCGAGGGTGGCCTTGCTTCGGTGATGTGGGCCAACGAGGCGGTGCTGTCGGACAATACACTCACCCTCGCGCCGCTGGCGTCGGCGTGGATCAGGGTGCAGGGTTAACGATGGCGCGGGAGAGAACAATGCTGGACTCCTGGCTGTTCTGGGCTCTCCTCTCCGCATTGTTCGCCTCGCTCACCGCGATCTTCGGCAAGATCGGCGTGACGGGTGTTGATCCTGACTACGCGACCCTGCTGCGGGTGATTGTGATCGCGGTGTTTGCCGGCGTGCTGGTGTTTGCGCGCGGCGTGGCTCAGCCGCTCACGCAGCTTGCGCCGCGCACGTTGATCTTCCTGGGCCTGTCAGGCCTTGCGACCGGCGTCTCCTGGCTCTGCTACTATCGCGCGCTCAGCCTGGGCCAGGCGGGACAGGTGGCGCCGATCGACAAGCTGAGCGTTGTCCTTGTCGCCATTCTCGGCGTGGCGTTCCTGGGCGAAAGTCTAAATTGGAAGAACTGGCTGGGCGTCGGGCTGGTCGCAGGCGGCGCCGTGCTGGTTGGCCTCAAGGGATAGCTTTTCAGTTCCTGTCCGACGCACTAGGTACAGGACATGATCCGCGTCCAGACCGAACCCTTCGATCCGCACGCCGAAGCCGCCGCCTTCTCCAGGGGGCGGGGCGAGGCAGGCGCGCTCGCGACGTTCGTAGGTTCGGTTCGTGCAAGTGCGCATGGCGGAATGGTCTATTCGCTTGAGCTGGAGGCCTATCCCGGCTTCACGGAAAAGCAGATCGCGCAGATCGAGACTGACGCTCGTGCGCGCTTCGACATCATCGATACCCTGGTCGTCCACCGCTGCGGCCGGATGGCGCCGGGCGAGGCGATCGTATTCGTGGCGGCGCTGTCGAGACACCGGCGGGCGGCGCTGGAAGCCGTCGACTACCTGATGGACCGCCTCAAGACCGAAGCGCCGTTCTGGAAAAAGGAGCTGGGCCCCGACGGCGAGGAATGGATCGAACCGCGAGCCGACGACAAGGAAGCCCACGCTCGCTGGGACAAGACCTGATGGCGCTTCCTTACGTGATGGAGTCCGTCAGCGATCTCTGGGACCACATCGCCTATGTCATGGAATACGCGCCGAATGGCTTCCCGCAGGAGTTCGGCTGGAAGCCGGAGGAGCAGATGACCTTCGAAATCGCCTTCAGGCAGCTTCACGAAGGCGTGGACATCGCTGTTCCACCCGCCGCGATGGAGCGCCGGCAATCGCTGCACGCCTTGCTGGATCGTTCGATGGCGGAGTACACGACCGGCGACAGGGCGGCCGCTCGCAACATGCTTGCGGAATTCGAGACTGATCTGTTCACGCCCGACGGCAAACTACGCGGAGACCCTTGATGCCCGGCCCCAGCTATCCCCCCCTTGCCGCGCCCGGCGGCAAGATGGTCGACACGATGGAGTTCAAACCGCTCCGCGTTTGCGTGATGACGATCTCGGACACGCGCACGGACGAGACGGACACATCCGGTCACATCCTTGCCGATCGCGTGAAGGAGGCGGGTCACCAGCTGGCGGACAAGGCCATTGTTCCGGATGAGGTCAACGCCATTCGCGCCGTGATGCGCAAATGGATCGCGGACCCGCAGATTGATGCCGTGATCACGACCGGCGGCACGGGTCTCACAGGCCGCGATGTGACGCCGGAAGCCGTGCGCCCGTTGTTCGACAAGGAGATCGACGGCTTCAACGTCGTCTGGCACCTCGTCTCCTTCCAGAGCGTCGGCACTTCAACGCTGCAAAGCCGCGCCTGCGCCGGCGTCGCCAACGGCACCTTCATCTTCTGTCTGCCGGGCTCCAACGGCGCGGTGAAGGACGGCTGGGACAAACTCATCCGCTGGCAACTCGATAGTCGCCACATGCCCTGCAACATGGTCGAGCTGATGCCGCGGTTGATGGAGAGCTGATGACTTTCCTGGTGACAGGAAGCGCCGGGCATCTCGGCGAAGGGCTGGTGCGCACGTTGCGGACAGCGGGCGAGAAGGTTGTCGGCATCGACCGCAAGCCTTCGCGTTTCACTGACGCTGTAGGGTCGATCTCGGACCGGGGGTTCGTTCGTCAGCACGTTGCCGGGGCCAAGGTCGTGCTGCATTCGGCGGCGCTGCACAAGCCGCACGTCGCGACCCATTCGCGGCAGAATTTCGTCGACGTGAATGTCACCGGCACGCTCAACCTGCTCGAGGAAAGTGTGGCGGCTGGCGTCCGCAGCTTGATCTTCACGTCGACCACCAGCGTGTTCGGCGATGCGTTGACCTCAGGCGAAGGCGAGCCTGCGGCGTGGATCACCGAAGATGTCCTCCCCATCCCCAAGAACATCTATGGCGTCACCAAGCTGGCAGCGGAGGATTTGTGCCAGCTGTTCCATCGTAACCAGCACCTGCCATGCATAGTGCTCCGCACCTCGCGATTCTTTCCGGAAGATGACGACAGCAAGACCATCCGCACGGCCTATGATGGCGATAACGCCAAGACGAACGAACTGCTCTATCGCCGCGCCGATATTGCTGACGTGGTGGGGGCTCATTTACTGGCGGCCCGTCGCGCTGCGGAAGTCGGCTTTGGCAAATATATCATCAGCGCGACCACGCCTTTCCACCCAGAGGATGCTGCGGACCTGGGTCGCGATACGCCCGCCGTTTTGGCGCGGCGCGTTCCAAACTACGTCTCAGCTTACTCGGCTAGGAACTGGCGGATGTTCCCAACGATCGATCGTGTCTACGACAACGCCCGCGCACGAAGAGAACTCGGCTGGATCCCGCGCTATGATTTTGCTCAGGCAATCGCGCAACTTCGAGCAGGACTCGCAATCGGCAGTCCGCTTGCGTGCGAGGTGGGCGCGAAGGGTTATCATGATCGTGCGTTTGCTGAGGGGCCCTATCCGGTGGAGTGATCGACCGGGCCTTGTGAGCCTTCGCTCACTTCGCTAGCGTCCCGCCGCTATTACGAGGGACCTTTCCATGCAAACCCGCCGTCTTGGGCGCAGCCCGCTGTTTGTCTCCGAGATCTGCATGGGGACGATGACGTTCGGCAACCAGGCCGACGAGGCGATGAGCCATCGCATTCTCGACAAGGCGTTCGAGGCGGGCATCACCTTTTACGACACGGCGGAGAACTATCCCGTACCGCCGGATGCGAAGTATGCCGGCCGCACGGAAGAGATCGTCGGCCGCTGGATGAAGACCAAGCCGCGCGACGCTGTCCTGCTCGCCACCAAGGTCTCAGGTCCCAGCCATGGCTGGATCAAGTCGGCCCAGCGTTCGGCGATGACGGCGACCGACCGCCACAACGTCGTCCGCGCCATCGAGGCGAGCCTGAAACGGCTGCAGACCGACTATGTCGATCTCTACCAGACGCACTGGCCTGACCATGGAGTTGCTTATGACGAGCACATGGCCGCGCTCGACGAGCTGGTGAGGGCCGGCAAGGTGCGGGTGATCGGCTGCTCGAACGAGACGAGTTGGGGCCTGATGAAATCGCTCGCGACATCGGAGAAGCTGGGCATCGCGCGCCACAACTCGATCCAGAACAATTTCAGCCTCAACAACCGCCGCTTCGAGGACGAGCTGGCGCAGGTATGTCGCCAGGAAGGTGTCAGCCTCATCCCGTATTCGCCGCTCGCCGGCGGCGTGCTGACCGGCAAATACCAGGGCGGAGCGTGGCCTGAAGGCGCGCGCTTCACGAAGTACAAGGACATGCCGGCCCGCCAGGCGCCGATGGCCCGCCGCTTCGTCAACGACAAGACGCTCGCCTCTACGGAGCGCTGGATCGGCCTTGCCAGGGAAGCCGGCATGTCGGTGACAACCTTTGCGACCGCATGGTCAAAGCAGCACGACTTCGTGGCTTCGACGATTGTCGGCGCTACGCACGAGGACCATCTGCCGGATATCTTCAAGGCAGCCGATGTGAAATTGCCCGACGACCTGATGAAGAAAATCGATGAGGTATCGAAGGAGATCAGGTATCCGATGGGCTGAAGTCGGCCCGCCATGGTCTGAATTCCCCGTCATTCAGCCTTGGGGCCGTGAGGGGGCGCTCGACTTGGCCGAATATAACGATAATCTATGACCCCAATGGTTTACACCCTCATCAACGCGAAACCGCCGGGGCGGGCGTCTTCGGATGCTTCGCCGACGGCCTTGGCGGCTGGGCAGGGCAAGCTGGTGGACTCGTTCCAGCGGCGGGTGACTTACCTGCGGCTGTCGATCACGGATCGCTGCGATCTTCGGTGCACCTACTGCATGCCGGAGCGGATGACGTTCCTGCCGCGCAAGGATGTGCTGTCGTTCGAGGAGCTGGACGAGCTGGTGTCCGCCTTCGCATCGTTCGGCGTCGACAAGCTGCGCATCACGGGCGGCGAGCCGCTGGTGCGGAAGGATGTGATGGAGCTGATGGCGTGCGGGAACTGACGCTCACCACCAACGGCACGATGCTGTCGAAATATGCTGGCGAGCTGTCGGCCATCGGCGTGCGGCGGATCAACGTCTCGCTCGATACGCTGAAGCGCGATGTGTTCGAGACGATCTCACGGCGCGATCAGCTAGGCGATGTGCTGGGCGGGATCGATGCTGCGTTGGCCGCCGGGCTGAAGGTGAAGATCAACACTGTCGCGCTGCACGGCACGAACGAGGCCGAGATCCCGGAGCTGATCCGCTTCGCGCACGAACGCGGAGCTGACCTCACGCTGATCGAGACCATGCCGATGGGAGAGGCGGAAACGGACCGGGTCGAGGATTTCCTGCCGCTGTCCAAAGTTCGCGCTGACCTGTCGAAGCTATTCACGCTGACGGACATTCCGCTCAATACGGGCGGCCCGGCCCGCTATGTGAAGGTGGAGGAGACGGGCGGCCGGCTCGGCTTCATCACGCCGCTGACTCACAATTTCTGCGAAAGCTGCAACCGCGTTCGGGTCACATGCACTGGGCGGCTTTACACTTGCCTTGGCCGCGAGGACGGAGCGGACTTGCGCGCTGCACTGCGCTCTGATCCGTCGGGCGGCGCCCTGAAGCAGGCGATCCTCGGCGCAATCGAGCGCAAGCCGAAAGGGCACGACTTCGACGCCGCCCGGCTTTCGACGCCGGCATCGCCGCGGACGATGTCCACAACGGGCGGCTGATGGCTGGCACGGTGCTCCTGTTCGGCAAGCTCAAGGACGCGTTTGGCGCGCCTTCAATTCCGTTGCCGGCCGGCGTTGCCACTGCGGCGGAGCTGCGCAAGAAACTTGCGGACGCAAATCCGGACCTCGCGGCCATGCTACGTTCCAGGTCCATTCGTGTGGCCGTGAACCAGGAACTGGTTGCGGACGAAGCAGCCGTGAAGATTTCGGCGAAAGATGAAATCGCGCTGCTACCGCCGCTTAGCGGTGGTTAGCGCAGGCTACGGGAACCGACTCGGCGTTTCGAGGGTTTCTGTGCTTGATGAGCAAGCTGTTCAATCGATTTGCCAACATCGTATCGGAAGCGACAGGCAGCCCGTTCGCTTTCATCATCTGCATGGTGCTGGTGATCGTATGGGCGTTGTCCGGCCCTCTGTTCGGCTTTTCGGACACGTGGCAGCTGGTGATCAACACCTCGACCACGATCATCACCTTCCTGATGGTGTTCCTGATCCAGAATACGCAGAACAGGGACAACGGGGCGATCCAGGCGAAGCTGGACGAATTGATCCGTGCGGTCGCCGGTGCCGATAACGAATATATCGGCATCGAACACCTCACCGACCAGGAACTGAAGGCCATCTTGGAAGAGGTCGAGAAGAACGCCCATCGGCTTCAGGAAGAACGCCGGCGCCGAGCGAAGGGTGGCAAAGCCAAACCTGGAACGGGCAAGGACGAACCCAACGAACCAAAAATTGCTGAATCCAAGCCGCGCGCAAAGTCGCGAACGCGCACCCGCGCCAAGGAAAAAGTGTAGACTTCGTTGCAGCTGGCGGACTATCCCGCTTCAATGCCCAACTCGATCTACGTCGATGCCGATGCCTGTCCTGTGAAGGAAGAGGTTTACAAAGTTGCGCGGCGCATCGGGTGGGATGTGGTGGTCGTCGCCAATTCCTTCATCCGCACGCCAGCCGAGCCGCAGATCAAGTTCGTGCTGGTCGAATCCGGGCCTGACGAAGCCGACAACTGGATAGCGGAGCGGGCAGGGCGCGGCGACGTCGTGGTCACCAACGATATTCCGCTCGCGGCGCGAGTTCTGGAGAACGGCGCCGAGGCAATCTCGCCGACCGCAAAAGTCTTCACCTCGGACATGATCGGATCGGCTCTCGCCACACGCGGCCTGATGGAACACCTGCGCTCGTTCGGCGAGATAACCTCCGGGCCGAAGCCGTTCTCGCCGAAGGACCGGTCGGCGTTCCTCTCGGCACTGGATGCTGCGGTGAACCGGGCGAAGAAGAAGGCCGGCTGAACCGCAATCCCGATCAAGCGCGCTTGCTCCGGCCCCGGCACAATGCATCATCGCTTCGGAAAGGTGAGTGATGCAGGCGATCGGCAAGGCCCTCTGGTACATTGAAAGCCATTTTGGCGAGCCGATGACGCTCGACGATGTGGCGGAGGCGTCGGGCCTGTCGCGCTTTCATCTCTCTCGCACCTTCGCCGCTATCGTCGGCCAGCCTGTCGTCGCCTACCTGCGCGGCCGGCGCCTATCAGAGGCGGCGAGGCTCCTCGTCAGCGGCGCTCCGGACATCCTGCAAGTCGCCCTCGGGGCAGGCTACAATTCCCACGAAGCGTTCACCCGCGCCTTCCGCGACCAGTTCGGCCTCACGCCGGATGAGGCGCGCCGGCGCTCCATCACGGATCTCAAGCTCGTGGAACCCATCCGAATGCCCGACGTCAAAGCCCCCGCCGTTTCGCCCACACGATTCACAAAGACCGACACGATGCTCTTCGCGGGTCTGCGCAAGTATTTCCGCTTCGACGATCGCGGCGGCATTCCCAATATCTGGCAGGCTTTCGGCCCGATCATGTCGACCATCCCTGGCGCCATCCCGGGCGCGGCATACGGGCTCAACCTCGCGCCGGCCGATCTCAACGACGATTGCGGCTTCGACTATTTTGCAGCTGTCCGCGTGCGCTCACTCAATGATCTGCCTGAAGGTTTTTCCGGCGCACGTATCGAGCCGCGCGAATGGGCCGTGTTCGAGAACAAAGGGCATGTCTCGAACATCGGCGCCACCTGCGGCGCAGCCGGCGAATGGCTTGCCCAATCCGGGCGTATGCCGAAGAACGGATCGATGCAGATGATCGAATACTACGGTCCGGAGTTCGATCCCCGCACTGGGCTCGGTGGGTGCGAGGTTTGGGTTCCTGTGGTCTGATCGATCTTCCCTTCGCGATCGCAGGCTGATCACGCCGTTGACTCTCTCTGCGCTGCGCTATTCGGTTGATCCATGTGCGGAAAGTTCACTCAAATGGCGTCGTGGGCGGAAGTCTACGAATACGCCAACCTTCTCGGCGCCAAGGATAACGACGAAGTGCGCACATTCACGCCGATGCGCGGCGTACCGGTGGTGCATCTCAACGAGCAGGGCGACCGGATCGTGACGGTGATGGGCTGGGGGTTCACAGATCGGAAGCCCGACCAGAAGAAGCGCCTCGTCAAGAACATGCATGCGCGCGGCGAAACTGTTGACCGGCTGCCGACATGGATCGACGCTTTTCGCCATCGACGTGGTATCACCTTCGCCAATTCCTTCAACGAGGCCGAAGAAATCGCCACACAGTTCGACGACGGTGCGCCCACGGGAAAGACGTGGAAGCGCCAGTGGGTCAATAAGCGCAAGGACGGCAAACCGATTATCCTCGGGGTCATTTTCGACGTGTTCGATGTCGGCAATGGCCCCGAGTACGAGTTTGCTCAAGTGACGACGCCCGCCAACGCCGTTATCGGCAGGATTACGGATCGAATGCCGCTGGTGATGGATGAGTCGGATATCGAGCTGTGGCTGGGGGAGCTTCGCGCACCGATCGAAGAAGTGAAGGCGCTTATCAGGACCTACGAATTCGATCCCGCAGATTGGGACAGTGCGCCCGAAGACTTAACCAAGAAGCCGCCGGTTTCGCGAAAACCGAAGAAAGGCGAGACCGACAAGCCCAGGCTTTTCTGAGCGGGCTCGCCATCCGCCGGCCCAGCCTCAGCTGAACACGAGCTCGGGATCCTCCAGCTTGCTATAACGGAGGGCCATGACGTCCTTCGCATAGTTCTGATGCAGCTTCCACGGCGCGCGGGCGCCCTGCTTCGGAAAGCGGTCGATAGTGCGCTGGACATAGCCGGAGGAGAAATCGAGCCAGGGCGTGAACTGCGTGCCCGGGTCGTTGTTCTTCGGCGTCACCTGCTTGCGGCCGGTCTTGTCCATCTCGCCCATGATCCGGCAGGCGTATTCGCAGGTGAGATCGCATTTCAGCGTCCATGACGCGTTGGTGTAGCCGAAGATCGACACCAGGTTCGGCACGCCTTCGTACATCATGCCTTTGTAGGTGAGCCGCTTCGACATATCGATCTTTTCTCCATCGACGGTGACTTGTGCGCCGCCGAGGAATTGCAGGTCGAGGCCGGTGGCGGTGACGATGATGTCCGCCTTCAGCTCCTTGCCCGAATTCAGCTTGATGCCCGTCTCGGTGAAGGTGTCGATCGTGTCGGTGACGACTTCGGCATTGCCGGCCTTCAGCTCGTTGAACAGGTCGCTGTCGGGGATCAGGCACATGCGCTGGTCCCACGGATTGTATTTCGGGTTGAAGTGCACGTTCACCGGATAATCCGGGCCGAGCTCCTTCTGCGCCAGGTCGGTGATGTATTTCCGAACTTTGTCGGGTTGTTTCCGGGCGCGGCTGTAGAACAGCATCTGGAAGCCGACGTTTTTCCAACGCGTCGCGCCATACGCGGTCTTGGCCGGCAGCCATGAGCGCAGCCACTTGGCGATCTTGTCCTCCGACGGACGCGAGACGACGTAGGTGGGCGACCGCTGTAGCATCGTCACATGCGCGCCGTTCTTCGCCATCTCCGGCACAATGGTTACGGCGGTTGCGCCCGAGCCGATGACGACGACGTTCTTCCCCTTGTAATCGAGATTGTCCGGCCAGAGTTGCGGGTGGATGACCTGGCCCTTGAAGCGCTCACGGCCTTTGAAGTCGGGCGTGTAGCCGGCTTCGTACCGGTAGTAGCCCGAGCACATCATCACGAAGGAAGCCGTGAACTGGACCGGCTGGCCATCGTGTTCGGCGTTGATTGTCCAGCGCGCGTCCTTGCTGGACCAGGCCAGGCTGGTGACCTTGTGTTTGTAGCGGATGTGCTTGTCGATGCCGTTTTCGGCGGCAGTCTGCTTCACATAGTCCAGGATCGAGGGACCGTCCGCGATCGCCTTGGCGCCCGGCCACGGTTTGAAGTTGTAGCCCAGTGTATACATGTCGCTGTCGGAACGGATGCCGGGATAGCGGAACAGGTCCCATGTGCCGCCGATCGACTCGCGCGCCTCGAGGATCGCGTAGGTCTTTTTCGGCAGTCTTTTTTGCAGGTGATAGCCCGCTCCGATTCCCGAAAGCCCCGCGCCGACAATCAGGACCTCGACGTGTTCGGGGAGGGGAGAGGAGGCAGGAAGAGCGGCCACGAAGGGGTCTCCTTGTCAGTGTCACCTGAACGTATTTACGCGGGCGTCGCCGGTCCACAGGCTCCGCAAGGGAAGGATCACATGCTCTCGCCTGGACGGGGAGCGGTCATACTCACAGCTCTTCTGGCGGGTGCGGAGGCGGGGAAAAGGCGGCCGGATTGGTTGCTAGTATGGAACCTCTCCCAGCGTCGTTGTCATGAAATACAGGCCGCCGCAGCCCGTGTAGGCGGGGCAGGACGAATCAGAATTGGTCCGGGGGCGGAAAGTCCAGCCGGGGAAGGCCCCAAGTCCTGATCAGGCAAGCATTGCAAGGCGGAAAACTTGTTGCTTGTTCGCCCCGGCGGTTCCGAAAACGCAGGTATTGTCGACTTGTCATAGCCCTGCGTATCGCCAACCCAAAAAAAAGCGTGTAACGCGGGATCAGAATGCGGGGCGACCGCGTTCCATACCTCGGCGACCGCCAACCCGGCGCCGGGGAATACCTTTGATCAAGGGGAACGGAATGAAAAAGGCACTGTTGTGCGCCACCGCGGCCGCCACGATGGTCGGGGCTGCTGGCGTAGCCCATGCCCAGACGGGGTGGTACGGCACCGGCAAGCTCGGACTTACTGTAGACGGCCTCCAGGATGTGGACGCCTCCACTGGCAATAACGGCCAGATTGATACTCGCGCGAAAGTCGACGTTGATCCGGTCTATACCGGCGGCATCGGCTATGGTTTCGGCGGCTGGCGCGTTGAAGGCGTCGCGAGCTACCGCAACGTGAATCTCGAAGTTCCGAACACCTTCATCGGTTCGAAACCTGCAGGCCGCGTCGGACCGAACGGATCGGGCTCGACCCGCGTTTCCTCGCTGATGGTCAACGCGATCAAGGACTTCAACGCCGGCGGCAAGATCCAACCTTACCTCGGCGCGGGCGTCGGTGTTGCGCGTGTCGATTCGCGCGTCTCGTCGCTGTACCTCACGGGCTCGGGCGCTCAGGCCAACGGCTTCAACGACAACGACTCGTCGTTCGCCTACAACCTGCTGGCTGGCCTCGGCATCAAGCTGTCCGACCAGCTGACGGCGGACATCGGCTACACCTACACGGACGCGGAAGACCTCGCCTATCAGGGCGTCGATGGTAAGTACGAGTCTTCGTACAACGACCATGTGGTCTCGCTCGGCTTCCGGTGGCAGTTCGCGGCGCCTCCGCCGCCCCCGCCGCCTCCGCCGCCGCCACCCCCGCCGCCGCCTCCGCCGCCACCCCCGCCCCCGCCGCCTCCGCCTCCGCCGCCTCCCACGCAGACGCAGGTGGATGCAGCTGCGGCTTGCACGGGCACGGCCGACTTCACGGTGTACTTCGAAGTCGACATCCCGAAACCAAATACGCCTGCGGCCAACCGGCTGAACGCGGCCAACAAGGAGCTGATCGCACGGTCTCTCAAAGAGAAAGTGCAATCGCCTTGCAAAGCCACCGCGATCAACGTGCTGGGCGCGACCTCCACAACGGGCTCGCCGGCGCACAACCAGGCTCTCTCGGAACGCCGCGCTGCTGCGGTCCGCGACGAGCTGGTGAACGTCGACGGCGTGCCGGCGACGCTGGTTACCGCCAAGGGCGCCGGCGAAACGGCTCTGGAAAAACCGACGGGCAACACCGTCGAGGAACCCACGAACCGCCGCGCGTACGTGACGATCACCATCGGCCGCTAAGCCGACCGGTCACAACCGAACTGAAGGATCAGCCCGGCCGAAAGGCCGGGCTGTTTCCTTTTGTGGCGGACAGGGGTGCGCCTGCTGGCCTGGCTTCTGACAGGCTGTCGAGCCCGAGGCCGGCGGCTTCCAGGAGCTGGTTGAAGGCGGCGAGCAGTTCGATCGCGCGAGGCTGGTCTTCGACGCCCGAAAGATCCGAGGCGAGGACGCGAACCAGGCGATCGAGCTTGGTTGCGCCTATGGCGGCGACGGCGTCGCGGAATTCCGCCGAGGGCGAGGGGCGGCTGGCCTTGGGCTCGATCTTCGAGGGATCAATCTCGACCAGCATCGTTTTCGTCACTCCGGTCTTAGCGCGGGTAAGGGCAAGGACGTGCTGGCCCACCTCGATCTCCGCAGCTACGGCGACGCCTTTTCCGCCTTCGTATTCGCGCGGTTTGCCGAGATAGCGAAGCGGCCAACCGTAAGAAGCAATGCGCTCGGCAAGGCGGAGTTCGGCGAGCATCACAAGATGGGTGAGGCCTCGCGAGAGGCAGAATTCGAGGATGCCCACCATCAGTTCGCGCTGGTGGTTCGAGGGCCATCGCGGATTGTCGGCGCGGCGATGTCGGGGCGCGGCGATCCAGCGCGAGATGTCCCACACGGAGGAATCGGCCGGCACGGGCTCGTCCGAATGGTTCGCGAATTTCTTGAGAAGGGTCGGCCCCGTGGTCGGATTGAGACGGACGGAGGCGGCAAGATCCCCGAAGGGATCGAGGCTCATCAGATAGACGGCGTCGTCATCGTCGAACTCGTCGACTTCCTGGCCGTCGATGGATGAGAGACCCGACCAGCCATGACCTTCCACATAGAAGGTGTGGCGCATGCGGAACATCTGGTCGAGCTGACGGGCATAGAGGTGCTGGTTCACCCCGCTTACGGCGTGGATCATGTGTGATTTCCCCAACTGAGCCTGGCTAGGCTTCGTGTCCCCCGCGACATCGAGGGAGCATACCGGAAGTTGCGGGGATATTGCAACTGCAAGTTGTGAGTGGTTTAGTTGGGGCGCAAACGAAGACGCGAACCTGCCGGGCGGGCGGGCCTTGAGTTCGCTGGCGTCCGCGTCCTGCAAGCCGGCGGAGTTTGGGGTTTGGATCGGCGAGATCGCGAAGCCTAGTCGCCGGCAGGCCTGCCCCGGCAAGGTCACAGGCGAAATCGGTAGCCGATTCCCGAAACCGTCTCGATGGCGTCGAAGGCGGCATCGACCGCCCGGAACTGTCGCCTTATCCGCCTGATCTGGGCCTCGATGGTGCGATCATCGACGTAGGTCAGGTCATCGTAGGCGGCGTCCATTAGCTGGTCCCGGCTTTTTACAAAGCCTGGCCGTTCTGCGAGGGCCCGCAGAATAAGGAATTCGGTGATCGTCAACGGCACCGGCTTGTTATCCCACGTACAGGCATGAGTTTCGGGATCAAGCGTCAACCGCCCTCGCTCTATGGGCTTGGCGCCGTCCGGCTGGGCCGTCGCGACCGTGCGCGACCGGCGAAGAAGGGTCTTCACCCGCTCCAGGAGGAGTCGTTCCGAGCAGGGTTTTCGAATGTAGTCGTCCGCGCCGATTTTCAGGCCGACGATTTCGTCGACCTCGTCGTTCTGCGAAGTCAGAATTATCACCGGCATGGACGAAAATTTGCGCAGGCCGCTTAACAGTTCGAAGCCGTCCATGCGGGGCATGCGCAAGTCGAAAATGCCAATCGATGCTGCGTTTGACTGCAGGTAGGTAAGGGCGGCGTGTCCGTCCGGAAATGCTTCAACGGCGTAACCCTCGGAGAGCAATATAGCCGTCAGCAACTCGCGGAAATTGTCGTCGTCTTCCGCAAGCACAATCTTGTCTCCGCTCGGGCGCAAGGCGGGTGGTGTCGGAGCAGTCCTCGTCGCCGAGATCCCGCTTCCCACCTTGTTGGTCGTCATGCCCAACCCATGGATCAGGCGCGCGACATCGGCCTGGAAGGTCGTGTGACGCACCTCTATGCCATTGCGAACCGCCAATTCCTTGAGATCGACTGGCAAATCACCGGCCCGAGGCATGGCTGCCCCGTCAAGCAACACTGGCACTACGGAAATGTTTCGCCGGAGCGCAGTGGCGATCTCGATGCGAACGAAATCCGCGGGGTCCTCAAGCCGGCGCAAACCATCGGGCCCTGTCGCGCTGAGCCAGAGCGGACCGATCAGCGCCAGCAGAACATCGCATTTCGAGATGTATCCATCGATGTGATCGACGAAGTTCACGCCAAGCGGGATGTTGTCGATGTCCATGAAGACATCGCCGTTGCTGGCGGTTGCGGCCGCGCGAAGCGCCTCGTGAAGCGAACGCGCCGGCCACTGGGCGTCTTCGCGCCGGTAGCTGATGAATATCTTGCTCATGGCGTTTCCGCGTCGGCCCTGGCGGCCGCCGAACGCCAGCCTATCAGAATCCGGCGATCCTCAACCAGCCATTCCGCTTCTAAACCGTCGCCCACATCGAGGCGTGATCCATGGCGCCGCTGAGCAGGAAGCGCGGGGCGTTGCCGACATTCGGGGTCGCGACGTGGAAGAGCAGGGGGTGGGCGAGGAGGACATCGCCGGCCTGCCCGACATTCTCGACGACCTGGAGTTCGACGCCGTCATGCGTTTCGGCGCGGTCGATGAAGCGGGCGATGCGCTCGGCAGTATCGCCCTCGGCGTGGAGGTCGCGGATATAGGGATGGCCGAGCAGGGACTTGCGGTGGTCAGCGCCGCGGGCGCCGGGCGGCGGCGGATTGGCCTTGAACCAGCGATGGATCAGCGTGTGCGAGCCTGCGATGAAGAGCGTGCCGCCGCTGTGCGGCGCGACATCGCCCATCAAGGCGTGAAGCCGGATGCCCGCAGGCGGGGACAAGGCGCTGGTGTAGTTGGCGTCGGTGTGCCAGCCGGATGACGGCACGTTCCAGTGCGCCTTGCCGGGGAAGGCGAGGAAAAACGCACCCCACCTTCTGGGCGGCGGCCATGTCTCGCCCTCTGCGATTTCCGCGACCATGGCCATCGTGCGCGGACCCCAGGCGGCGCCGAAGACGGGATCTGACTTGAGGTCCTGGAGATGTTGCGGACGTTCCTGGGTCCAGGTCGCCGGATTGGCTTCGCGGATGCCGGCCTTCGCAAGTTCGTTCCAGATGGCGGCGCGCATCGCGGCTGCCTCGCCGGCGCTGAATGACTGCGGCACGCGCACGAAGCCGCGCGAACGGAAATGCTCCAGGGTCTGATCGAAGGGGTGCGCAACGGGCATAGATGGATCTTGAACGAATGCGCACGGAATATAGTGGAGCGCCGGGCAAGACCACTACCCGCGCTGGGTAGGCCGACATGATGGAAACGATTGCGGAGACCTGATCCAGGCGGGACACTTCAGCGCCGGAAGCCCGTCCCCCAACCCAGGGCCGAAGGCCGGGGCGCGCGAGCGCCCCGACTTGTTTCTGGCGCTGTTTTTCGCCCTGAATGCGACCCCGCCAAACGCGCGCAGCTATCGCTGTCACAGTAATTACCGGCCCGTTTACGAAAAACTTCCCGCGCTCTCCTTGCATGAGAACAAAAAGGGAATATAACTAGCGAACAGAACGGAGCATGAACATGGGCGGGCACATCGATACCGTGAATTTCTGCGGCGCCAGCGGGGCGTCCTATCAATTCGAGCGCATCGGCGCGGACCAGGACTGGGCGAAGATCGCCGGCGTGGTCTTGTTTGCGGCGGCCGAGGGCCGGTCGTGGCGCATCATCCGGGTGGGCGACCAGGGCGGCGTCGAAGGCGATCTTTCCACCTTCTGGCGCTGGCGCGAGGCGCGGCGTTATGGGGCCACGGCGATCTTCGTGCGGCGCAAGCGCGAGATCGTGGAGCGACGGCGCGAGGCGGCCGACCTGGCGTCGGGACTTGATCCGGTGTTCGCGGCGGGCTCGGAGCTTTCTAAGGAATTGGCGCACACGCCAGAGCTTATGGCGGCTTAAGGAGATTGGCCGTCTGCGTGAGCGGGCGGCGCAACAGAACCTCGTCTTCCGGCGTCCTGGGAACAGCGGTGAATTCCGTTTCCTCCCCTTAGGTCGTTCCCTTCAGGGCCAGCTCCTCCGCGATGAGCAAGTTGCGGAGCGGTCATGGTCCGGCGCCGGGCCTTTCGGGTGATGGGACGGGAAGCGGGCCCGCGGCTAAGTCGCGGGCCCGGTCTGTTTTGGACGTTGAGCTGGCGGTTCGTCAGTTGCCGACGCCTGAACCCGGTACTTTGAGCGGCGCCTGGCTGGCGGCGGTCTTGGCGAGGCGAGCAAGCTGGACGAACTCGGTGCGGTAGCCGAAGGCGTCCTTGCCGCGGGCGCCGTTGGCCATGTCGATCACCGTGTCCCAGCTGAACGCCTTGTCGAGATAGGGGTCGCCGCGCAGGAGCTCGCCATAGCCAGCGACGGCGGTGGCGAAACGCGTGGCCTCGGGCGCCTTTTCGATGTCGGCGAAGGCGTCCTTGTCGGTGATCGGACGGTCGACGAGTTTCGACTTGTCCTGGCCCGGGATCTTGTAGCGCAGTTTCAGGAACGCGTATTCGGACTTGGAGGCGTCGGCGACCGGCTGCGGGGTTTGCGTGTAGCGGCTGGGATCGATGAGCCGCGCCGAGGATCCGACCGGCGTCAGTTCGTAGATCGCGGTGACGGAAGCGCCCGCGCCGATCTCGCCGGCGTCGACCTTGTCGTTGTTGAAGTCCTCGCGGTTGAGCAAGCGGGTCTCGTAGCCGATGAGGCGATACTCTGCGACTTTGGCCGGGTTGAACTCGACCTGGATCTTCACGTCGTTGGCGATCGAGAACATCGAGCCGGAAAGGTCGTCGTTGAGGACCTTGCGCGCCTCGTTGAGGTTGTCGATGTAGGCCGCCATGCCGTTGCCGGACTGGGCGAGCTTCTGCATCATCACATCGTTGTAGTTGCCCGTGCCGAAGCCGAACACCGAGAGGTAGACGCCGCTTTCGCGTTCGCGGCTGACGAAGTCCTCCAGCTTGGCGGGGTCGGCGATGCCGACGTTGAAGTCGCCGTCGGTCATCAGGATGACGCGGTTGACGCTGGCCTTGCTGAAGTTCTGCTTGGCAAGATCATAGGCGCGGCGCAGGCCTTCGCCGCCCGCGGTAGAGCCGCCGGCGCGCAGGCGGTCGAGCGCCGCAGTGATCTTCGCCTTGTCATCACCCGAGGTGGGCTCAAGCACCGTGCCAGCATTGCCGGCGTAGACGACGATAGCGACCTTGTCCTGTTCGTTGAGCTGGCTCACCAGCATCTTAAGCGACTTGATGGCCAACGGAAGCTTGTCCTCCGATTCCATCGAGCCGGAGACGTCGATCAACAGGGTGAGGTTCAGCGGCGGGCGATGGTCGCGCGGGATGTCGTAGCCCTGCACGCCGATCTGCATCAGCTGGCGGCCCTTGGCCCAGGGCGAAGGGACGACGGTGACAGTGGTTTCGAAGGGTGTCTCTTTCGACTTCGGCAGGGCGTAGTCGTAGTCGAAATAGTTCACCATCTCCTCGATGCGCACCGCATCCTTCGGCGGCAGGGCGCCATTGTTGAGCATGCGGCGCACGTTGGAATAGCTCGCGGAGTCGACATCGATCGAGAAGGTGGAGACCGGCTCCTGCGAGACCAGCTTCACGCCGTTGATGGGCGTGTCGGCGTATTTCTCACGGTCGATGGCGCCGGCGGGAAGCTGCGGGCCGATGGCGTAGCCTGCCCCGGCGCGGGCTTCGGCGAAGGATTGCATCAGCGGCGCGGGCGGCGGCGGAGGAGGGGCATAGAAGCGGCCGTCGGCGGGCTGGCTGGCGGCAAGCTGGCCGGTTACGACCACGCCATTATCGGCTTCGGTCTTGGGCTTGCCGGGCTGGTTGACGGCGATCTGGTCGGTGACGGCCTGCTTCTCGTCAGCGACCTTGGAAATTTCGGTTGGCTGGTTGGCGCATGCGGCAAGCACAGCTGCGGAAACCGCGGCCATCAGAATTGCGTGTTGGCGTTTCACGGAAGTCCCCATGTCTGATCCGGGGGATATCCGCCCGGATGCGTGGACGCGATGGGGCGCGCCGATCACGGCGGGAATGCGCCAGATTATGGGTGTAATATGGGAGTTCGATGGTTGTGCGGACCGCCTTGTCGCCAAACTTCGGACTCGCGAATTGCCGGAAGTCGCTCTTGCCGGTTCATCATTTCGAATATACTAGAAATGTCGAAATGAAGAATCTCGACGCAGTTTCAGCTCTGTCTGCTCTCGCACAGGAACACCGGCTGGCGATCTACCGCTTGCTGATGAAGGCCGGGGAGAACGGCATGGCGGCGGGCGAGATCGCGAGCGCACTCAAGCTGCCGGCGTCGTCGCTGTCGTTTCACCTTGCCAACCTCCACCGCGCGAACCTGGTCGCCCAGCGCCGCGATGGCCGGTCGCTGATCTATGTCGCCGACTTCGAGCGCATGAACGACCTGCTCGCCTACCTGGTGGAGGATTGTTGCCAGGGTCGCCCGGAAGTGTGCGCGCCGATGGCGCAAACCGTCAGCCGGGCAGCCTGCTGCCCACCGGCGTCGAAAAAGAAAGTCCGTGCATGAGCGCGCCTCCCAGCACTTACAATGTCTTGTTCCTCTGCACGGGCAACTCGTGCCGCTCGATCATGGCGGAAGCCATCATCAATCGCGTGGGCGCCGGAAAATTCAGGGGCTACTCGGCCGGGTCCTTTCCGAAGGGCGAGGTGAATCCGCACGTCATTGCCCTTTTGAAGCGATGGAACTACCCGACCGACCATCTGCGCTCGAAACCATGGGACGAATTTTCGCGCGCAACCAACCCTGACGCGCCGGACCTCGATTTCGTCTTCACCGTCTGCGACGACGCCGCGGGCGAGGTGTGCCCGTTGTGGCCCGGACAGCCGATGACGGCGCATTGGGGCGTCGCCGACCCCAGCAACATGAAGGGAAATGATGCCGAGGTCGCCCTCGCGTTCGCTGAGACACTTCGAATACTGACAAACCGCATCAGCATCTTCACCGCCTTGCCGCTTGCATCGCTGGACCGGTTGTCGCTTCAGAACCGCCTCAGGGAGATCGGCAAGACCGGCGCACCTGCCGTGGTGAAGGAATGAAACTGGAGACGGCCGAGGCCGTGGGCGCAAGCGCGGCCCCGTCGCTTGCGCGCCGTCTTGGCGCCGAGGCGATGGGAACGGCGCTCCTCTTGGCCATCGTCATCGGCTCGGGGATCATGGGCGAACGGCTGGCCGCCGGAAATGTCGCTATCGCCCTCCTGGGAAACACGCTGGCCACGGGCGCGGGGCTGGTGGTGTTGATCACCATGTTCGGGCCGATCTCCGGGGCGCATTTCAATCCGGCCGTTACGGTGGTGATGGCGCTTCGACGCGTCATCGGCTGGTCCGAAGCCGCGGCCTATGTTGTCGTCCAGATTACCGCCGCCATATCCGGCGTCTGGCTGGCGCACGCCATGTTTGGTGAAACCATCTTCCAGATTTCGAGCAAGCTGCGCAGCGAGCCAGGAATGATGATCGGCGAGGTGGTCGCAACCTTCGGCCTCGTCGGAGCGATCATCGCGCTTGAGCGGAACAAGCCCGAGGCGATCCCATGGGGCGTCGGGTTGTTCATCACGTCGGCCTACTGGTTCACGTCTTCGACATCGTTTGCGAACCCCGCGGTCACGCTGGCCAGGTCGCTCAGCAACACCTTTGCGGGAATTGCTCCGGCATCAGTTCCGGGTTTTGTCGCCGCGCAGCTGGCTGGCGCGCTGGTGGCTACGGCCGTGTTTGGCTGGTTGGTCCGCCCGAAGCCTCTCTGACCGAAGCCAACACCTTGCGCGGCTACTTCGGCTTGGTCACCGCGACGGGCGCACGTTTCGAGGCGATCCAGTCCTGGATGTCGGCTTCTAGTACCGACAGGGGGCGTGGACCAGGATCGAGCACGGCGTCGTGGAAGGCGCGAAGATCGAAGGCCTGGCCGAGTTCCTTCTGCGCATCGCCGCGCAGCCGGCGAATGGTCTCGCGTCCGGCCATGTAGGCGCAGGCTTGGCCCGGCCAGATGGTGTAGCGGTCGACTTCCTTTTCCATGTCGGCGCGCGACATGCCGGTGTTGTCGACGAGATAGGCGATCGCCTGATCGCGCGTCCAGCGTTCGGAGTGGATGCCGGTGTCGACGACAAGCCGCGCGGCGCGGAACAGCATCGACTGGTAATAGCCGATCTTGCCCAGCTTATCGTCGGCGTAGGCGCCCTGTTCGTCGGCAAGGTCTTCGGCATAGGTCGCCCAGCCTTCGCTGAAGGCGGGATAGGTGATGAGGTAGTTGAGCGTGGTCTGGTTCGGGCGATCGTGCGCGAGTCCCGCCTGGAGATGATGCCCCGGCATGGATTCGTGGAAGGTGAGCGTCGGAAGCTGCCATTTCGGGAAGTTCAGCGTCGATGCGAGGTTGAGATTGTAGGTCGGAGGCGCCGAGCCGTTGACCGGCGCCGCGCGATAGTAGGCGTCCGGCGCTGTCGTCTGCGACACGGTGGGCGCTTCGCGGATCTCGACCTTGGCCTTGGGGCCGACGGTGACGAGTTTGCCGGTAGCGGTCTCGCCCCATTTCACTTCGTCCGCGACCATGGCGAGCAGCGCCGTGCGGCCGTCGGGCGTGTCGGGGAAGACATTGTTGGGATCGACGCTGAGCGCGTGAAGACGAGCGCCGACCGATCCGTTTTCCTGGCCGAGTTCGAGCAGGGCCGCGTCGATCTTCTGCTGCAGGTCGGCCACCATTTTCTCGCCGGCTTCGTGTAGCTGCTGCGGCGTGAGGTCGGTCGTGGTGTAGAGCTTGAGCGCCTGCGCGTAGTATTGCTCACCGCCCTTGAGGCGCCACACGCCAGGTTCGGCCGCGGCATTGGGCAGGGCCTTCTCCAGGTCCGCGATAAGGGCCTTGTACTCTTTCGAGATGTCGCCGCCGACCAGCCTGGCGGCGCTGTCTGTCAGCTTGGCGATGTCGCCTTCGGAGAGATCGGGAATTTGCGCCAGCGCCTCGGTGAAGTGCGTGACGAGGATGTGCTCCTTCGGATTTGCCGGCGCGAGTTCGCGGACATGGGCGAGGGTGCGCTCGATGATCGGGCGGGGCGGGGCGGCGCCGGCTTCCATATCGACTTCCATGCGACGGCGTTCGTCGCGCATGGCGATGGCCATCATTCCGAGCCGCGCAAGCCAGTTGTCCGCATCCGCGCGCGACTGCACGCGCGATTGCCTGGTAAGAAACTTGACCAGGTCGGTATAGGCGCCGTCGGACTGGTTGATCACATAGGGGCTGGCCCAGCCGAGGCTGACATAACCGTAACCTCTGGCGTCGAGGGCGGCGGCGGAGCGGAAGGTCGCCAGGGCGCTGTCCAGCGTCCGGCGCGCGTCGCGGGTGAGATTTGCCCGATCGATGCTTTCCAGGTCGCGCAATTCATCGAGCCGGGTGGCCATGGAACGCTCGTAGACGGCCATGGACCTGTCATCGACCAGCGCGCCATAGGGGCGGCCAAACGCCTCGGCGGACAGGCCGATCATGTCGGCTTCCTCAGGCAGGCGGGCGATCTCGGCCTGTCCGATGCGCTGGACCAGGGCGGCCAGCTGGGGGTCGGAAACGGGTTTGGGCTGGTTGCAGCCGGCGAGGGCGAGACCTGCCATTGCCGCAACGACAGGCGCCCGGCCCAAAGATGTCTTCAAGTCCAGCTGCAGCATCTGATTCGCATTGGTTGAGGCAGCCAAGGTTTTCCGATAAGGACCGCCCAGCATCAAGTTAGGAGCGAGTAAATGAGCACTCCCATGCAAGGGGGCCAGCCGGAGCTGAGCGGGAATGTAATGTTCTACAGGCGGCCGGAGCCCCTTTCGCTGGAAAGGCACCGCAACCTGGGCGTCAAGCAGATTGCAGCGCCGTTTTCCTTCCTGCGGGAGGCCCATGCGGTTCCGATCACTGTGAGCGAATTCGGCGTGGCGGCGACCTGCTATCCCATCATCTTCGTCGGCGCTGACAAGACGCCGGTGGCCGTGATGGGCGTTCGCCAGAACGAGAATGAGTATGTCGATGCGGCCGGCCAGCCGGACCCGGACACCTACATCCCCGCCTTCGCACGCCGCTATCCGTTCGTGTTCGCCTCGGACCCGTCCAACGACAAGCTTCTGCTGTGCGTCGACACCGAAGCCGCGATGGTTTCGAACCAGCCGGACGTGGCCTTCTTCGAAGGCGACAAGCCGTCGAAATTCACTGACGACGCGATCGAGTTCTGCAAGGAGTTCGAACGCCAGCGCCGCGCCACGCTCGAGTTCGTCGAGATGCTGGACCAGGCTTCGCTGTTCGAACAGAAGTCGGTGGCTTTTACTCCACGCGACGCGCAGGGAAATGCCGGACCGACCCAGAAGATCGCCGACTACTGGGCGATCTCCGAGGAAGGTCTTAACGCCCTGCCGGACGGCAAATTCCAGGACATCCGCAACACGGGCGCCCTCGCGGCGATCTATGCCCACATGGTGTCGCTGATGAACTGGCAGCGCGTGATCCAGCGCACGATGCGCCGCCTGCAGATGCAGCCGCCGGCCGCGAACTAACCTTAGCGTCAGGGTTGAGGCGGCCGCGTAACGGCGCCGTCACGAAAGGGGGAGGGGTATGGACCTCCCCCAATGCCGGCCATAGATCGGCGCAGGTAACCTGCGCGATTATTCAAGCGTATAGCTTGAGGCGTATGCTGGCGTAGGCCCTGACTTGCGAGGTTTGACGTGGTTGGAACGATGTCGCGGCTGGTCCGCGGGCTGGCGGCCGGATTGGCGCTGGCGCTGACGCTGACCGGCGTGTCGAACGCGCAGCAGCCGGTGAAGACCGATCATGCGACGGCAAGCCTGATTGCGGAGCGTGCGGCGGCGTCACCCGGCGACACGTTTCTTGCCGCGCTGAAGATGGACCTGCTGAGAACCTGGCACGTCTACTGGCGCAATCCCGGCGATAGCGGCTTGCCCCCGACGGTGTCGTGGAAGAATTCGGCGGGCGTGCAGGCGGACGAGTTCAAATGGCCAGCGCCGCGGGCGCTGCCGATCTCTCCCTTGCTGATGAACTACGGCTATGAGGACCAGCTGGTCCTGCCATTCGACGTGGAGATCCCGAAGGACGCAAAGCCGGGCTCGACGGTGACGGTGGCCGGCGATTTCCAGTGGCTGATCTGCCAGGACGTCTGCGTGCCGGAGAAAGCGACGCTGTCGCTCGACATTCCAGTCGCGGCTGCGCCGAAGCCCGATGCGAACGCCAGCACGCTCATCGGCAATTTCCTCAAGACGACGCCGGTCGAGCTTGCCGGCTCTTCGTCGCTGCAGCGGACGCAGGACGGCTTTGTCATCGGCGCGACGGATCCGGGCCTGGCGACGGCGGCGGCTGGCGCGAAGGACATCCGCTTCTTCCCCTACACCGATGCGGTATCGAACCCGTCGAGGCAGGAAGTGAAGATCGGCGACAAGGGCGTGCAGGTCACCGTGAAGGCTTCTGACCTTGCCAAGCCCGGCGATATCGCCGTGCCCGGCATCGTGGTGGTGGAAGGGCCGGACGGTTCGCTGAAATCGTGGGAGACGCAGGCGCAGCCCGGCGCTCCGCTTTCCGGAATTGCGGACAAGGTTGGCGCGACGAAGACAGCGGCTTCTGGCGGAGCGGCGGCGAGCGCTGCGGCGCCGGTTGTTCCTGCGGCGCCGGAAGCTGCGCCGATGAGCGCGATGGATCTTCTGCTCACGCTGGGCGCGGCTTTCCTCGGCGGGCTGGTGCTGAACCTGATGCCATGCGTGTTGCCGGTGCTGGCGATCAAGGCGGCGGGACTGGTGCACACGGCGCATGATCCGAAGGAGTCGCGCGCGCATGGCCTTGCCTATCTGGGCGGGGTGCTGGCGTGCTTTGGGGCGATTGGCCTGATCGTGGTCGGATTCCAGGTGATCGGACACACGACGCTCGGGCTGGGCTTCCAACTGCAGTATCCGCCGGTGGTGGCGTTCTTCGCGCTGGCGATGTTCGCGATCGGGCTGAACCTGCTCGGCGTGTTCGAGATGGGTACATCGCTGATGGGTGTCGGCGGCAAGCTGGCCGACCAGGGCGGACGGGCAGGCGCGTTCTTTACCGGACTCGTTGCGGCCTTTGTCGGCGCGCCGTGCGTGGGGCCGTTCATGGCGGTGGCGTTGGCGGCGACGCTGACCCAGCCGCCCGCGACGGTGATGGCGGTGTTCCTGACGATCGGGCTTGGCCTTGCCGCGCCGTTCGTCCTGCTGAGCTACACGCCGGCGTTTGCCAAAGTGCTGCCCAAGCCGGGCAAGTGGATGGCGACGTTCCGCCAGGCGCTGGCCTTCCCGATGTTCGTCACCGTGCTGTGGCTCTTGTGGGTGATCGCGGGACAGGCGGGATCGGACGGCGTGATCCTGGTGACGGGCGGCGCGATCCTGATCTCGTTCGGCATCTGGCTCGCCACCAAGATCGGCGCGAAGCCGGTGGGCGCCGTGCTTGCCGGGATCGTGATCCTCGGCGGGTTCGTTGCGCCGTCGATACTGTCAGCCGGTCTCAAGGCCGATGCCGGCACGGCGACACTCGCCAAAGCCGCCGGCGCCGAGCCGTGGTCGGAAGAACGGATCAAGGAGTTGCAGGCTGACCGCCGCGTGATCTTCGTTGATTTCACCGCGCGCTGGTGCGTGACCTGCCAGCTCAACAAGGCGTCCTCGATCGACAGCGCCCAGGTCCGCAAGGCGTTCGCCGACAACAACGTCGCCTTCCTTGTTGCCGATTGGACAAACCAGGACGGCGTCATCGCCGCAGAGCTTGCCAAGCATGGGCGGGCGGGTGTTCCCTTGTACCTGGTCTACCCAGCCACGGGCGGCGATCCGGCGATCCTGCCGCAAGTGCTGACCCCAGGGCTGGTCGAACAGGCGGTCAAGGAGGCCGCCGGGCACATTTAGAAAACGGGCACATCTAGAAACACAGACAACTCTGGAAGGAGAGACGCATGGCCTTCTTCAACAAAGACAGAGTGATGTTGGCGATAGCGGCGACGGCAGCCGCGGCTTTGACGGCGGCGGCGTTGGTAGCGTCCAACGCGAGCGCGGCGCAGGCCGGAGCAAAGGCTCCTGGGGTTCGAGACACAAGTCGGGAATTCAGCGGCAACGCAGCCGGACACCAGCAACCGTCCAGCTGAAGTCTAATACTTCCGCGCGACCGGGCACGAACCGGAGAGCGACTTGGCGTTCGCGGGTGATGCGGCCGGTGTTGCATCGCCGACCGCGGGCGCGATGTCGACGGCGTCTTTCAGCATGTGGCTGAGGCGGCCGAGGGCTTTTGACTGGTCGGCGTTGGTGGCGGAGGCGGACGCGGCTTTCAGCTGATTGTCGGTCTCTTCGGCCATGCCGCGGAAGATACAGCGCAGGTCGGTTGGGCCGCCGCGCTGGTCGATCTCGATGGAGAGGCGGCTGGCGGAAAGTCCGAAGCGCTGGAGGTCTGCGACGAGCGCATCGCTGAGCGGCGCCGGCTTGAGGGCGGGCCGGGCGTCGGCGGTGGTTTTCAGCCCGTCGACCTGCGCGAGCAGCCGCTTGGCTTCCGCGCCGACCTGCTGAGGCAGCGTGTCGGCAAAGGCGGCGGGAGAAACCAGGAGGGCGAGAACAGGGATCAGGCGCTTCATGCCGGAAAGCTGCGCCGGGCCGGTTAAGGCTTCGCGAAAACGGCGTGAGTTGTTTGCAGGTTACTGCCCCTCGGTGACGTCGATCCCGGGATAGGGCTGTTTGATCGCCTGCTGCGGCCGGTGATCGCGTTCGAGTTGGCGCGCGCCTTTGAGGATGCTGGGCAGCGAATAATTGCCCTCGTGGCAAGCGTATTCGAAGGGCGGTTGCTTCGAGACGTTCAGCGCCATCTCGCCGCTCCACGGCGCGGTGTAGAGCGCCGGGTCCTCGACGGTGAACTGGTAGAGGATCTGGCCGTCGGACCAGCGGGTGAACCGTTCCGTCACCTTGCCGGTCGCGGTGATGTAGCTGCGCTGGCGGGGATGCGGGTTTACCGTTTCGACGACCAGGGTGTCGCCCTCATACCAGCCGATCGAGTCACCCGCCCATTTCGGAATGGCCCGCGGGCCGTGCACTCCCCCGGCCTTGTCATTGATCGGAATGATGCGGGCCTCGTGGATCATCTCAGTCATGATCATCACGGACGTAGGCGTCTGCACGATCTGGTAGGTGTTGTTGTAGAGCCCGTTGGTCATCACGGGGCCTGCGCCGCCGGTGAAGCTCATCAGGCATTGTTCGGAAGGCGGGCGCGCCTCGGGGCCGTCATAGGTGATGTTGCGGGAGAGCGCGTCGCGTCCGGCCTGTGTGTAGGGAATACGGCCGTCGGCGGGATCGACGATCCAGGAGGTGCGGTACTCTCCCTTTACCTGGCCCAGGCTGTTGCCGGGATCGGTCCAGAACTGGTTGTAGGCGCGCGAGGTATTCTTGTCGGCCAGGATGCGCTTGGTGGTTTCGGCGTCCACGGACGACGCCTCGTTGTCGCCCAGGAGAGCGCGGGTGAGCACGTTGCGGCGGGCGAGGGTGGACGCTTCCTCGGGCGTGACAACCAGCCTGGCGCCTTCGGGCCGCTCCAGGTTGGTCAGCGAGGTGTTGGACCAGAAGCCCTGCAGGTCGGGCGCGCCCCAGCTGGTGTGTGGGCGGCTGTAGCCCGCCTCCTGGGCGAAGGCCGGTGCGGTCGCCAGAAGGGCGAGGATCGAGGCGAAGGCGGTCTTCATGGCCAGATCCTTGCGCCGTCTCCCCCAAACCGGCTTGCAACCTTTCAGAGAGCAGGCGCAGAAGCAATAACGCGGGGCATTAGTTGCCGCAGCAAGGCCGATGGGTTATCCCCCGGCTCCATGTCGGATGGCCATCATGTCGAAGGACGAGCAGCGACCGGAACAACGCCGGCCGGAAGCCCGCAAACCGCGGGGATTTCCGGACCGCACGGCCGCCATTATCGCGGCTGAACGCAAGCTCGTAGACGCCATTTCCAAGGTCTACCAGCGCTGGGGCTTCGACGCGCTCGACACCGGGCCGTTCGAATATGTCGACGCGCTCGGCAAGTTCCTGCCCGATACCGACCGCCCGAACGCCGGCGTTTTCGCCCTGCAGGACGATGACGAGCAGTGGATCGCGCTGCGCTACGATCACACCGCCCCGCTGGCCCGCTATGTGGCCGAGAACTGGGAGAAGCTGCCCAAGCCGTTCCGGCGCTATGCGGCCGGTCCCGTGTGGCGGAACGAAAAGCCGGGCCCGTTCCGGTTCCGCGAATTCATCCAGTGCGATGCGGACTCGGTTGGCGTGGCCGGCCCCGCCGCCGACGCCGAGATGATCGCCATCGCCGCCGAGGCCATGGAGGCCGCCGGGGCGGGCAAGGGCGAGTACGTCATCCGGGTGAACAGCCGCCAGCTGCTCGACGGCCTGATGGAATCCGCGGGCGTGAAAGACGGCGGCCAGCGCGCCACAGTGCTGCGTGCGCTCGACAAGTTCGACAAGTTCGGCGTCGAAGGCGTGACGCTGCTGCTGGGCAAGGGCCGCAAGGATGAGTCAGGCGACTTCACCCCCGGCGCCGGGCTGATCGCCAACCAGATCGATGTGCTGCTCAATTTCATCACCGCCAAGTCGGTGACCCGGGCCGAGACTGTCCGCCGGATCGCGGCGACCATCGGCATGACCGAGGTCGGCACGCAGGGCGTCAATGACCTCATTGAGATCGACCGGATCCTTACTGTGCTCGGCCTCGACGAGCTGGCGGTAACGTTTGACCCGTCGATCGTGCGCGGGCTGGAATATTATACGGGCCCAGTGTTCGAGGCGGAGTTCCTGCGCGAATTCCGCGATGCGGACGGCAATCCGATGAAGTTCGGCTCAGTCGGCGGCGGCGGCCGTTACGACGGCCTCGTGGGCCGTTTCCGTGGCGAACCCGCGCCGGCAACAGGCTTTTCTGTCGGTGTCAGTCGCCTCGCAGCCGCAATGGCGGCGAGCGGCGGGGTCGAGGCGCAAGGCCCGGTTCTCGTGCTCGTGCTCGACAAGGACCCGGTGTCGCTCACCGACTACTTCGCCATGGCGCAGGAGCTGCGGCGGGCAGGCGTGCGCGCCGAGGCCTATCTTGGATCGGCCGGCATGCGGGCGCAGATGAAGTATGCCGACCGGCGCGGATCGCCCGCCGTGGTCATTGTCGGCGGGGACGAGCGCGCCAAGGGTATCGTAACCATCAAGGACCTTGCGGCCGGCGCTGAAGCCGCCATAGGCATGACCGACAACGAGGCCTGGAGGCACGAACGCCCCGGCCAGTTTGAATGCCCGCGCGGCGAGATGGTCGCTCGCATCAAGCGCATCGTGGGCGTGTCGTGAGTTCTTCGGGCAATGTCGGCGCTGCCGTCGCGCGTGTCGCGAAGGCGGGCGGAACGCGGGTCGATCCGCCGACGCTGATGCCGGCGGAAACCATCCTGGAGCTGTCAGGCGAAGTCGTGCGCGGCCGGCTGTGCATCTTTACCGATGCGGCGGGGCGTGAACTGTGCTTGCGGCCCGACCTGACGACGCCGATCGCGGATCGGGTGGCCTCGGGCGACATGGCCGTGGACCGCTATTACGCTTCGGGACCGGTCTATCGGTTGCCGCCGCGCGGATCGCGCGAGAGCGTCGAACATACGCAGGTCGGATTTGAGTGGTTCGGCGCCAGTGGATCCGTCGAAGAGGACGCCGAGGCGGTGGCGGTTGCGCTGGAAGCGGCGCAGGCGGGCGGGGTGAAGGCGGCTGAAGTGCGGTTCGGCGATGTTGCGATTTACCGCGCCGTCATCAACGCCCTGCCGTTGACCGAGCAGTG
>DASZSI010000307.1:0-2392 GCA_035548775.1 Hyphomonadaceae bacterium
GACGCCTATGCCCGCCAAGGATTTGCGGCGCGCGAACTCGTCACCCGCTGGGCCGAGATCGCCGGGCGCGATATCGCGGCCCATGCGGAGCCGCTCAAGATGCAGTGGCCGCGGCCGGTGGAGGGACAGCCGCAGGAGCCCGCCACACTGGTGCTGCGGGTGGAGGGCCCGATGGCACTGGAAATCCAGCATCGCTCTGACGTGATCCTGGAGCGGGTCAACCGCTTCTTTGGCTGGCACGCCGTCGGACGGATTGCGCTCCGGCAGGCCCCGCTTTCACGCCGGGACCGCCCTTCACCCCCTCGCACGCCGGACCCCGCCGCAGTCAAGAAGATCGCCGACACCCTGTCGGGGGTGGAGGACGAGGCGCTCAGGGACGCGCTGGCGCGGCTTGGCGCAGCGATCAAGCGAAATTGACGCTTCCTGCAACAGGTGCGAGCAAAGCCTGCCATTGCCACGCTGGCCATTTTTGGCTAGCGAACGGCGTCTCAATTGGAACCCTTTCGGCGCGGATGCGCCAATCCGGGAGCAGACCGTTGATCATCACGCGCCGCGCCTTCACCGCCCTGTCACTGACTGGATTCGCCGCGCTGGCCGGCTTCTCGCCCCTGCGCCTGATCTCGGACGCGCTGGCGCAAAGCGCCACCGACGTCGCCAAGCCGCAGTCGCTGCCCGACATGGGCCTGGGCCCCGCGGACGCCAAGGTCACCATCGTCGAATATGCGTCGATGACCTGCCCGCATTGCGCGGCCTTCAACGAACAGGTGTTTCCGAAGATCAAGTCGGAGTTCATCGACACCGGCAAGGTGCATTACGTGTTTCGCGAGTTCCCGCTCGACATCAAGGCCGCTGCCGGCTCGATGCTCGCGCGCTGCGTCGCCAATGGCGACCCCGGCAAGTACTTCGCCGTCATCGACCTCCTGTTCAAGTCGCAGGCCGACTGGGCGATGAAGAACACCGCCGAGAGCCTGACCCGGATCGGCAAGCAGGCGGGCTTGAGCCAGCAGCAGGTCGAGGCCTGCCTGAAGGATCAGGCGCTGCTCGACAAGATCGCCGCCGACCAGAAATACGCAAGTGACGTCTTGAAGGTCGATTCGACGCCGACGTTCTTCGTCAATGGCGAGAAGATCAGGGGCGAAACCTCGATCGAGGAATTCGAGAAGAAGATCAATCCGCTTCTGAAGAGCTGATTGTGAAGCGATTCCTCCACAGGATTCGATGCGTTCCATAAGCCTCGCAAAAGCCTTGGGAAAAGAGCCTTGAGGCCGTTGCCCTGAGGGGGCAGCGCGGCCATTGTCGCGGGCCCTGAAGTGGCGCATCTGGCGCACCTCCCACACCGAGCTCGCCTTCTATGGTATTGTCGCGGCTGGGAGATTCGCTTCCTGCCAAGAGAGAATCCGCCTTCATGAAACTTACGCGTCTTCGTCTCCATGGTTTCAAGTCGTTCGTTGAGCCGACCGACTTCGTGATCGAGCCTGGCTTGACCGGTGTGGTTGGCCCGAACGGCTGCGGCAAATCCAACCTAGTCGAGGCATTGCGATGGGCGATGGGCGAGACCTCGCACAAATCACTGCGTGCCGCCGACATGGACGCGGTGATCTTCGCCGGCTCCGGCAACCGCCCGGCACGCAACCATGCCGAAGTGGTGATGACGATCGACAATGCCGATCGCACCGCGCCGGCTGCGGTGAACGACAGCCAGATTCTGGAAATCTCCCGCCGGATCGAGCGCGAGGCGGGTTCCGTCTACCGCATCAACGGCCGCGACGTCCGCGCTCGCGACGTCCAGCTCCTGTTTGCGGATGCTGCGACCGGCGCCCGCTCGCCTGCGCTGGTGCACCAGGGCAAGATCGGCGAAATCATCCAGGCCAAGCCCGAACAGCGCCGCCGCGTGCTGGAGGATGCCGCGGGTGTCGCCGGCCTGCACGCCCGCCGGCACGAGGCGGAACTGCGGCTGAAGGCTGCCGAAACCAATCTGACCCGCGTCGAGGACGTGATCGGCCAGCTCGCCGGCCAGATGGATGGCCTGAAGAGGCAGGCACGCCAGGCCATCCGCTATCGCGAGGTCGCCGCCAAGGTTCGCAAGGCCGAGGCAACGTTGTTCCATCTGCGCTGGATGCAGGCCCATGCCGACGTTGCCGAGGCCTCCCAGAACCATGACCTCGCCGTCCGCGACATGGCCGAGCGGACCCGCGAACAGGCGGAAGCCGCGCGCATCCAGGCGATACGCGCCTCCGAGCTGCCGAGCCTGCGCGACGCCGAGGCCCGTGCGGCCGCCGGCTTGCAGCGGCTCACCAGCGCCCGCGACATGCTCGACCGCGAGGAGGAACGGGCAAAAGAGCGCGTCGCCGAACTCGAGCGCAGGCTGAGCCAGTTCGCCGCCGACATCGCG
>DASZSI010000308.1:0-5510 GCA_035548775.1 Hyphomonadaceae bacterium
GGCAGGGCGCAAAGGCCCGCCAGGTCCGGCGCCGGATCAGGCGCGGGTTTCATCGGCGGGAACAGGCGCCAGGTCCGAGGCGGCGTCGGCCGGCTTCTTCAGGTCCGGTTCGTCGTGGACGGCCTTGCGGGCGGCCAGGGCGACCGAGATGCCGATGGCCACCACCGTCACAACCCCGCCGACCGCCAGCATGATGCTGCCGCCCATCGCGGTCATCACCGACTGGCCGAGCAGAGCGACGATCAGCAGCTTCGGGATCGAGCCGATCAGGACGCCTGCGGTATAGCGCCAGAAATTCGCCTGGCACGCGCCGAACGCCATATTGACGACGACGGCCGGGGCTGTGGGTACTGAGCGCACGATCAGGCTGGCCAGGAAGTCGTTGCGGCGGATGAAGCCCGACAGCCGGTTCACGGTGTCGCCACCATAGCGCTCGACAAGTTTCGCCCCGCCGAAACGGCCCATGTAGAAGTGGATCCAGCTGGAGACCAGCGTTCCGATCAGGGCATAGGCAAAGCCCGTCCAGACGCCGAATGCGACAACGGCGGCCGCGAACAGCATGTATTGCGGCGCTGCGATGAAGCTGGTGACGATGAAGGCCAGAATAGTGACCGGCAGGCCCCACGGGCTGTTGCGCAGATCGACAATTTTTTCGTCGAACGTGTCGGTGAGGCCGGTGACGTTTGCGATGACCACCAGCGCAATCACGCTCAACAGCAGGACCAGCGACACCCAGATGGTGCGCCAGGCCGCCGCGTCCATGTTGTTGAGGAAGGCGAAAAACTTCTTCATGAGCGCGCCGGAATGCGCCCTTCCCCCGGGGGCCGTCAAGAACGCCCGGCGCCGCGTGGGCCGCCTGACCTACCTGCAACCTGCCTGGGCAAGACGGGCCTTGGCGACGGCCTTCAGCACATCCTCGGGCTGGACCGGCTTGGCCAGCAGGACCGAGGCCAGCCGTAGTTCAGGGCGCTTCTGCACCTCGTCGGAGGCCAGGAGCGCCGAACACACGATGACCGGCGGACGGCCACGGCTCCTGGGCAGCAGGCTGATTGCCGAAAGCAAGGCAAAGCCGTCCATTTGAGGCATGTTGAGGTCAGTGATGACCAGGTCGAACCTGTCCTTGAGGAGAAGATCGAACGCTGCGCCGCCATCGGTGGCCTCAACGCACTGATAACCAGCGCTGGCGAGGATGGAGCGTAGATAAACGCGCATGCCGGCGGCGTCGTCCACGATCAGGACACGCAACGCGGGCATTTGATTGACCGGGTTCGGCTGTGGGGGCATGTTTTACTCTGGTCCGGGGAGGGGACAAAACTCGGGTATTTTGCGCCCTGAGATAGGGCGCTCGGCGTCTTCACGCTTTTCCCTAACCGACAAAGACTTGTCATTTGGCGACAGACTTCAGAGAATTGCGGCGACAACCCGCCGCAGGCATCGCGTGCAGAGCACAACCATGGCAGCGCCATGAGAGAGATTGTTCGGGCTAGCGCCTGGGGAGGGTTCCGCGAGCTGGTTGCGGAGCTGGGCGGAGATCCCGACGCCATTTTCGCCGCCGCCCAGGTCGATCCGGCCGCTCTCGACGACCCCGAGCGCTACATGCCGCTTAAGGCCTTCATCGATTGCCAGGCGATCGCCGCCAAGCGGCTGAAACGGCCGGACTTCGGCCTGTTGCTGGGCGGGCGGCAAACCCTGCAGGTGCTCGGCGCGCTTTCGATCGCGATCCTCAATTCTCCAACGGCGCGGCAGGGCATAGAGATCGCCGCGCGCTATATGCACGTCCACGACCCAGCTTTCGTGATGACGTTGACGCCCATGCCGCGCACCACGCGGGAGTTCCTGTCGCTGGCGGTTGAGTTGCGCCGCCAGACCGGTCGCGAACAGAACGACGAGCGCATCCTGGCTTCGGTGCACAAGTCGCTTGGTGCGCTGGGCGACGGCAGCTATCGGCCGCGCGATGTCTGGTTCCTGCACGAGCCGATCTCGCCGCTTGCTGTCTATCGCAGGGTGTTCGGCATAGCCCCGCAATTCGGCATGCCGGTGATGGGAATATCGATCGAGCGCAAGGTTCTCGACGCCTGGCGGCCCGGCAACTCGCCCCAGTTGAGGCAGATCGCCGAAACCTACCTGCAGGCCCAGTCGCCGCCACGCGACAAGTCGTTCACGGTGAGAGTTGCGACGATGGCGCGAGGACTGCTGCGCGGGCGCGAGTGCACGCCGGAACAGACGGCAAAGGCGCTTGGCGTCCATCCGCGCACGCTGCAGAGGCGGCTAAGAGCGGAGGGCACCAGCTTCGAGAAGATCAAGGACGATGTGCGCCGCGAGTGGGCGGAGTCGCTGCTGGTGCAGCCGTCGGTGTCACTGTCGCAGATCGCGCTGATGCTGGATTATGCGGATTCCTCCGCTTTCTCGCGCTCATGCAGGCGGTGGTTCGGCGAGGCGCCGCGCACCTATCGCGCGCAGCTGCTGGCGGCGCGTTCGCCCGCGCCCAGGCCAAAGGGGTCACGGGTCAAGTCCTACGACGCTCGCCAGCTCGCGAAATCCACACGGGGGTAGACTTGAAGGCCGGCGTCTTCGACCGCGGGTCGATCTCCGTGCGCGTGAGAATGTTGGCTTCCGGGAAATAAGCCATTACGTCGCCGCGCCGCATGTCGAAGCGATAGACCGTGACGCCGGCCATCACGCCCTGGCTAGAGCGGACATCGGCAAGCTCCCCCTCGTCGAGACCAAGCTCCGCCATGTCGTCGCGGTTCATCATCACGCACCAGCGCGTACTGGTCCCGCGATAGCTGTCCTTCTCCTCGTAGACGATGGAGTTGAACTGGCCTTCGGAGCGGGCGGTCGTCAGCATGAAGGGTGTATCCAACAGGCGCTCGCTGGGCATATCGCGTACGACGAAGTTGGCCTTGCCCGAAGGCGTGTGAAATTCCGGCGTGTGCATCAGCCGGTTGCGGATATGGAATTCGCGCTTGGCGACATCGATGTCTGCGAGGTCTTCCATGCCGGGAACGATCGAGGCGATGGCCTGGCGCAGCTTTGAATGGCCGGCGAACGCCTTGAAGTCGATGCCGCTGTCCGGCCTGACCCGCACGGCGAGGTCGGCGAGGATCATCGTCTCCGGCCGCACCGTCTGGAGCCGCGTGACGCCGCCATCGCTCAATCGGACGAAGTTGAACATGGATTCCTGGGTCGTCGGCTCCCACTCCTCATCCCGCGCCGTGACAGGCAGAACGATGCTCTCGCCGCTATGGACGCCGCAGACATGGCCGCGGTTGAGCGTGGTGGTCAGGAACAGCTTGAAGCCGATGCGGTCAAGCGCCGCCTCCGCCCATCTTGAATCCGGATTTGACGCAAAGAGGTTGCCGCCCATCAGCAACGCTGCGTCGATCTCGCCGCGCGCGGCCGCCTTCATCGAGGCCATGGTGTCGTAGCCGGGGCTGCGCGGCAGGGTGACGCCGAACACCTGCTCCATTCTTGTCATCACGTCTTCGGCAAGCACGGGCCTTACGCCGATCGTGCCGATGCCCTGCACGTTGGAGTGCCCTCGCAACGGCAACAGCCCCGCATGTGGCCGGCCGAGCATGCCGCGCAGCAGCGCGAGGTTCACAATCATCTCGATGTTTTCGACACCGTGGACATGGTGCGTCATGCCCATGCCCCAGGCGAACACGGCGGACTTCGCCCGGCCATAGGCCGCCGCCACGCGCTCGATATCCGCGCGCGCAACACCGGAGGATTGTTCGATCGCCTCCCACGAGACGGCGGCAAGGTCGGCTGTAAACGCCGCGAACCCGTTGGTGTGCGCGGTGATGAAATCGCGCGCTTCGAGACCCTGCTCCAGCACGGCCTTCGCGAGTCCCTTCAGCAGGGCGATGTCGCCGCCGATCCGCGGCTGCAGCCAGTCCGACGCGATCTCGCTGCCGCCCTTCAGCATGGAGGCGACCTGCTTGGGCAGGGCGAACTTAACAAGCCCGGACTCCTTCGCCGGGTTGATGACGATCACCTGCCCGCCCCTGTCGCGGCAGGCCTTGAGCTTGTGCATGAAGCGCGGATGATTGGAGGCAGGGTTAGCGCCGATGACGAAGATGGCGTCGCACCCGGTCAGGTCTTCCAGTTCGACCGTCGAGGTGCCCGTCCCGATGGTGTCGGCCAGCGCCACGCTGGTCGCCTGGTGGCAATAATAGGAGCAGTTGTTGACGTTGTTGGTGCCGTAGACTCGCGCGAACAGCTGCAGCAGGAAGCCAGCCTCGTTGGACGATCTGCCGGAGGAATAGAAGAAAGTCCGCTCCGGCTTCGTTGCTGCAAACCGCTGCGCCGCGATCTCCATCGCGCTGTCCCAGCAGATTGGCGCGTAGCGGTCCGACCCGCGCTGCTTCCAGAGCGGCGTGCCCAGCCGGCCAAGATGTTCCAGCTCATGGCCCGAAAGCTCGCGAAGCTCCGCCAGCGTGTGCGCAAATATCTCTTCAGGAATCGCCGGCTGAACGTCGGTCGATTGCGCCTGCACGCTCTTGTTACAGACGGCGGGGAACTCGCCCAGCTCGTCCGTCATGCCGCCGCGCTGGCCGCCCATGCCGAGGCCGCACGCCTTGCAGGCATTCTTCGAGGTCAGCGCCTTAGCGGCGTTCGACAGCCCCATGCGCTGCACGGTCGCAAGCGTGTAGAGCACCTTCTTGGCGCCGCCGCCGATGGCCGGTCTGGTCATGGCCCGAAAGCTAACACCCTCGACATCAGCGTGTCACATGCGCATGTTCGCTAGCCTTATGATTTGGAGTCGGGACCAGCATCATGCGCACCAGGATTTTCGGCCTTGCCGTCATTGCCACTGCGGTTTCCGCCCTGGCGCTTGCGGCCTGCGGAACGCTGGGCGGCTCAAGCGGCAGCCCGGGCGCAAGCCCCGCGCCCGGCACGGCGGGAAGCAGCGGCGGATCGGCCGGCTGGCCTTATCCTTCGATCGGTAATGTGCGGCCGCTGATCATCGCCCATCGCGGCGCGTCGGGGGCCCTGCCCGAGCATACGCTGGAAGCCTACAATCGCGCGCTCAACGACGGGGCGGACTGCATCGAGCCGGACCTGGTGATGACCAAGGACGGTGTGTTGGTCGACCGGCACGACACTTTCCTGTCGACCACGACCAATGTTGCGAGCCATCCGGAGTTCGCGGCCCGCAAGCGCAAGTCGCCCGATCCGGAATTCTCGAACCGTGAAGACTGGTGGGTGGCGGACTTCACGCTGGCCGAACTGAAGACCCTGCGCACGGTGCAACCGATGAAGAATCGCTCGCACGCCTATGACAACCTCTATCCGATCACGACCTTCGACGAGGATCTCGACCTCGCCACGTCGCGCCATACGCTTTCGGGCGCGCCGGTGTGCATCTATCCGGAGGCCAAGTCGCCCGCCTATCATGCAAGCCTCGGCCTGCCGGACATGGCGGATGCAATGATCGCTACCCTGAAGCGCCACAACATGGACAAGCCGCCGAGCCGGGTTTTCATCCAGTCGTTCGAGCCCGA
>DASZSI010000309.1:0-9865 GCA_035548775.1 Hyphomonadaceae bacterium
TTGCGAAAGCAGTCGCCTATGGCTGGCGGCAGGAGCAGATGGCCAAGAACGCTGAGCAGGCCAAAAAGCTGGGCCAGGATCTCTACGAGCGCATGGCCAAGTTTACCGAGCATATGGGCCGGGTCGGCGGCGGGCTGGGCAATGCGGTCAGGGCCTATAACGAGATGGTCGGTTCGCTCGAAAGCCGGGTGCTGCCTGCCACCCGCAAGCTCGAGGAATTGCAGTTCGCTGATCCCGGCAAGCCGGTCGAGGAGCCATCCCAGATTGAGGTGGCGCCCAGGCAGCTGACCTTGCTGGACCCGCCCCCAGAACAGGCGGCACCGGCCATTGCGCTGGCCCCCAAGCGGAAATAGCCCGCGCAAGCGGGTGTAACGGCCGGCTTGAGCACGCCTCACGGGCTCGTTCACTTGACGGCAAGCAGCCTCATCCATAGCTAGCCGTCATGGCCATCCGCCCCATCCTCACCGTTCCGGACCCTGTCCTGAAACAGGTTTCCAAACGCGTCGATGCCGTCACCGACGACACCCGCAAGCTGATGGATGACATGCTGGAGACCATGTACGCGGCGCCGGGCATTGGCCTTGCCGCCGTACAGGTTGGCGTGCCCCTGCGCGTCATCGTGATGGACCTCGCCAAGGAAGACGAAAGGCCTGCGCCGCGTTACTTCGTGAACCCGGAAATCCTCGAAACGGTTGATGAGACCCAAACCTACGAGGAGGGCTGCCTGTCCGTGCCGGACTATTATGACGAGGTCGAACGGCCGCTGAAGGCGAGGATCAAATATCTGGACTACAATGGCCAGGAAGTCGTGGAGTGGGCCGAGGGGATGTATGCGGTGTGCATCCAGCACGAGATGGATCACCTGCAAGGCACGCTGTTCATCGACCATCTGTCGCGCCTGAAGCGCCAGTTCGCGATCAATAAAGTGAAGAAGGCCAAGGCTGCGAAGTCCGACGCCGCCTGATCGTGCTCATCAGGCTCCCCACAATCGATTGACCTGATCACCTCGAAACCCGCTTTTGCGCGCAATCTCCGGTTTGTATACAATTGGGAGAGGCGCCAGAATCTGTCGCGGGAGCGGACGTGAAAGCCAGGCTGATCCGGTTCCTGTTCGCGCTGCATCGATGGTCAGGCGTGGTGCTGGGGCTGCTGATGCTGCTCTGGTGCCTCTCAGGATTCGTGATGATCTGGTCGCCCTATCCGTCGACGACCTTGGGGACGCATGACTATCGGGCGGAAGGTCTCGCGCCGATCCGGCTGCCGGCGGACATCAAGCTGCCGGATATTCCCGCTCAGGCCAGGCTCTCCTCCCTTCGCATGGAAATGCTGGCGGATCGGCCAGTCATCAGCCTGGCGTGGAACGGGGAAAGCCGCGGCGATAACGGCCGCGGGCTGTTCGACTTGTCGACTGGTGAGACGGTCACGAAAATAAGCAAAGACGAGGCGCTCAACGTTGCGCGCACCTACGCTCAGCGGATTGGAATTTCTGGTCAGCCCGCAATCAAGATGCTGGCCGACAAGCCAGACGAGTTCACGGTGGGCATGCGCGGAGGAAGCCTCTGGCAGGCGAAGCTGAACGACGCCGAGGACACCACGCTCTATATCTCCGAAGCCAACGGCCAGGTTCGTCAGCGCACGACCGCTTCGCTTCGGTTCTGGACCTGGCTCGGCGCGATTCCGCACTGGCTTTACTTCACTGAGCTGCGGAAGGACGGAAAGCTCTGGGGTCAGGTCATCATCTGGACCTCGCTGGCCGGCGCGTTCCTTACGGTGCTTGGCTTGTTCGTGGGATTGCGCCAGCTGCGTCGTCGGCATTCGACCGGCAAGCTGGCCTCTCCCTATCGCGGCTCGAAGTTCTGGCACCACATGATCGGACTAGTGTTCGGCATTTTGGTGCTGACCTGGGTGTTCTCTGGCTTCACGTCGATGCAGCCCTGGGGCTGGCTGGAGTCGGGACCTGAGGCGGGCAAGGCCGTGGATCGATTGACCGGCGAGCCGCCGACCTGGGACCAGGCAAAACCCACGATCGAGATGCAAGCGGCCGCCCTGCGCGGCAGTTCCGCGGAAGTAACACAAGTCTCATTATCGCAACTTACGACGGGTTCGGGTTTCATGTGGCGCTTCGCCGACGGGACTCGCAAGCGTGTGGGCGCAGCGGGCGAACCCGCCTTCTTTGACGGTGCGGCGCAGAAGCGGGCGGCGTCGCTGCTGGCCGGCGACGGCGCTGCCTACCGGATGGATCTGATGACCGCCGGGGATGCGTATTATTATCCTGGAGCGGCTGCGTCGGACTTCCCGGTGCTGCGGATCACCGTGCCGTCGCAGAACGACACTCGCTTCTATCTCGATCCCGACTCGGGCGACGTGCGATTTGTGGCCGATCCCGGCGCGCGTGACTTTCGGTGGTGGCATCTCCTGCCGCATCGGCTGGATGTCATGGGCTCGCCCCTGCGGGAAATCGTGGAGATGCTGCTGCTAGCCGGCGTTACCGCCGTCTGCGGGCTCGGCGCGTGGATCGGGATCAAGAAACTCGCGCGCGGCGGCAAGCTCGACAATCTGCCGACCGAATAGCCCGGGACGATTCGCCCACGTCAGAACGGCGTGATGTTGTCGAGAAGCAGCTTGCCATACTTGTCGCGCTGAACCTGCGTGATGTCGCCTCGGCCGCCATAGGAAATTCGCGCTTCGGCGATCTTGGTGTGCTCGATCGTATTGTCGGACGCGATGTCTTCCGGCCGGATCACGCCGGAGACTTTCAGTTCCCGCAGTTCGGAGTTGATCATCACCTCCTGGCTGCCGCCGATGACCAGGTTGCCGTTGGGCAGCCGGTCGGTGATGACGGCCGCCACGGTCAACTTCACTGTCTCCTTGCGGTCGATCGAGCCTGTGCCGTTGGACGAGGAATCTCCACTCACGCTGATCGCCGGATCGAGCGACGGCGTGCCGGGCAGGGCCTTCTTGATGTTGTTCTCAAAGCCCAGGAGCGCCTGAACGCCGGTCTTGCCGGAAGATGTGCGGCTGCGCGCGGTGGTGTTGTCGATCTGGGCTGAGTCGGCGATCTGGATATTGACCGTCAGGATATCCCCAATGCGGCTGGCGCGCTGGTCGCCAAAGAACGACCTCGCGCCGGTCCGCCAGAGTGAGTTGGGTGCAGATGTTTCGGCGCGCGGCGGGGGAAGGGGAATGGAAACCCGGTTGGCGCCGGCGATGGTGGCCGGATTGGAGATCGGCGTCAGTTGCGGCGGCGCAATCGAGTCGGAAAGGCCGGCGCATCCGCCGAGCAATGACACGCCGAGCGCGGCGAGGCCGAGTTGGGCCCGCGAGGCAATCTCAGACTTCATCGGGCTCTCCTAATTGCGGGATACGGTTGCAATGCCGTCGGCGTCGGCGACGGCGTCCACGGTGCGTTTGGAATAGGTGTTGAGCACGCGCACGCTTTCCCCTTTGGCCGCATCGCCCTGGGCGACGCCCTGGACCGTGAGCAAAAGGCCTTGCGACGCGTAGACCAGCTTCACCTGTTCTCCCTTGCGAACCAGGGAAGGCTGCTTGAGGTCCATCGCCAGCACTGGCTGGCCGCTTTTCAGCGCCCGTTTGGTTTCCATGCCCAGCGCCAGCGTCGGGTCCATCAGCGCGCGTGGATTGCGGGCGTCAGCAGGATCCGCCCAGCCGAGATCGGCGTCCGACAATTTCTGCCCTCGCGCTACATCGCGGGCAAAAATCAGCACCTGCGCCGGCGCGCCGTTCGTCGAGCCGATCTGGGGAGCGGGGTTGGCCTGGCGGGCTGGATTGGCGGCTTTGGCTTGTGGCGCAGAGCCCGAGTTCGCGCGCGTCACCATGATGGGCTGGTCGAGCGGGATAGCGAGAATGATGCCATTCTTCTTGGCGACCGAAACAACGAACGCGGGATCGAGCGCGAGCGTTTGCCCCAAGGGCGGCGCAGATCCGATGAGTATGCCCGCTGCATCGCCGGTCACAGGCGCCACGTCTCCAAGCGAAATCCAGTCGCCCTTGATCGCCTTTTGCGCCGAAGCCAGCGGCGCGGCGACTAGAGCGACAATGACAAGGAGGGCGACGCGTATCATGAGCCTACCGGAGCTGAGACGTGGTGCGCAGCATTTCGTCGGTCGCTGTGATGACCTTGGAGTTCATCTCGTAAGCGCGCTGGGCGGTGATGAGCGACGAGATCTCGGTAACTGCGTTGACGTTGGATGTTTCGAGATAGCCCTGCTGGATCGTTCCGAATCCAACCTGGCCCGGCTGGCTGCGGTTGGCGGCGCCCGAAGCCGGCGTCTCCAGGAAGTTATTGTCGCCCATCGCATCGAGGCCGGCTGGGTTCACGAAGCGCGCCAGCTCCAGCTGGCCGACGTTCTGCGGCGCCGAACCGTCGGCCATGATCGCCTCGACGGTGCCCTGCTTGTTGATCGAGACGCCGACGGCGTCCTGCGGCACCGTGATCCCCGGCGACACGACATATCCATCCGAAGTCACCAGTTGGCCGTCCGGGCTCAACGAGAAATTGCCGGCGCGGGTGTAGGCGTCGCGGCCGTCGGGCAATTGTACGATGAAATACCCATCGCCCTGGATGGCCAGGTCATAAGGATTCTCAGATTGGCTGAGGCCGCCCTGCTCGGTGATGCGGTAGACCGAGCCCGACTTCACTCCCGACCCCACCTGCACGCCGGTCGGAACGATGGTGCCTGCGTCGGATGAAGTGACGCCCATCTTCTCGACGTTCTGGTAGAGCAGGTCCTGGAATTCCGCACGCTGGCGCTTGAAGCCCGTCGTATTCATGTTCGCGATGTTGTTCGCGATCACCTCGACGTTGAGCTGCTGGGCCTGCATGCCGGTGGCGGCGGTGGTAAGGGCGCGCATGAGCTACTTGCCTCCTGGGGCGTTATCCGACTTTGGCCAGCTTCTGGATCGCATCGCCGCGAAGCTCGTCCGACTGGGCGATCATCTTGCTGACTGATTCATAGGTCCGGCTGATCTCGATCATCTGCGTGAGTTCGGAGACCGGGTTGACGTTGGAATTTTCGAGGAAGCCTGAAGCCACCTTAGAGTTTTCCGGCGCTCCGGGAGTTTCATCCGTGGCGCGCCAATAGTTCTCGCCGGTCTTTTCGAGGCCGCCGGGTGTCTTGAACTCCACCACGCGGACCTTGCCGACGACGGTCCCGTCCTGCGAGATCGAGCCCTCGTGCGAAACCGAGATGGGACCGCCGCTGGGATTGACCTGGATCGGGCCGCCTTCGCCCATCACCGGATCGCCGTTGCGCGTCACGATGCGGCCCTGGTTGTCCATCGAGAAACGGCCATCACGTGTGTAGGCCTCGCCGTCGGCGGTCTGGACTGCGAAAAATCCCTTGCCGTCGATCGCCATGTCGAGCGGACTTCCAGTCTGTTCCAGGGGGCCGGCGCTGAAGTCGCGCTGCAGCCGCCAGGCGTCGACGAACGTGATGTCGGTCGGGCTATCGCTTGCCGCGGCCGGTCGCTCCGACAGTTTGCGCATGACCAAGTGCTCGGTCTTGAAACCGGCCGTGGTCATGTTCGCCAGGTTGTTTGCGGTCGTGTCCATCCGCTGCTGCAGAACCTGCTGCGCGGACAGGCCGACCAGGAATGAATTGTCCATGGGCCGCCGTTTGTCCCGCAGCGCGCTTTGGCGACTGGCAGGCCAGGCTGTCCTTCGTTCGCGCCTTATGCAGCGAACCTATGAATTGCAGGGTCATCATGGGTAATCGCGGTTAACGGGGTATTGCCAGAACCACGCACAGAGCGGCCTTGGAAGCATCCGGCGCCCGGCAGGTTTTGCCCATCTCCACCAATCCTTAACCATACGCGGCCGAATTTGCCGGGCGTCCTCCGACAACCGGAGGTGATCGAGATTCACGAGCCCGAACCCATGGCGAAGAAGGAAAAGGCTAAAAAGCCTGAGGAGCCAGAGGCCGAAAAGCCGGCTGCCGAAGGCGAGGAAGGCGCCGCTCCCGCCAAGAAGAAGCTGTCGGGCAAGACGCTGGTCCTTTTCATTATCCTGCCGGCGCTTCTCGTCATCGGTGGCGGTGGCGCGGCCGCCGTCATGCTTCTGGGCGGCCATCCTGCAGCTGCGGCCGAGAACGCGGGCGCTGAAGGCGAAAAGAAGCCCGAGAAGAAAAAACCGCCAGAAAAGAAAGATGAACATGGCGGCGGCGAACACGGCGCGGCTGCAACCGCCACGGCCGGCGCCGAAGGCGACGTTGGCCACGCGCTCGACTGCGAAGGCGAGGGGCCTTGTTACTACCAGTTGCCAAAGCTGGTGGTGAATCTCGCCGGCGTGGAGGGCGAACGTTCACCCTACATGGAGCTCGAACTCGTCCTCGAGGCAAGCAACCAGTCGACTTTCGATTCGGTGCCGGACGACATGCCGCGCTTCAAGGATCAGCTCAACAGCTATCTGCGCGAGCTGCGCGTCGAGGATCTCAACGGATCGCAGGGCACCTTCCGGTTGCGTCGCGAACTGTTGAAGCGGTTCAACACTGTCATGGCGCCTGAAAAGGTCGATGCGGTGCTGATCCAGGGCATGCTGATCCAGTAGGGGACGCGTTTGGCTCAGGACACCACCGACGAAGAACTGGCGGCTGGCTGGGAAGCCAGCATGAGCTCCGGCAAGCCGGCTGGAGCAGCGGACGGCGCATGGGAGGCTGAAACGCCGCAGGGCCCGCCAAGCGAGGCTGCCCAGTCGCTCGCGGCTGCGGCCGTGGGCTCTGAGCGCATCCTCAACCAGGATGAAATCGACAGCCTCTTGGGCTTCTCGCTCGAAGAGGAAAACGGCGCCAAGCGAAATGGTATCCGTGCGCTGATCAACTCTGCGCTGGTGTCCTACGAGCGCCTGCCGATGCTCGAGGTGGTGTTCGACCGGCTTGTTCGCCTGATGACGACGAGCCTGCGGAACTTTACCTCCGACAACGTCGAGGTTTCGCTCGACGCTATCCAGTCAATGCGCTTCGGCGACTATCTCAACTCGATTCCGCTTCCTGCGATCCTTGCCGTGTTCAAGGCAAAGCAGCTCGACAATTTCGGCCTGCTCACGGTTGATTCGAACCTCATCTATTCGATCGTCGACGTGCTGCTCGGCGGCCGACGCGGCACGATCGCCATGCGCGTCGAAGGCCGCCCCTACACCACGATCGAACGCGTCCTGGTCACGCGGCTGGTTGAAGTCATCCTCCACGACGCGCGGAAGGCTTTCGATCCGCTAACGGCTGTCGATTTCGAACTCGACCGCATCGAGACAAACCCGCGATTTGCCGCCATCGCCCAGCCTGCCAATGCAGCGATCCTGGTAAAGCTGCGCATCGATATGGAAGATCGCGGCGGACGCTGCGAGTTGCTTCTGCCTTACGCAACGCTCGAGCCGATCCGGAAGATGCTGTTGCAGAACTTCATGGGCGAGAAGTTCGGCCGCGACAACATCTGGGAAGGCCACTTGGCGACCGAGCTGTGGTCGGCGCCGACCACGCTGCGCGTGGTGCTCGACGAGTTCAAGGCGCCGCTGGGCAAGATGATGAACCTCGCCGTGGGCGACACGCTGGTCATGAACGCCACGCCGGATTCCAAGGCGCACCTCATGTGCGGCGATATCCATCTCACTCACGGACAGGTGGGGCGCATCGGCCAGAAGGTCGCGATGCGGATCGAGGCGCCGATTACCCACGCGGCCAAGAAGCGCGTTCTGGAGGCACGATGAACATCTATTCGATGACGCTGGATGGCATTCTGGCAACGCTGCTGCTTGTCGCCATCATCTATTGCATGCGCCTCGACGGTAAGCTGAAGGCCCTGCGCACCGGCAATACCCGCATGGTTGAAGCTGCTCGCGAGTTGCAGCAGTCGGCGCTTCACGCCCAAGGCGCGGTCACCGCGCTGCGTCAATCGGCTGATGCGGCGGGCCGCGAGCTGCAGGCCAAGATCGACGAGGCAAGAGCGCTGGCGGCCCAGCCGTTGGTTCGCGACGCGCGCGATATGCCGCGCGACAATGTCGACTTTACGCTTCGCCGCCGCAGCGTGCTCTAGGGAGCTGGGACATGGCGACCAACGTAAAGGTCTTCACCGCGGTGGTCGCCGTCAGTATCGGCGCGCTGGCGTTCAAGGGCGTCGACATCGCCCAGGCCGTGGCCCAAGCCGCCGGCGAGGCAGCCAAGCCGACGCCGGAAACTGCCCTGACCGCAGGCGTGGGCGATCGACCTGCTGCTGCGGCGGTTGCCGGCGCTGATCCCGCCCCGGCGCCAGTCGGCGAGGGCGTTCCGCCTGCCGACGGCGCCAAGCCCGACTCGTGCACGCCCGGTCTTGAAGCTGCCGCCGCTGACATGGGCGTTTCATCCCAGGAGATTCTCGTGCTGCGGAGTCTTCAATCTCGCCGCAAGGAGCTCGACGACCGTGAAACAGCGGTGCAGACGCGCGAGCAGGCTGCGGCCGCCGCAGAGAGCAAGTTGCAGGATCAGATCGGCGATCTCAAGAAAGTCGAATCCAACGTGCAGGCTTTACTGGCAAAGATGGACCAGAAGGCCGACGAACGCATGGCGATCCTGGTCAAGACTTACGAGACCATGAAGCCGAAGGATGCAGCGGCGATCTTCAATGGCCTGGATGACCAGCTTCTGCTCGATGTCGCCAAGAGCATGAAACCCGCGACGCTCGCCCCGGTACTGTCATTGATGCAATCCAAGCGCGCCGAAACCTTGACCAAGATGCTTGCGGATTTGGCTAAGCCGCCAGCCGGTCTCGATAGCCTGCCGAAGGCTCCGACGTGACATCAAGGCGCGCCCCTTCAGGCTGGGCGATCCGGCTGACGGTTGCGGGCGCAGCGGCGCTTACCGCAACCGCTCCAGCGTGGGCGGACAAGCCGGTGCAGCTCTCATTCAAGGAGACGCCTGGCTACGGACGGATCACGGCCAAGTGGGGCGATGGTGATGAAAACGCGCCCAAGGTCAGCGCTTCGATCACAAACCAGGTCTTGATCCTCACCTTCGATCAGAAGGTCTCCCTCAATCTCAACGCGATCAAGGATGGTTTGCCCAGCTGGGCCGCCGTCACGCGCATGGATCCCGACGGCATGACCGCCCGCATCGGGCTCAAGCAAGTTCCCCGCCTTCATCTTTCGACGTCGGTCGATCTCACTGCGATCGACCTTGTGCCGGATGATCAGAAGACGATGCCCCCGAACATCGTCTCGCCCCTGGTTGCCAAACGCGCGGCGGAAGCCGAAGCCAAGCGCGTCGCGGCCATTCCGCCGCCGCCGGCTATCATGGACCTCGAAGTTCGGGGCAGTTCGTCCGGCGATTCCTCGCGTGTCGCCTTCTACTGGGACAAACCGCCAGTTAGCTACAAGCTTGTCAGCCAGGGCGAAGGGCAGGTGAAACTCCTGTTCGCAAAACGCGCCAAGGCCGATCTGGCCTACCTGCACATCAACCCGCCGCCCAACCTGCCTGAAAAGGACGGCTTCATCGGTGAGAACACTGACAAGGGTTATCTCGTCACCATAACCTCGAAGGACAAGCTGCCGATCAAGCTGTTCATGGAAGGGGACATCCTCGTCGCCGACATTACCAAGCCGGCGCCGCCACCCGATGCAAAACCCGCGGCCGTCCCTGTTCCTGCAAAGGCGCCTGCCGGTCCAGCCGAATCCAAGTCTGCTGAAAAGCCCATTCTGCTGACGCCTCCGAAGTCCCTTCTGAAGAGCGACGAAGCGGCAGCGGCGGAAGCAGCTCACCAGGCGGCTGCCGCGGAAAACGCGGCCGCAGACGCAGTCCTGGGCGGTCCGGAGCGCATCACAGCGCTTTCCTCGAACTGGACCGACAGCGCGCCGCGCAGTGGTGTAGTCGATGTGAAGGTCTCG
>DASZSI010000310.1:0-10791 GCA_035548775.1 Hyphomonadaceae bacterium
GGGACGACAGCAGTCCTGTGTTGTTTCGCTTAAGCGCGCGCCGCCGCGGTCACATCGCCGTGGCAGTTCTTGTAGCGCTTGCCCGACCCGCAGGGGCAGGGGGCGTTGCGCGGCGTGTTGGCCCAGGCCGGGTCGGCCGGCTTGGCCGCCGCGCCTTGCGCAGGCTGCGGAGTCGCGGTCGCCGGCGCCGGAGCAGGTCCGCGCGCCATCTGCGCGGGCGGCGTGCGGGCTTCCCCGGCATCGTCTCCCGGCGGTTGTTCGACCACGAACTGACCGCGCATCAGCATCCGGGTCACCGCGCGGCGCAGGTCAGCCAGCAGCGTCTCGAACAGGGTGAAGGCTTCGTTCTTGAACTCGTTCAGCGGATCGCGCTGGGCATAGCCGCGCAGGTGAATCACCGACCGCAGCTGGTCGAGATGCCACAGGTGTTCGCGCCAGCGCGTATCGACTTCCTGCAGCAGGATCTGTTTCTCGATCCAACGCATGCGGTCTTCTCCGACGGCCTGCGTCTTCTGGTCGTAGAAAGCATCGACCGCGGCGATCAGTTTCTGCGTCACTTCCGGCGTGGCCGCGCCTTCTTCATGCGCCCACTCCTTGATCGGAACCTGCAGACCCAGCGTCTCGCCGATCTCTTCCTCGAGGTCCTTGAGGTTCCACTGTTCGGCATAGGCCTTCTCGGGCATGTGGCGGATGCACATGTCCTCGACGACCTGATGGCGCATGTCCTTCACGGTGTCCGAAACGTTCGCGGCGCGCATGAACTCGATCCGCTGCTCGAACACGGCCTTGCGCTGGTCGTTGATGACGTCGTCGAATTTCAGCAGGTTCTTGCGGATTTCGAAGTTGCGCTGCTCGACGCGCTTCTGCGAGGTTTCGAGCGCCTTGTTCATCCACTTGTGGGTGATGGCCTCGTCTTCCTTGATGCCGAGGCCGCGCATGATGGCGTCGAGGCGCTCGGCCGCGAAGATGCGAAGCAGGTCGTCCTCGAGGCAGATGTAGAATTTCGAGCGGCCCGGGTCGCCCTGGCGGCCGGTGCGTCCGCGCAGCTGGTTGTCGATCCGGCGGCTTTCGTGTCGCTCGGTCGCCAGCACATAAAGACCGCCGGCGGCCAGCGCCTCGGCCTTCTTCTTGGCGACATCGGCCTCGACGTCGGCCTTCAATTCCTTGATCTCGGCGTCGTTGAGTTCGCGTCCCAGCGCCTTGGCGCGCTCCGCGCCCTCATCCTCGACGCGCATCTCGATGTTGCCGCCGAGCTGGATGTCCGTGCCGCGGCCGGCCATGTTGGTGGCGACCGTGATCGCGCCCGGCACGCCGGCCTGGGCGATGATGTGGGCCTCGCGCTCGTGGTGGCGGGCGTTGAGAACCTGGTGGGGCACCTTCTCGGCCGCCAAAAGGTTCGACAGAACCTCGGACTTCTCGATCGACACCGTGCCGACCAGAACCGGCTGCTTGCGGCGCACGCAATCCTTGATGTCGGCGATGATGGCTTTGTATTTTTCCTTGGCGGTCCGATAGACCACATCGTCTTCGTCAAGCCGTTTCACCGGCTTGTTGGTCGGAATCTCGGTCACTTCCAGCTTGTAGATGTCCTGGAATTCCTGGGCCTCGGTCGAGGCCGTGCCGGTCATGCCCGCCAGCTTGTCGTAGAGCCTGAAATAGTTCTGGAAGGTGATCGAGGCCAGCGTCTGGTTCTCGGGCTGGATCTTGGTCTTCTCTTTCGCCTCGATTGCCTGGTGGAGGCCCTCGGACAGGCGGCGGCCCTGCATCATGCGGCCGGTGAACTCGTCGATGAGCATCACTTCGCCGCCCTTCACGATGTAGTCCTTGTCCTTCTGGAACAGCTTGTGGGCGCGCAACGCCTGGTTGGCGTGGTGCACCAGCGTTATGTTGGCCGGCTCGTAGAGTGAACCTTGCAGGATGCCGGCCTGCACCATCAGCTCTTCGATCTTTTCGTTGCCGGTCTCCGAGAACACCACAGATCGCTGTTTCTCATCGAGCGTGTAGTCGCTCGCCTGCAACTGCGGGATGATCGCGTCGATCGCCTGATAGAGCTCGGACCGGTCGTCAGTCGGGCCGGAGATGATCAACGGCGTGCGGCTTTCATCGACCAGGATCGAGTCGACCTCGTCCACCATCGCGAACCTGTGGCCGCGCTGGACCATGTCGGCCAGCGAATACTTCATGTTGTCGCGGAGGTAGTCGAAGCCGAATTCGTTGTTGGTGCCGTAGGTGATGTCGCAGGCGTAGGACGCGCGGCGCTGCGAGTCGTCGAGGCCGTGCACGATCTTGCCGACCGACATGCCGAGGAAGCGGTAGACCTTGCCCATCCAGTCCGCGTCGCGGCTGGCGAGGTAGTCGTTGACAGTCACGACGTGCACGCCGCGCCCCTCGAGCGCGTTGAGATAGACCGGCGCGGTCGCGACCAGCGTCTTGCCTTCACCAGTGCGCATCTCGGAAATGCCGCCGGCGTGCAGCACCATGCCGCCGATCAGCTGAACGTCGAAATGCCGCAGGCCAAGGGCGCGCTTTGACGCCTCGCGCACCGTCGCAAAGGCTTCCGGCAGGATGTCGTCGAGCGAAGCGCCATTGGCGACCTGCTGGCGGAAGTCGCGGGTGCGCTGTTTCAGCGCGTCGTCGGACAACGCCTCGGTGACCGGCTCGAGCGCGTTGATGCGCTGAACGATCGCCTTGTAGGGTCTGATTTTACGTTCGTTGACAGTACCAAGAATTTTCTGGGCGATTCCGAACATCAACGCCTACCCGCTGCCAGCCTTCCGCGACCGTCGCGGCGCCCCTTGTCATATAGTGTATCCGGGGGAGTTTTCCGGCCTCGGCTACGACCGCGCAGGGCCCGGGGTCCTCTGGGGAAACTCCCTCGACTTGCACGTTCGCGAGACGTAAGGACCGGGCTATCCGGTGTCAATCCAAACGCTGGGTAGGGCTGACTGCCTGATAACTGCTTAAAGCAGCTAGAGGAGCCTCGCCATGGCCGTCCGGAATCGCCTGTTTTTGGTCGGGGCTGCCGGAACCCTGGCGCTCGGGCTTGCCCTGTCGGGGTGCGGCAAGCCCGCGGCCAAGGGGGCCGAAGCTGCAACCGCCGACGCGTCCGCTGTGGCCGCAGTGGTTAACGGCGAACAGATCTATGTCTCCGACGTCCTCATGGAAGCCGAAATGGAGGACCTGACCGGCCCGGACGGCAAGGGGCTGGAGGTCGACTCGGCCGAATTCAATGAGGTGCTGGACAAGCTGATCGACATCAAACTCCTTGCCCTTGAGGCCAAGTCTCGCGGCCTGGATGAAGACGCGATGGCGCGTCACCGGCTGGAGACGGCTCGCGAGAACATCCTCGCCAACATCCTGGTCGACCAGGTCGTGAAGGAGAAGGTCGACGAGGCGGCGGTCAAGAAGATGTACGACGCCCAGATCGCGATCTTCGAACTGGGCGAGGAAGCCCACATCCGTCACATTCTCGCGAAGTCGAAGGACGACATCGACAAGATCGCCGCCCAGCTCAAATCCGGCGCCGACTTTGCCGTTGTGGCTTCGAAACTGTCCGCCGACGACGCCACCAAGATGGACGGGGGCGATCTCGGCTACATGACGGCTGATGAAGCCACCCCGGAATTCGCCAAGGCGATGAAGGAAACCGCCACGGGCGGTGTCTCGAAGCCGTTCGAGGATCAGCAGGGCTGGCACGTCATCAAGATCGACGAGCGGCGCAAGGAAGCGCCTCCGACCATGGAGGACCTGCGCGATCCGATCCTCAAGCATCTCACCCTGATGCAGATGGACGAGGTGCTCAAACAATTGCGTACCGAGGCGAAGATCGAGAAGCACACCAGCCCGCGCAATTCGACGCTGGATGTCGATCCTTTCACGCTGCCGCCGGATGACGCCAAGGCCGCGCCGCCTCCACCGGTCGCCAGCCCGACGCCGGAAGCCTCCGCGCCTGCCGCCGACGCTAGGCCGCCAACGCCAGCGCCAGCAAAACCCGGCGCCGCTCCTGCGCCGGCGAAGCCCGCCCCGGCCAAGCCCACAACCGCCAAGCCTGCGTCATCGCCAGCGCCGGCCGCAGTGAAGCCTGCAGCGACAGCGCCCACCACACCCTCGGCGAAGCCGGCAGCATCTCCTCAGCCGCAGCAGCCCTCTGGACCCGTCAGCGAAAGCCGACCCGGCGCCCAGCCGCCTGCCGCGCCGCCCGCTTCACCCCAATAAGATCACGCAAGAAAGACCGTCCCCGTGAGCTCGATGGATCTGCCCGTTTCGCCGCTCGCGCCCGAGCGGTTCCCCAACCTGCCCAAGGTTGGCGGCATGCGCATCGCCACCCACGCCCTGGGTCTCTACAAGGGCCGCATCCGCGATGACCTTCTTGTGGTTCACTTTCCAGCCGGCGCTGCCGCAGGCGGCGTCTTCACGATCTCGCAGACCCGCTCGGCTGATGTCGACTGGTGCCGGGAGGCCCTGAAAGCTGCAGGCGGCAAGGCGCAGGTGCTGGTGGTCAACGCCGGCAATTCAAACGCTTTCACCGGCGAGAAAGGCCTCGCCAAGAACCGCGCCACCGTCGCCATGGCTTCCAAAATGTCAGGCTGCCCAGCCCATGAGGTCTTCCTCGCGGCCACCGGCGTTATCGGCGAACCACTGGCCCCGAATGTCGTCGCCGACGGTGTCGGCGCCGCTTGGGAAAAGCTGGCGGCGCCGGACTGGGAAAAGGCCGCCAACGCGATCCGCACCACCGACACCTTCGCCAAGGCGGCAGGCGAGACGGCGGATCTCAATCGTCGCAATGTTGCGATCGCGGGCTTTGCCAAGGGCTCCGGCATGATCATGCCGAACATGGCGACGACGCTGAACTACGTCTTCACCGATGCCGCCCTCACGCCGCGGGTGTGCCAGGCCCTGATCGCGAAATACGCGGACCTCACCTACAACTGCATCACGGTCGACGGCGACACCTCGACCTCCGACACGCTCATGCTGTTTGCGACGGGGGCAGCCGGTGGCGAGCCGATCGACAATCCAGACGATCCGCGCCTCGCCGGCTTCTGCGAAGCCTTGCACCGCGTGCTGAAGGACCTTGCCCTCCAGATCGTCCGTGACGGGGAAGGGGCGACCAAGCTGATCGAGATCGAGATCACGGGCGCCGCCAGCGACAAGTCCGCGAAAGCAATCGGCGCATCGATCGCCAACTCGCCGCTGGTGAAGACGGCGCTCGCCGCCGGCGACGCCAATTGGGGTCGCGTGGTCATGGCGGTCGGCAAGGCCGGCGAACCGGTGGAGCGTGACCGGCTCGAAATCCATTTCGGCGACCACCTGGTGGCCCGCGACGGCTGCCGGTCCCCCGATTATTCGGAAGCCAGGGCGACCGAGGCAGTGCAGGGTCCTGAAATCCGTATCCTCGTGGATGTCGGCGTCGGGCGCGGCAAAGCCACTGTCTGGACCTGCGATCTCACGGACGGTTATGTGAAGATTAACGGCGCCTACAGAAGTTAGCCGTCGTAATGAACGGCATCCACACCTCGTCATGACACAAGACTCCCGCGCAAGACCGTTGGTGATAGTCGCCGCGGCGGCGTTAGTGCGGAGCGATGGGCGGCTGCTTCTTGCGCAGAGGCCCATGGGAAAGACGATGGCTGGTCTCTGGGAATTCCCAGGCGGCAAGATCGAATCCGGCGAAAGCCCGAAGGGCGCGCTGGTCCGCGAACTACGTGAGGAGCTTGGGATTGGCGTGTCCGAGAGCGATCTCGAAGCGTTCGCCTTCGCCTCGCACGACTACGAGAAGTTCCATCTCCTGATGCCGGTGTTCCTGATCCGGAAATGGGAGGGGGAGGCACTACCTCGCGAAGGGCAACAGCTCGCCTGGGTGTCGGCTGACGAGATTGGGCGCTATCCGGCGCCGGAGGCCGATCTTCCCCTGTTCGAGCGTTTCATAGACTGGACGAAGGCGGGACGCGCATGACCTTGTTCAAATCCATCCTCAAGTTCGCACGCGAAAAATCGGGCGCCACGGCGATCGAATACGCTCTCATCGCCGGCATCATCTGTATCGCGGTTGTCGGCGGCATCACGACGCTCGGCCAATCGGCGAACAGCTCGTACACGAACGTGAGCCAGCAGGTCTGGGGAAGCTAACGCTTCCCAGGCAGCCTTGGCTGCGGCCCGGTCTTTTCCCCGGCGGCGACTTCGTTGGTTCCCAGCGCATCGGCAAGGCGCACGGTCGCGCTGCCTGGACGCTTTGGCTGGGGCTGGTCCGGTCCAGGCGCCCATCCTGACAGCGCGATAAATTCGAAGGTCGCGCGCACGCGGCCATCCGGGTCGGAGAAGCGCTCCGCGTAGATCGCCATCGCTCGCATCAATATCGACCGCGTGAGCGGCGGCGTGTCGCGACTCACGAAGGCCGCAGTCTCGCCCATGCCTTTGAGGTCGGTTAGAAGCCGCAGCGGATTGGCATAGCGCACCGTGCGCGCATCGTTGTCGGCGACTGGCATTGAAAAGCCCGCGCGCTGCATCAACCCCGCGCCGTCGATCACGTCCATGAAGGGCGAGATGCGGTTGGCGGCGCCGCCGCGCACCTCTTCCTCCGCCGCCAGCAGCGACTGGCGCAACTCGGTCAGCGTGCGCCCGCCCAGCGCCAGGCCAATGAACAATCCATCCGGCTTCAGCACCCGCCGGATCTGGATCAGCGCGCCAGGCAAATCGTTGACCCAGTGCAGCGATAGCGCCGACACCACCAGGTCGAACGAGGCTTCGGCGAACGGTAGCGCCTCCTCGTCCGCGACAACGCCCAGCGGCGGTTTTGCAAACGCGGGCGAAAGATCGCTCGAAACGATGTCGCCGATCCGGTCGGCTACGAGGGGATCGCTCCTCAAGGCCCGTCCCAGCGTTCCGTCGTGCGCGCCAAGATCAAGCACGCGCTCGAACCGGCGATTAATCGCCGACAAGCGCAAGACAATGTCTTCCGCCGCCGCCTGTTTCAGGAAAGAATAGGCCCCGTATCCGGCCGTTGCCCGCGCCAGCCTTCTGGCGTGCAGCCGCCGGTCGAATATGCGCATCGGATCGTGAGCGGCCGGGCGCGGCGTTGGGGGAGAGGGTGGGGACGTCATCGCAGGACCGTGTAGCGGATCAGCCGCCGCCGCATAAGCCGCGCCGCAAGCGAAACCGGCTGGACGTGGTGGCTGGCCTCATATGGCCCCAGCGGTCCCTCATCACAGGCCGAGAAGTGCCCGGCCCCGGCGCTCTCGAGCCAAATCTCTGGTCAAAGCTCCAGTTCCTATCCGATCCCCTGTGCGCCCGCTGCGGAACGCCGTTCGAGATTGCGGTTGACGAAAACCAGGTGTGCGGCGCCTGCCTTGCCCGCCCTCCCGTCTACCATCGCGCCCGCGCCGCGCTGATCTATGGCGATGTCTCGCGCGACCTTGTCCTCGCCCTCAAATATCAGGGCAGGCGCGACGGCCTGTCTCTGCTCTCGGGTTGGATGGCCTCGGCCGGACGGGACCTTCTGTCAGACGCCGATCTGATTGTCCCGGTGCCGCTGCATTACTTCCGCCTGGTCCGGCGCGGCTTCAACCAGTCGGTCTGGCTGGCTGCCGGCCTTTCACGCGCTTCCGGCAAGCCGATGTCGGTTGGGCTGCTCAAACGAGCCCGGGCCACGCCAACTCAGGGCGGCCTTTCGGCGGAGGGACGCCGACGCAACGTTCAGGGCGCCTTCCGGGTCCGGAAGGGCCAAAAGGCCAAGATCAAGGATCAGAAAATCTTGCTGGTCGATGATGTTTTGACCACCGGCGCGACTGCCGAGGCCTGTTCCCAAGTATTGCTGCGCGCAGGGGCAAGATGCGTCGATGTGCTCACTTTGGCGCGAGTTGCAGCGCCCCGCAGCCTGCCCATATAGTTTTGGAACGATTCCAGAGTTTCCAGGCTTTGCTATTTGGCAGTTGTTCAGACACTCCCCGTCAGGATTGCTGGCAGGATTGACGGCAGGATTGGCCTGGACATCGCAGGATGGAGTTTGCCGGTGACGGCGCGGGTTGAGATCTACACACGGGAATACTGCGGCTACTGCACGCGGGCCAAGGCGTTGCTTGCCTCGAAGGGCGTGCACTTCAAGGAGTATCACGCCGGCGATGATCCGGCCCTGCGGCGGGAGATGATCCAGCGCAGCGAAGGCGGCACAACCTATCCGCAGGTCTTCATCAATGGCCGCCATGTCGGCGGCTCGGACGAAATCCACGATCTCGACGCCGACGGCCAGCTTGATCCCTTGCTGGCCGAAGCCGAGGCAGCTTGAACGAACGAAAGGACAAGTGACGTGATCCGCTATTCTCTCGCATGCGTGGGGGAACACAAGTTCGAGGCCTGGTTCTCGAACTCGAAGGCGTATGACGTCCAGCGCAAGAAAAAGCTGGTCGAATGTCCGGTGTGCGGCAGCCACGACGTGCGCAAGCAGATCATGGCGCCGGCGGTGCGTTCCTCCGCTCCCCAGCGCGAGTCGGAAGAAGCTGCGGCCGCCCGAATGGCCGGCGAGATTCGCCAGCACATCGCCAAGACCCACGATTATGTCGGCGATAAGTTCGCCGACCAGGCGCGCTCGATGTACTATGGCGAGATCGAGCATCGCCCGGTGTGGGGCGAGGTCGAGCCAGACGTGGCCAAGGAGCTGATCGAGGAAGGCGTTCCCGCCATGCCCATCCCCAAGGCTCTCGCGCCCGAGCCGCCGCGCCGCCGGGCCAAGCTCAACTAGGCCGGAAACCCGGCAAATCCGCTGGATTGACGGCCACATTCGCAACATTGACGGCGCGTGCTAGAATGGATGAAGAGGCGCCGCCCCGGTTCCGGGAGTCCGCCCAGGAATTCGCCCCAGGACTTCGAGATGATGATGAGTTTTGTTGACGCCGCCGAAGCGCCCGTGCGCAACACCGGGCAGATCAAGCTGCACGGGCCCGAGGGCTTCGAAGGCATGCGCAAGGCCGGTCGACTGGCCGCCGAATGTCTCGACATGCTGGTCCCGCACGTGGTCCCAGGTGTAACGACCGGCGCGCTCGACGATCTGGCCCGCGAGTTCATTCTCGCCCGCGGCGCGCTGCCCGCCTGCCTGTTCTACAAGGGCTACCGCCACACCGTCTGCACCTCGATCAACGAGGTGGTCTGCCACGGCATTCCCAGCCCGCAGCGCGTTCTCAAGGACGGCGACTGCGTCAACATCGACGTCACGGTGATCGTCGATGGCTGGCATGGCGACACCTCCCGCATGTACGCGGTGGGCGAACCCAAGCGCAAATCGGTGCGCCTGATGGACGTGACCTACGAGTGCATGATGCGCGGCATTGAGGCCATCAAACCGGGCGCGCGGCTAGGCGATATTGGCGCCGCGATCCAGGAACATGCCGAGCGGCAGGGCTATTCGGTCGTCGACGCGTTCTGCGGCCATGGCCTCGGCCGTATCTTCCACGACGCGCCGAACATCCTTCACTTCGGCCGACGCGGGCAGGGCGAGCCTCTCCTGCCAGGCATGATCTTCACCGTCGAGCCCATGATCAATCTTGGTCGCCGCGACGTGGTCCTGATGGCGGATGGGTGGACGGCGAAGACGCGCGATCGTTCCCCCTCGGCGCAGTACGAGCATTCGGTCGGCGTCACTGAAACCGGCGTCGAGATATTCACGCTCTCGCCCACCGGCCTTCATACGCCTCACGCAAAGCCGGGTCAGACAAGTTCTTCGAAGGCCTGATCGGGGCCATGGCGGACGGGGGGAAAGCCAGGAAGACGGGAGCAGCCGAGGGGCCGGTCAAACACTATCACGGCCATCGCGACCGCCTTCGCCAGCGCGTGCTGGAAGGCGACGGCTCCCATCTTGCGGACTATGAACTGCTTGAGCTTCTTCTTTGCGCTTTTATTCCGCGCATAGACGTAAAGCCGATCGCCAAGGAGATGATTGCAAGGTTCGGCTCGGTCTCCGGCGCGCTTGCCGCCTCGCCCGAGCGACTGATGGAAATCACCGGTATCGGCGAATCTGCAGCCTCTTACATTCGCGCATCGCATCTCCTTCTTCAGCGCGCCGCCGGCGATGAAGTGAAGGATCGCCCCGTCATCTCCAACTGGGCCGCCCTGCTCAACTACGTTAAGCTCGCCCTGCGGCATGAAACATCCGAACAGGCGCGCGTCCTCTATCTCGATCGCAAGAACAAGCTGATCGCTGATGAGGTCGTTGGCCGTGGAACCGTCGATCACGCGCCGGTCTATCCGCGAGAGATTGCCCGGCGTGCGCTGGAGCTGGCCGCCTCCTCCATCATCCTCGTGCACAACCACCCCAGCGGCGATCCCACGCCCTCCCGGGCGGACATCGATCTCACCCGCGACATCGAAAAGGCGCTGGCCGCTCTGGAGATCAAGGTGCACGACCATCTCGTTGTCGGGGCGAGGGAGACGGTCAGCATGAAGGCCAAGGGTCTGATCTGAAATGCCGAAGCCGATTCATGGCGGGCCGATGCGTGACAGGCCGATGAAGGGCGGACGCATGGCGCTTGCCGCCGCCCTCCTGTTGTCTGCCTCGCATCCAGCTCTAGCCCAGCCTCCGGCGACGGTAGAAGACCCGCCCTTGATCCGCGTGCCTGTCGAGCCCGACGGGGAACCGGAGATCATCGTGCCGGCCGAGGATGCCTCGTCAGCCGCTATCCCGGCCGATAGCCAGTCCGCCGCGCCGCAGCTTCCCGAGCCGCCGTCCGGACGCGACCGCGTGGTCATCACCGGCATGGTCCCGATCCCCAATGTCGGCGCCGGCGCGCCTTATCACAGTCCCGA
>DASZSI010000311.1:0-5154 GCA_035548775.1 Hyphomonadaceae bacterium
TTCGGATCGCGCCGCATCTCCTCGGCAATCGCGTCGCGCAGCGCATCGCGCACCGTTGTCTTGGTGTAGGTGACGCCTTCCGGCAGCGTCGGATCATGCAGCCCCTCGGCCGCAGCCGTCTTCTGCTCTGGCGCCCGCAACCTGTGTCCATCGTTACGGGCCTTCTGTTCGGGAGCGCCGGGCCCCTGCCCGGCATCTTTGAGCGCCTCCGTCGACTTTGCCGGGCTGCGGTCCGGCGCCCCGTTTTTCTTCGGCGCGGCCGCATCGCCATTGATCTGCGCGATCACGGCGTTGACTTTCACGCCCTCAGTTCCCGCAGGCACGACGATGGACGAGATCACACCCTCATCGACCGCCTCGACTTCCATCGTGGCCTTGTCGGTCTCGATCTCGGCGATCACATCGCCGGGTTTCACCTTGTCGCCTTCCTTCACTAGCCACTTGGCCAGCTTGCCCTCCTCCATGGTGGGCGACAGCGCGGGCATCAGGATGTCGGTCATGGCTGTCGCACTTGCTAGTTGAGTTTCACGACGTCGGAGAAGTCAGGCTTGCTTGTGAAGCTAATCGGAAGGCCGAGATCAGCCACCGCGGTCAGTAGCGGCTTGAAAACCTTCTCTTGCGCCGGCGACGGAGCGCCATTGGGCGTCTGCTCGCGATACCAGCGAACTACATGATGCTGCGTTGCTGAGGCCTTCAGCTTCGCAGACGCATTGCCAAGCTCAACGCGAGCGCCGTCTATCTCGATGTGACCGTCGAGGAACAATGCCACCCGGATGCTGTCTGCGAGCGACGGCGTCTGTGCCAGGGCCGACATCGACAAGGTTGTTCCAATCAATAGGCCTGCGAGGAATAATTTCACGCTCGCCCCTCCACAAGCACGTCCGTCCACAGTTCGGCGGGATCGGGCTCCGGGCTGTCCTGCGCGAATTGCGCGCTGTCGTTCACCACCTCACGCACCTCGGCCTCGATCTTCTTGAGGCCGTCCTCGTCGATGTGCTTGGCGTCCAGCAGCTTCTTCTTCAGCATCTCGATCGGGTCGTGATGCTCGCGCATCTCCTGCACTTCCTCGCGCGTGCGGTATTTCGCGGGGTCGGACATCGAGTGGCCGCGATAGCGGTATGTCTTCATCTCGAGAATGTACGGACCTTCGCCCTCGCGCGCCCGCTCGACAGCCTTGGCGGCCGCGGCCCGCACGGCAAGCACGTCCATGCCGTCCACCATCTCGCCCGGGATCTCGAACGAGATGCCGCGCTTGAACAGCTCCGTCTCGGCAGACGCTCGCGCGATCGACGTGCCCATGGCGTACTGGTTGTTTTCGATCACATAGACGACCGGCAGCTTCCACAGGCTCGCCATGTTGAAGGCTTCGTAGACCTGCCCCTGGTTCGATGCGCCGTCGCCGAAGTACGCGATGCACACGGCGTCCGTCCCCTTGTAGCGGTTGGAGAACGCCAGACCGGTCCCGATCGGCACCTGCGCGCCGACAATGCCGTGGCCGCCGAAGAAGTTCTTCTCGCGGCTGAACATGTGCATCGAGCCGCCCTTGCCACGGGCATAGCCGGTGTCGCGCCCGGTCAGCTCAGCCATCACGCCGCGCGCCGTCATGCCGGTCGCCAGCATGTGGCCGTGATCGCGATAGCCGGTGATCACCTGGTCGTCGGGGTCGAGCACGCTCTGCACGCCGACCACGACCGCTTCCTGGCCGATATAGAGGTGGCAGAACCCGGCGATGAGGCCCATGCCGTAAAGCTGGCCCGCCTTCTCCTCGAAGCGCCGGATCAGCAGCATGTCCTTGTAGTACTGAAGCAGTTCCGCCTTGCCGGATTCTCCGGACTTCGACTTGCGCACTTTTGGAGCGTCTGTGGGCGTTGCGGCCTTCTTGGCTGCCATCGGGCGAATCCTTGCTTTCCCTACACTTATCTAGGGATCAGGTCGCCCGTATGAACACCCAAAAGGGGAAAGGTTCAACGCACCGCAACGAGAAGTTCGTCCGGCCGGACATAGCTCATCTTGGTCCGGGCGATTTCCTCGACATAGTCGAGGTCCATGGTTCCGTCGCGTAGTTTCACGAGAGAGACTTTCAGCAGATCCCTCTGCGCCTTCAGGTCGGCGATCTGCTGGGTCAGCTTCTGTTCGTCGCTCTGTAGTTTGGTCCAGCGCGCCAGGCCCTGGTCGCCGGCAAGCGCCCAATAGGAAAAATAGAGGATCAGCGCGACGATCACGCCGGGAAGCAGAATGGCTTTTGCCGTCCTCAACATTCCCAAGATCCGCTTCCGCGGTCCTCTCACCACGCCCCATCCCACTCTCAGGTCAGAAGTGGGTCTCGTTGGTTAACGAGACGTGAATCCGCTGGTTTCGCAAGGCGAACAATGCGCCTCGCAGGACCGGCCAAGCGACCGATTCCACCCTGGCTATACCGCATACCCTTGAATGGATCGTGACCGGCGCGGCATCCACAGACGCGCTGCCATGCGGCAATTGCGGCGGCCGATGTCGCCACATAACCTGTGGATCAACGCGCCCGTCGGGGATTCGAAACGGCGCCGGAGGGGACCATGACCAGCCTACGTTGCGCGCCGTTCGCGGCGCTTATGCTCGCGCTTGCAGCATGCCAGCCCGCGGTTGCGCCTGCTCCTCCCGCCACGTCGCCGGCGACAGCCAGCGATCCGCTCGGAACCTTCAAGGCCAACGCGTTGATCATGAAGGTGGAGGATGCCGGCTATCCAATGTCCTCGCTGATGGTTGACCTCGGCGACAACAAAGGCGCTGTGCCCATGCTGTTCAACAATGAGTATGCGGTGAAGAAACCGGCAGACTTGGAGGTCAGCTCGCTGGCCGGCAAGCGCGCGAACATCTCCTATACCCGCAAGACCGAGCTCGACATGGCGACCATGCTGGTGGACGGCAAAGACGTGCTTCATCACGAACCGGGCGATCCGGCGTCCAACCCCAAGCTGAGCGTCACGGGCAAGCTGACGGGCGTGAAGGAACTCTCCCACGGCGATCTGCCCGACAAGCTTGTCGTCACCGATAGCGCAGGCAAGACCTACGAGTTTGAGGCTTTCGTCAGCGAACCAGCAGTTGTCGCCGCCAACGGCCAGACCGTCACGGTCGGCTATGATGAGGACGTCCAGACCCATATCGACGAAATCAGCCCGGCGCCCTGAGCCTCAGGTCTTCTTGGCTTTCGGTTTTGCCTTTGCAGGGGCCTTGACCGCCGCCTTCGCCTCTGCAGCCGGCGGCGCGTTCTGCCGCCCAATCCTCGCCGCCGTGAAGATGTTGACCAGTGCGTAGTTGGACTCATGGCAGGCATACTCGTAGGTCGGTTTGTCCGTACGCGTGTGCGAAAACTCCGCCAGCCAGGGCTTTGAGTAATAGTCCGGATCCTCGACTGTAAACTGCTCGACCAGCTCGGTGTCGGATACCCGCGTATAGCGCTCGATTACATGGCTCTTCGGGCCCACGATGATCGTTGTGTCTACGGTTCCACGATAGATGTCGTCGGCGCGCATGTTCGTGGTTTCCACCACCAGCGTGTCGCCTTCCCAATGGCCGCGCGAATAGCCTTCATGCGAAACCAGCGCGGCCGGCGGCTTCAGCTTACCCGTCATGTCGATCACTCGCAGGCCGCCGACATCCTCCGTCATCATCACGATGGAGTCGGGCGTCTGAACGATCTGCATCGGCGTGTAGCCGTTCTGTGGCCGCGTAGGGGCCTGCCCTCCGCCAATGATGCAGCGTTCCCAGTTATCGCGCTCCTCCATGTTATCGTAGGAACGCTTCCACTGGTCCTCGATGTGCTTAACCACCTCAGCGCCCTTGGCTGTCAGCGGCAGCTGTCCATCATCAGGCGTCACGATCAGCGACGTACGCGACTCGCCCTTCACCACCGCAAGCTGGAAGCCCTGGATGAAGTTGGCATCCGGATCCACGACCTTCGGGATATGCGCCAGCGCATCCTTCGCCATCGCCTTGGCGGCATCACCCCTGACCACAAGGTCCTTGACGCCCGGCGGACGCTGCAGCGTCGTGAAGAACCCCGTTCCCCAGGTGCCCTGCAGGTCGGGGTGGCCGTCAGCGGTGCGCGGCGGCTGGTAGGTCTGCGCGGCCGCGTTCGAAATCGCGTGCAAGGCCAACGCCGCAACAACGCCTACTCGCCAGCGCATGGCTCGACTCCCTGACCATCCAGGGTTGCCTCTGCGCCCTTCGACGCCTCCCCGCAAGCCTGCCGTTCAGGGAGGTCGACTTTACCTCTCAGTTGCGCGCTTTGGCGTCTATCCGTGGATCGCGGCGCGGCCGAGATACCGGGCGGCCGAGCCCAGTTCGTCCTCGATGCGAAGCAGCTGGTTGTATTTCGCGAGCCGGTCCGAACGCGCCAGCGAGCCAGTCTTGATCTGCCCGCAATTCGTCGCCACCGCCAGGTCCGCAATGGTCGAGTCTTCCGTTTCGCCCGAACGGTGCGACATCACCGCGCCATAGCGGTTGATTTGAGCCATCTGGACGGCTTCGAGCGTCTCGGTCAGCGATCCGATCTGGTTGACCTTCACGAGGATAGCGTTGGCCGCGCCACGCTCGATGCCTTGCGCCAGGCGGCGCGTATTGGTGACGAACAGGTCGTCGCCCACGAGCTGGCATTTCGAGCCGATCGCCTGGGTCACCGCGATCCAGCCCTCCCAGTCATCCTCGGCCATGCCGTCTTCGATCGTCACGATCGGATAGCGCGAGACGAGATCGGCGAGATACTTCGCCATCTCCTGCGAGCCGAGGGATTTGCCCTCGCCTTCCATCTCGTACTTGCCCTTCTTGAAGAACTCAGTCGACGCCGCATCGAGGCCCAGCACGACATCCTCGCCAGGCTGGTAACCCGCCGCTTCGATAGACTTCATGATGAAGCCCAGCGCGTCGTCGGTCGATTTCAGGTTCGGCGCGAAGCCGCCTTCGTCGCCCACGCCGGTGTTGTGGCCAGCGGCGGACAGCGCTTTCTTGAGCGTGTGAAATACCTCGGCGCCACAGCGCAGCGCATCGGCGAACGTCGTCGCGCCGACCGGCAGGATCATGAACTCCTGGAAGTCGATCGGATTGTCCGCGTGTGCTCCGCCATTGATGATGTTCATCATCGGTGTCGGCAGGACATGCGCATTGGCGCCGCCGACA
>DASZSI010000312.1:0-16753 GCA_035548775.1 Hyphomonadaceae bacterium
GTGAAGGACGCCTTCTACTTTGGCAATTTCGCCCGCCAGTTCTCGCTCACGCCCGAGCCGGCGAACTCTCATGCCGGAGCGGCGGCAGAGTGAGGGTAGCGCTTGCGGCCATGGCGATAGCTCTTGCGGCCTGCTCGCCAGCGGCTGCGCCGAACAGCGACAAGCCGGCGGCGGCTGCAAAAGACGTCGACAGCGAACCCACACAAGGGTCCAGCCCCTATTTCGGGACATGGACGCTTGCCGACGCAAGAGTCGCGCCCTGGTGGGACAAGAAGGGCGACGCGCCGGCCGCCGATCCCGCAATCGGCACGATCACGTTTGCGGCCGCCAAATCCTCCGGCCCTCCGATCCTCACCTGCGACAAGCCGAAATACACCGTCTCGGTCACCGAACCGCGCGGCCTGTTTGAAGGCGGATTGCCGGACGCCGACGCGACCGCAAAATCGCTTGGCTTCGACATCACAGGCGACATCACCAGCATGAACTTCAGCTGCGCGGCAGGCGACAACGACGTCTCGCTGGATTTTCCGATGCTCGACGCCAACACCATCATGCTCGGGCTCGACAACATGCTCTACACTTTCAAGCGTTCAAAATAGTCGGCGTTCGACGCCGGCACTCGTGGGGAGAGACAGATGAAAACCGACTTCAACCTCAGCCGCCGCGCCGTGCTGATGGGCGGCGCCACGATGGCGGGCCTTGCCGTCTGCTTGAACCTGATTGCCGAGGCTGCGCCGACCGCAGAGGCGACGCCCGTTTCCACCACCAACGGCAAGCTGCGCGGCGTGATGGAGGACGGCGTCTATGAATTCCGCGGCGTTCGCTACGCCCAGCCGCCGCTCGGCAAGCTGCGCTTCCAGGCGCCGCAGCCGGTCCAGAGCTGGACAGGCGAGACAACCGCGCAGAAATACGGCCAAGCCGCCGTGCAGATGCGCGCTGGCGCTGGCGCGGCCGCCTATCCCGGCGCCGTTGGCCCGGCGATGACCGAAGCCTACAAACCGCCCGCCGAGGACAAGCCGGAAGGCGACGAAGACTGCCTCGTCCTCAACGTCTATACGCGGCACACCGGCCCGACGGGCAAGAAGATGCCTGTCATGGTGTGGCTGCACGGCGGCGGCTTCAGCTACGGCCAGGCGGCGCTCAACATCTATCGCGGCCATAACCTTGCGAAGAACCACGACGTCGTGACGGTGGGCGTGAACCACCGCCTGAACGTCTTTGGCTATCTCGGGCTCGACAGCGCGGGCGTGCCGGGCTTCGACGGCTCGGCCAACGCCGGCATGGCCGACATTGTGATGGCGTTGAAGTGGGTTCGGGACAACATCGCGCAGTTCGGCGGCGACCCGGGCAACGTCACTATCTTTGGCCAGTCAGGCGGCGGCGGAAAAGTTTCTATTCTGCTAGCGATGCCCTCGGCCAAGGGCCTGTTCCACAAGGCGGTGATCCAGTCCGGCGCTGGACTGCGTTCGACACCGAAGGAAACAGCCGCGAAGACCGCCGGCGAACTCCTCGCCAAGCTCAACATCGCGCCGGCCGACGCAGCTACCAAACTCGCGGCAATGCCAACTGCCGACATTCTCGCCGCGGCAACCGCCATGGGCGCTAACCGTTTCTCGCCATCGCTCGACGACAAATGGCTGACGCGCCATCCATTCGATCCAGGCGCGCCGGAGCAGGCCGCCAACATCCCGCTGATGATCGGCCACACCAAGGACGAGCAGACACTCTATAATGTCGGCAATCCGAAATGGGCCGGAACGACCGACGCCGACTGCATTGCGGCGGCTGACCGCTCCTTCCCGGGAAAGGGACAAATCGCTGTCGACGCCTTCAAAAGACAGTTCCCCGACTACCCGCCGAAATACATCCTGATGCAGGTGACCGGAACGGTGAACTCGCTGCGCTCGCACCACATGCTGGCGTCGCGCAAGTCGGCGCAGCCGGCGCCCGTCTTCGCCTACGTGTTCGCGCATGACCTGCCCCCCGACAATTTCATCCTCAAGGCGCCGCACACGTCCGAACTGCCCTACATCATGGACAATGTGAAAGAGGCGCCGCTATTTGCCGGCGCCACGCCCGACGATTTCGCCATGGGCAAGATGATGAGCGCGACCTGGGTGAGTTTCGCCACAACCGGCGATCCAAACGGCGCAGCGGGCCTGCCCAAATGGCCGAAGTTCGACCCGGCAAAACGCCCGACCATGTTCTTCTCGAACAAATCCAAAGTGGTCGAACAGCCCTATCCCGAGATCTGGAAACTGATCCAGGACGCCCCGCCCAACCCCAACGCACCGCCCCTCTAGGCGCGATTTAACGAGGGAGGGCAATCCGTTAACTCCTCGTCAACCCGGCTTAACCTAGCCCTTAACGGTTGGAGGCTGGGTCCATCATGCGTGTGCTCGTCACAGGCGGTTGCGGATTCGTCGGCTCTGCTGTCGTGCGCTACGCGGCTGAGCGCGGCGACCAGATCCTCAATCTCGATCGCCGGCGCAAGGCCAATCCTGTTCATTCGCTCGCCTCGGTAGCCGGGCGCGATGGCTATGCGCGCATCGAAGCCGACATCTCGGACCGCTCGCTCATGCGCGCCGTTTTCCGCGAATTCAAGCCGGACGCGGTGATCCATCTTGCCGGCGGAGCGGAAGAAGACGCCGCCCGACTGTTCGACAGCGAAGTCTCCGGCGCGTTCGCCATTCTCGAGGCCAGCCGCGCCCACTATGAGAAGCTTTCGGTCGAGGATCGCGCCCGCTTCCGCTTCGTCCACGCCATCCGCGCGGAGGCCGACGATCCCGGCACGCCAACACCGGTGGAGGCCGCCCGCTTCACCGCCGGCGCGCTGATTGATTCCTGGTCGCGCGCTTATGGCATGCCGGTCGTGACCTGCGTTGCCGGCGAGGTGTTCGGACCCTACCAGGCCGACACGGCGTTCCTGCCCCGCCTCATCGCTTCGATCCTGTCGGGCCGGCCTTTTGTCCTGCCCAACGGAGGCGAGACGGTGCGCGACTGGCTGCCAGTGCGCGACTTCGCGGTCGGCCTTGTCCGAGCCGCCGAAGCAGCGCCCCCGCAGACGCGCTTTGACTTCTCGGTCGGCGCGGAACGGCGCGACATCGACGTCGCCGACGCGCTCTGTGTCATGCTGGATGCACGCTCGCCCCTGCCAGGCGGCGCCTTCTGGGGCAGCATGGTCAGCGTCGAAGGCGACCGCTCGCGCGCCTCTCCCGGCCCGATGCTCGACGCGATGGAGGCGGAACACGATCTTGGATGGAGAGCCGCCGGCTTCCATTCGGGACTCGACCGCATGCTGGCCTGGGCCATCGGCCGTTACGCGCTGCAGCAGGCGGCAACGCCGATTCACGCTGTCGCGGCGGAGTGAACGCCCGCCGCGAGCAGCCTTCTAGGCGCCGCGCCCTCCTCCCTCTAAGCTCCATCCCAACAAGACAAGACTGCTCCGGGGAGGAGATTCATGCACGTCAACCGCCCGTCCTGGCGGCGCTCCGCGCTTTTGCTGGCAGCCGGCCTCACGCTGGGTCTTTCGGCCTGCGCCCCTCGCCCGGGAGAGACGGCCACAACCGGCGAAAAGGCCGGCGAGACGAAAGTCGCCGCAAACGACGATAACAACCCGGGCCACGCAGTTTATCTCAACAGCTGCGCCTCCTGCCACGACAATGGCGCAACCTCCGGAGCGCCGTCGCTTGAGGCATTGCGCACGCTCAATAAGGCGACGATCCGCTACGCCCTCGAGCTTGGCTACATGCAGCAGCAGGCGAAGAACCTCACCGCTGATGAGCGCACGCAGGTCATCGACTGGCTCCCGCGCAATGATGGCAACAATGATGACTGGGTGAAGACGGCTGCCTGCCAGATCAAGCTGCGCAAGGTGAACCTCGACCCGAAGGACTCGCCGCGCACGTCCGTCGCGTTCGGCATCACACCCGACAACAACCGTCACTTCACCGCCGACCGGGCTGGCCTTTCGACCGCCGACATGAAGAACCTGCAGGTCAGCTGGGTCATCGCCTTCCCGCAAACGCCCACGATGCGCTCGCAGCCGGTAATCGTCGGCGACACGCTCTTCATCGCCGCCACCGACGCCGGCCGGATCTATGCGCTCGACACCGACACGGGCTGCATCAAATGGGTCTACGCCTCCGACATGACCCTGCGCTCGTCGCTTGCGTTTGCCGAGGCGACAGAAAAAAGCCCGACCATGATCGTCGCCGGCGATGCCGCGGGCCGCGTGCAGGCCGTAAACGCGCTCACCGGCAAGAAGGAATGGGTCACCGACGTCAAGCTCACCAGCCTCAACCGCATCACCGGCGCCCCGATGGTTTCGGGCGGCGTGGTCTACGCGCCGATCTCGGTGATCGAATCCAATTTCCCGCCCGATGACGATTACCAGTGCTGCAAGGGCCAGGGCGCCATCGCCGCGCTCGATCTCGCCACCGGCAAGAAGCTGTGGACCGGCCGCACGATCGATGAAGACGCCAAGCCCACGCGCATCGGCCGCTCCGGCACACAGCAATATGGACCCGCCGGCGCCATGATGTGGTCGACCCCCGTGGTCGACGCCAAGCGGCGGCTCCTCTACACAGGCACGGGCGAAAGCCTTTCCTGGCCGGCTACGAACACGTCGGACTCAATCATCGCCTTCGACATGGACACGGGCCAGAAGCGCTGGGTGTTCCAGGCGACCAAGCAGGACATTTGGAACTCCGCCTGCGGCCGGCGCGGCGCAAACTGCGACTGGCCGGGCGAGTACTGGAGTCCCGACTTCGACTTCGGCGCCACCTCCATGCTGGTCAAGCGTCAGGACGGATCCGAACTCGTCATCGCCGGCCAGAAATCCGGCGCGCTGTGGGCGCTTGAACCCGACACCGGCAAGCTGGTCTGGTCAAACAAGATCGGCCGGGGCTCGGCGCAGGGCGGCATACACTGGGGCATGGCCTATGACGGCACGCGCATCTTCGCGCCGCTGAACGATGGTGCGCCCTCACCCGACAATCCGAATTGGGGACCCGGCATCCACGCCGTCAACGCCATGACCGGCGAGATCGAATGGAGCTACAAGCCAAACGCCCGGGACTGTGGGCAGGACGCGCCGGTATCGCTCGCGACACATCCGACTCCGGAATGGCGCATAACGCCGATCTCCGCGCCGATGCCGCCTCCGCCACGGCCGACCACGCCACCAGCGCCGCGCACGCCCCCAGCGGGCATCGCCCGCGCGCCGGCTGCAGCCCCAGCGGCCGTTCCGGCGCCCGGACAACCTGCCGCCGCGCCGGCGGCGCTCGCCGGGCCGCCCCGGCCTAACGGCGAAGGCGCAACCCTCCAGCCCACGGCCACCGCAACTGCGGGCGGCGACAGCGGCCCGCCGCGCCCACCGCGCTGCCGTCTGGGCATGTCGGCGGCGCCATTGCTGGTCGATGGCGCGGTCGTCACCGGCACGCTGCAAGGCATGCTGCGCATTTTCGACGCCAAGACGGGCGAGGTTCTGTTCGAGTACATGACGAACAAGGCCTTCCCCGAAACCACCAGTGGCCTGCCAGGCCATGGCGGCGCGCTCGACTCGGCGCCGTATACGGCAGGCGATGGCAAGCTGTTCGTCCAATCAGGCTATGCCCGCTTTGGCGAACCGCCCGGCAACGTGCTGATCGCCTTCAAGCCGAAAGGAAAGCGTTAGCGCTTCTTCTTTCGAGCGACGGGCTTCAGGAATACGTGACTGAATTCCTCGAAGCCATGCCTTTCAAAGAAGGCATGCGCGCGCGTGTTTCGCCGCCCGCTCTCGAGGAACAGCCAGCGGCACCCGCGCCTTGCGGCTTCCGCCTCGATGAACGCCATCATGCGCGCGCCAAGTCCAGACGACCGCCTTCGCGCCGGCACCGCGATGTCCTCGATCACAGCAAAACTCAAGCGCTTGGTCGCAACCCAGTGCACGATGGAAGCGGCGATCATCCGCTCCTCCGCATCGCGGACCACGAGAATGCCTTCGTCCGGATCATCGTCCAACATGTCCTCGACGAAGCGGGCCTCGAGATCCTTCGCCCACGTCTTGCCATCGAGGCTCAGCCCGCCCTGTACTTCACCGTGGCTGATATAGGCGGCGGCGCCCTTGATGTTGGCCGCAAAGAACCGCGCCGCTTCCTCGCGCAGCTCAGCCCCGCGCTCCCAGCCGATCGTCTCCCTGGCCTGCTTGCCGCTCATGCCTCGAACGGATCGCGCACCAGGATCACGTCCTCACGTTCAGGGCTTGTCGAGAGCAATGCCACCGGCCGCCCGACCAGTTCCTCGAGCCGTCGCACATACTTCACCGCCTCACCCGGCAGCTGCGACCATGACCGCGCCCCGCGCGTCGACTCCGACCAGCCCTTCACCGTCTCGTAGACCGGCTCGACATTGGCCTGGTCGGTCATGCCCGACGGAAAATGGTCGATCGTCTTGCCGTTGAGCTTGTAGTGCGTGCAGATCTTGATTTCCTTGAATCCGTCCAGCACGTCGAGCTTGGTGAGCGCAAGGCCGGTCACACCCGATACCGCGCAGGCCTGTCGCACCATCACCGCATCGAACCAGCCGCAGCGCCGCTTTCGCCCGGTGTTCACGCCGAACTCGTGACCCACCCGCCCCAGCGTCTCGCCGATGTCATTGTCCTGCTCGGTAGGAAACGGCCCGCCGCCCACGCGCGTGGTGTAGGCCTTCACCAGCCCCAGAACGAAATTCACCGCGCCTGGCCCCACTCCCGATCCCGCCGCCGCCTGGCCGGAAACCACGTTGGACGAGGTCACGAAGGGATAGGTGCCGTGATCCACGTCGAGCATCACGCCTTGCGCGCCTTCGAACAGGATGCGCCGGCCTTGGCGGATCAGCTTGTCGAGCCGCTCCCACACCGGCTGGGCGTAGGTTAGCAACTTCGGCGCAAGCGCCAGCAGGTCCTTTTTGAGCTGCTCTCCATCCGGCTCGGGCAGGTTTAAGCCGAGCCTAAGCGGCCGGTGATGCGCCAGCAGGCGCTCCAGCTTCAGGTCAAGCGCTGCCGGATCGGCCAGATCAGCCACCCGGATCGCACGGCGGCCGACCTTGTCCTCATAGGCGGGCCCGATCCCCCGGCGCGTGGTGCCTATCTGGGCGTCGCCCGCCTGCTGTTCCCGCGCCGCATCGATGTCCTTGTGCCAGGGCAAAATCAGAACGGCGTTGTCGGCGAGGATGAGGTCCTTCTCGGAAAGCTCCACCCCTTCCTTCCGGATGCCTTCGATCTCGTTGAGCAGGTGCCAGGGGTCCACCACAACGCCGTTGCCGATAATGGAAAGCTTGCCCCCTCGCACCACGCCAGACGGAAGAAGGTTAAGCTTGAACGTCTTGTTGCCGATGACCAGCGTATGGCCGGCATTGTGGCCGCCCTGGAAGCGCACCACCACATCGGCCCGGCTCGACAGCCAGTCGACGATCTTGCCCTTGCCTTCGTCGCCCCACTGAGCGCCGACCACAGCTACGCCGGACATGCGAACTCCGCCCAAAACCAGAATGGCAAACCCGGCCCTCAGGACCACAGGGGCGAGGCCATGGCAAGTGCCGTTAGAGTGTAGCAGCGACCACCGGCCGCTAGCCCAAGGCCTTGCCAAATCGGGGCTTGAAGCTCATCTGCATCCTGCGCACCGGCCCGACGCAGCCCCGCATGTTCCGGGGTCCCGTCCCGCCGGCGCCAACCCGCAACAACAGACCGACCGCAAGACGAAATCAGGGAGGCCCGCGATGGCGATTGCACAAGCGGAGCACAAGCTCGGGACTCAGCCCCAACCGGCTCAGGCCACTCCGGTCACCATCCCAGCCAACCAGATCGACCGTTTCATCGCGTCGGTCGGTTCGATCCCGTCGCTGGTCATCCACACGGCAGTTTTCGCGGCCTTCTTCCTCGCCGCACTGGCCAGGTGGGTCGCGTGGGACCAGATGCTCTTGGTCCTGACCACCCTCCTGTCGCTGGAGGCGATCTACCTCGCCATCTTCATCCAGATGAGCGTCAACCGGCAGGCCGCCAGCCTGAAGGAAGTCGAGAAGGACGTCGATATCATCCAGGAAAACGTCGAGGACCTGAAGGAGGATGTCGGCGAGATCCAGGAAGACGTCGACGAGCTCAGCGGTGAAATCACCGACGACAAAGCCGAGGAGCTGCGCAAGCAGCGTCAGGCCCAGATGCTCGAAGCCCTGTCAAATGACGTCAAGGCCATGCTGAAGCACATCGAGGCCCTGAAGGTCAGATAGGCTGGTTCCTGCCGCCTGGGCTTGCGGATCGGGCCTAGGCGTAATCTCTTGGGGCCCTCGTTTCGGGTCCCAGGTGGAGGACGCCCATATGTCCGGCCTCATCCGTGGCCTTCTTGGCCTTGTTCTCGCGCTCGTGATCCTCATGCCGTCGGGTACGCTGATCTTCATCTGGTGGGATGGCAGCCAGCTGCTGGGCCAGAAGCAGGCGCAAGTCTGGACCACGCCTCGTCCCGCCGGCGAAACAACTCCGCTCACACCGCTCGAGGCGACCGCCGCCAACGCGATCTTTTCGAAGACCTGGAACGTATCCGGCACGCCCTGTCGCACCTATGCGCGCTTCTTTATCAACTACACCGGCAAGCCGGACAAGGACGGGCTATCCGTCTCGCAGGTCATCGCGCGCGACATCGCCAGCAAGCTTTCGCCCGGCGTCAAGCTGCGCCAGCAACTGCAGCAGCTCTCCGTGGCCTGCCAGCTTGAGCAGCAATACGATGATGCGACCTTGTTGAGGATGTATCTCCGCCAGGCCTATTTCGGTGGCAAGCTGGTCGGATCGGATGCGGCCTCCGACGCCATCTTCCACAAGGCTGCCGGCCTGCTCACCCCGGATGAATCCGCCAAACTCGTTTCGCTGATCTACTGGCCCGACGGCCAGCAACATCCTTCCGACTGGGACCGCCACGCCAAGCTGATCTCCGACCGCGCCAGCCGGTAGCAGCGCAAGATAACCTTTCGCTAAGGCTTGCGGCGCCACCCTCGCCGCATGCGAACACTTTCCCTTCGTCTGCGGCGAAAACCCTTCCCGGCGCTGGCCCTCGGCCTCGCGCCAGCCTTGCTGGGCGTTGCGGTCATGCTCGCCATCGGCGTCGACAAACCCGGCAACGCCGAAACGCCCAGGAAGACGACGCCGGCCTCGGTCGCGGGAACCGCCTCGGTCGTCGATGGCGACACGCTCGACATCCACGGCGACCGTATCCGCCTGGTCGGCGTCGATGCACCCGAACACAACCAGAAATGCCTCGACGCCTCGGCTAAATTCACCCGATGCGGCGCCGAGTCAGCCAACGCACTCGATCAATGGATCAATCGCAACCCCGTCTCCTGCGCCATCGAGGGCAAGGACCGCTACGGCCGTTTCCTCGGCAAGTGCTCGGTTCGCGGCGCTGACATGCAGGACTGGCTCGTCCGCAACGGCCACGCCATCGCTTATCGACAGTTCTCAACCGCTTATGTTCCTGCCGAACTCGCGGCGCAGCGGATGAAAGTCGGCATTTGGTCGGGCGAATTCGTGCCGCCTGCGCAGTGGCGCAAGGGCGAACGACTGCCCGGCGAAAAGGAAAGCAAGCTGGCCTCGCGCTAGCTGCCCACATCCCGCCACACCGGGGCGACACTCTGCGACATCTTGGGCAAAGTCGTGCGACGACTGGCGCGGCTGTTGAAACCACAAAGTCGCGTGGGAGCAGCCCGTTCATGAAAATAGTATCATGCCGCCTTGTCATGTTGGCGGCCATAGCGCTTGCCGCCGGGGCCTGCGCCACGCCTGAGCGTCATGGCCGCGGCCCGGGCGGTCCTGGCCTGGGTGGCGGACCCGGAGGCATGCGTTTCGGCTTCGCCGGCTTCCAGGATGGCTATGTGGCTCGCCCCATCGCCCTCCTCTTCATCGACATGGACGCTAACCACGACCGGGTGCTGACCTCCGACGAACTGGCCAAGGGCATCGCCGCCGAATTCGATCACGCCGATGCGGACCACAACGGCGTAATTTCCGGCTTCGAGATGGCCGACTGGGACAAGGCCGTGCTTGGCAACTCCGAAGCGCTTCCCAACCGAGCCGAGATGGATGTCGACCTCTCCTCCACCATCTCGCGCAACGAGTTCGAGAATGCGCTGCGCAAGGAATTCGTAGCGATGGACAAGGACAATGATGGCAAGCTCACCCGTGCCGAACTGCTGATCGAGGTGCCTGGCCGGGCGGAAGGCCCCTCGGGCGAAGTTCGCAACGGCGATGGCGGCGGCCAGCCCCAGGGCGGCGGAGGCCGTGGCCGCGGAGGCGGCCGTCGCGGAGGCGGAGGCGGAGGCGGTCAGGGCCCCTTCTAGGCGTTTACCGTCACCGGCTTGACCTGAGCCGCGCCTCGCTACCATGTCTGGCCCATGAAGACGGGCCCCAAACGTATTTTGGTCACCGGCGGCGGCAAACGCGTCGGCCGCTTCCTGGCGAGCAGGCTGGCCGAGGCCGGCCACGCCGTGATCGTGCACGCCAACGCCTCGGCCGCGCCAGCGGAATCCCTGGTCGAGGATCTACGAAAAGCCGGCCACAAGGCTTGGCCCGCGGTGTTCGATCTTGCCCGGGCCGATGTTGCGAGCCTGATCGATCAGTCTGCAAAGCTTGCCGGCGGATCTATCGAAGGCCTCGTCAACTCCGCCTCGATCTTCGACCACGATACGCCGCAGAAGATGGACGCTGCCTTCTTCGACAAGGCGATGGCGGTGAACCTTCGCGCGCCCGCCTTGCTGTCGCAGCGCTTCTACGAACAGGCCGCAAGCGATACGGACAACTGCATCGTCAACATCCTCGACCAGAAGCTCTGGAACATGAATCCGGACTTCTATTCCTACACCCTCACGAAAGCGGGCCTTGCCTCCGCGACCGACATGATGGCCCGCGCCTTCGCGCCGAAGGTGCGCGTCAACGCGATCGCTCCCGGGCTGCTCCTGCCCAGTCACGATCAGACCGAGGCTGAATTCGATGAGGTCGCCTCGCACAATGCACTGCAGCGCCCGATCGATCTGGAAGACCTGGCCTCCGCGCTCGACTTCCTGATGGGCAACCGCGCCCTCACAGCGCAGGTGATCCACCTCGACAACGGCCAGAGGCTCTACTCCTCCGCGCGCGATGTGATCTTTCAGCGAGACTCAAAAGCCGGCGGCCGAGGATAGCTGAATGGTTGGCCTCACACGCAATGTCGAACAGGCGCTGGAACGTTCTCTGCAACTCGCGACAGAGCGCAAGCATGCCTATGCCACGCTCGAACATCTCCTGCTGTCGCTGCTGGACGACAGGGATGCGGCGGAAGTTCTGTCAGGCTGCAAGGTCGACATTGATCAATTGCGCGCGGAACTTGTCCGCTATCTCGACAATGACTGCGCGTCTTTCGTCGTCGGAGGCGGCCAGCAGGTACATCCGACCGCTGCGTTCCAGCGGGTGATCCAGCGCGCCGTGCTGCATGTCGAGGCGGCGTTAGGGTCCGAAGTCAGCGGCGCCAATGTGCTGATCGCCATGATCGCCGAGCAGGACACTCATGCCGCCGATATACTGGAACAACATGGACTGACCCACCTTACCGCGGAAACCTACCTCAGCCAAATACTTGGGTCGGGGAGCAAGTCGACTTCCGAGGCTTCATCAACGAGCCTCTCGACGGAGGAACTTTTGGCGCGGCAGCGCGCGATTCGCGAGCGTGCCGTCGCAGTCGCCGCCGCCCGGCGGGAAGTCCCACCCTTCTACCTCATCCGTATCAGCGGCATGGAGACCTCAGCCTCGATCGGCATCCACGGGTTCGAACAGGCCAAGCGCCAGCGACTGATGGTGTCGGCCGTTCTGTTCGCCTCTGCGCCTGCCAGCGACGCGGACGAAATCGCCAATGTCGCGGACTACGACTTCGTGCGGGCCGGCATTCTCGCGCTCGTGGAGAGCCAACATTTCAACCTGCAGGAGACGCTTTGCCGGAAAATCCTCGATCTTTCCGAGGGCAGGCCGGGCGTGCTCGGAATGATTGTGCAAACCGACAAGCCCGACGTATACCCCGGCGTCGCCGGGGTGGCCTGCCGCAAGGCGCGGATGGGCCCGGCTCTGTCCGGCTTCCCGTGGTGGACAGTCGAAGTCTGAGTCTGAAGTCGCATGTTTGAGATCAGCGTCCGCGCCTCGTTCGAGGCTAGTCACTACATCGAGGCCGAAGCCGGCGCCGCGCACTATCGCCGCGTGCACGGCCATTCGTTCGTCGTGTTTGCTTCTGTCGCCCGCACGGCGCCGACCGAAGACGGCTGGGTGATGGACCTCGGGACGCTGGAAGCCCTGCTCAAGACCATCCTGGCCGAACTTGACCATTCGATCCTCAACGAGATTCCGGGCCTTGAAAAACCCACCTTCGAGAACATCCTTCTCTGGATCGAAGCCAAGATGAAGGCTACCGGCGTCACCCCCTCGCGTCTGGAGATCGAGCGGCCTACACTGCACCAAAGGGCGGTCTATACGCCCCTCACCTGAAGGAGCGTTGGATGCCCAAGGCCAGTGATCCCAAGAAGCCCGCCGCAAAGGCTGCGGCAAAGCCTGAAGCCAAGCCCGCCAAGGCCGCCGCTCCCAAGGCGAAGCCGGCTGCAAAGGCCGAACCCGCCGCTCCGACCAGCCAGGCCGATGTCGCTCGCAAGCTGTTCGAGAAACTGCATGGCAAGGCCGACGCCTCGCACACGCCTGGCAACATCCCCGGCAAGAAGGGCTTCGACCCGAACCAGTTCCGCGGCGGCAAAGGAAATATGGGCTCCGCCCACGGCCAGATGATCCGGCGCACCCAAGGCCGCGGCGGCGGTGGGGGTGGAGGCGGTGGTGGGGGCGGAGGAGGCGGGGCCGCCTAGACCTTCCCCTCGATATCCTCGAGCGCTGCGAGCCATTCGGCTTCGGCCGTATCGAGCTGCAACTGCAGCTTGGCGCGCGATTTCAGCTTGGCTTCGGCATCGGCCTTGTGCGTGAAGGTATCGGGATCGCCTAGGTCGCGGTCGAGCAGCTCGAGGGCGTCGCGGGCTTTCTCCACGGCCTGTTCGGCTTTCTCGACACGCAGCTTCTGCTTGTAGCTCGCCTTGGAGGCAGGAGCAGACGCTGCTGCTGCCTTGGGTTTCTCTTCCTTCGCAGCCGCAGCTGCAATCTCCGCGCGCGCCATGGCGTGCTGCTTGTCGGAATCCGGACGGTCGGCGGCGAGCACCAGCGCCTTGTAGTCGGCGAGGTCGCCGTCATAAGGCGCAGCCTTGCCGTCCTTCACCAGCCACAGCCGATCGGCCGTCGCCTCGGCGAGATAAGTGTCGTGGGTGATGATCAGGATCGCGCCGTTGAAATCGTTGAGCGCGTAGATCAGCGCTTCGCGGCTATCGATATCCAGGTGCGAGGTCGGCTCGTCGAGAATGAGGATGTGCGGCTTCTTGTAGGTGGTAAGGCCCATCAGGAGGCGCACCTTCTCGCCGCCCGACAGCTTGTCGACTTTCGTTTCGCACTTTTCCGCGCCGAAACCGAACTGGGCCGCCAGCGCGCGAATTTGCGCCTGCCCGGCCTGCGGGATCAGGTCCTTCACGTGGTCGAGCACGTTTTCGCCGGCACGCAGTTCGTCAAGCTGGTCCTGGCTGAAATAGCCGACGCGTAGGTTCTTCGATGCGCGCCGCAGGCCCTGAAGCAGCGGCAGCTTCTGCGCGATCGACTTTACCAACGTGGTCTTGCCCTGTCCGTTGGCGCCGACGATGGCGATGCGGTCGTCGAAATCGAGGCGCAGGCTGACGCGGCTCAGCACCGGCTTGCCGGCGGCATAGCCCATGTCGGCCTTGTCCATCTCGAGAATAGGCGATGGCAGTTCATCGGCTTCGTAGAACTTGAACGGGATGGTCCGCTCGGCCAGCGGCACGGTGATCTCGGTCATCTTCTCCAGCATCTTCATGCGGGATTGGGCCTGACGCGCCTTCGAAGCCTTGGCTTTGAAGCGGTCGATGAACTCCTGCATGTGGGCGCGCTGGGTGTCCTGCTTTTCCTTCTGCGCGGCGAGGTGCGCCGTCCGCTCGGCGCGGCGCTTTAGGTAGGTGTCGTAACCGCCCGCCTGCAGCACCAGCTTCGTCTGCTCGATGGCAAGAATGTGGGTGACCGACCGGTTGAGGAGGTCACGGTCGTGGCTGATCATGAACACGGGGTAGGGATAGGTCGCGAGATACTTCTCGAGCCACAGCGTGCCTTCGAGGTCGAGATAGTTGGTCGGCTCGTCGAGCATCAGCAGTTCCGGCCGCGAGAACAGCACGCCGCCCAGCGCCGCGCGCATACGCCAGCCGCCTGAGAATTCCTTGCAGGCGCGCGTCAGGTCGTTCTGCGTAAAGCCGAGACCGACGAGGAATTCAGCGGCCCGCGCCTCGCCCGACCAGGCGTCGATGTCGGCCAGCCGCGCGTGAACTTCGCCGATGCGCATCGGGTCTTCGGTCGTTTCGGCCTCGGCCATCAGGGCGGCGCGTTCGACGTCGGCCGCCAGCACCACGTCGAGCAGCGACTGGTCGTTGGCGGCCACTTCCTGCGCGACGAATCCCATCTTGGAGCCGCGACTGATGCGCACCGACCCGTCCCCGCCTTCGCCCTTGGCCAGCTCTTCCCGGATGATCCGCAGAAGCGTCGACTTGCCGGTGCCGTTGCGCCCGACCAGGCCCACCTTCCAGCCGTCCGCGATCTGGGCCGAGGCGCCCTCGAAGAGGGGCCGACCGTCAATCCGGAAGGAAAGATCGTTGATCTGCAGCATGGCTCGGCTGGGGAGGCTCGTTTTCGGCGGCCCGTATGGCGGCTTTGCCCGGCAAGGTCAAACCATGGCCACGGCTTCTCGCTCCGCGCCCGAAATTCCTTCCGGACTCGCCCGCGCCTAGACACAGCTGCCCCGCCATTTCCAGCGGTTTTTTGGGGTTTTGGGGGTTGCGCCGCCGGGGGTGTGGGGGGATGGTCCGCCCCGTCGCAAAGGGGCCTTTCCCTGCAAAACGCCCTGCCTGGGACGGATGCGCAGCACTCGGCAAGATGACCATCGTACTGTTCACGGAATACACACCGCCTGATGGGATTCCCGCTGCTGGAACTCGCGGCCATTCCGGGGGTAATGGCCGGATAGGTCCGCAGGCAGGCTGAGATGACCGGCGCCGAGAAACCCGCAAAGCCAAAGAAGTCCAAAAACACCAAGGATCCCATGAAGTGGGAGACCTGGCGGCATTCGGCGCTGATCGCGGTTCTGGCCTGGGCAGGCGTTGGGGCGGACTCGCTGTCGTCTGCCAACTACGGTCCCGAAGAAGCCTACAAGGCCCTCCACCTCTCCGGGAACGAGCCGCTGGTACTCTGGCTCGCCGGCATCACGGCGCTGACGGTCGTCGTGATCTCGATGGCCTATGTCCAGATCATCGCCCTCTTCCCGAACGGCGGGGGCGGCTACAAGACCGCCACGACACTGGTGCACCCGTTGGCCGGTCTGATGTCAGGATCGGCCCTGATCGTCGACTACTCGCTCACCATCGCCATTTCTGTCGCGGCCGCGACCGACGCCCTGTTCAACCTCGCTCCGCTGGACTGGATCCAGTACAAGCCCCTCGCCCTGGCCGCGGGCCTGGGCTTCCTCCTTTTCATAAACTTACGGGGGGTGCGGGAATCGATCCTGGTCCTTGCCCCGATCTTTTTCGGCTTCCTGATCACCCATGTGGTGCTCATCAGCTTCGGCATCGCGGCCAAGGGAAACGAGCTGGTCAGCGCCGTCGTCAACGCCGAAAACCACGTAAAGACCGTCACGGCCAGCGGCGGCATCTGGTCTTTGATCGCCATCATCGCGACGGCCTACGCGGCTGGCGCCGGCACCTATACCGGCATTGAGGCGCTTTCTGAAAACGCCCAGCACCTGAAGCAACCCCGCGCCCAGACCGGCGCTCGCGCCATGGCCTTCATCGCGATTTCGCTCGCTGTTTTGGCTGGCGGGATCATGCTGCTCTACACCGCCTGGCTGCCGTCTCTGGAGCCCGGCAAGACCCTCAACGCCGTCGTGTTCGAGCACACGCTGGCCCAGCTCTTCCCGGATGCCGAACTCGCGCGCCAGATCGTCCTCGGCGTGGCGATGGTGTTTGCCGCAGCCCTGCTGCTGGTGGCGGCCTCCTCCGGCTTCCTGGGCGGCCCGGCAGTGCTGGCCTGGATGGCGCTCGACAAATGGGCGCCCCACTCCTTCGCACACCTCTCCAACAAGCTGGTGGCCCAGAATGGCGTGCTCGCCATGGGCATATCGGCCGGCATCCTGCTCCTGTTCACCGGAGGCCAGGTGCACAGCCTGGTGGTGCTCTATTCGATCAACGTCTTCCTCACCTTCAGCCTCTCGCTGCTGGGCCTCCTGCGCTACAATCTGAGCCACCGGCGCGAATTCACCACCGGCCGCTGGATCATGCGCTCGGCGGTCTCGGCCATTGCGCTTGTCGTGGCCGTCTCGATCCTGATCGTGCTCTTCGTCGCCAAGTTCTCGCAAGGCGCCTGGATCGCCGTTCTCGTGGCGCTCCTGCTCGCCGCCGCCGGCTACTGGATCCGCGATCACTATCTCCGGTTCGAAGCCTCGATGGAGCGCACATTCGACGAACTGCTGATGCGCGATCCCGCCGCCGCGATCGAGCTGCCGAAACAGCCCAAGATGAAACGGCCGGTGGGCATTGTGACCGGCGCGCATGGCGGGGCAGGCCTTCACGCCCTGATGCACGCCCAGCGCCTGTT
>DASZSI010000313.1:0-14259 GCA_035548775.1 Hyphomonadaceae bacterium
CTACTCTACTAACTCGACTAATCGGCAATTCGCCCGGATCGGCAAGCCCAAAACGCCAGTGCATGCTGCAAAAGTCATGCACGGAAGCCGTAAGGAAGCCGGCCTGAAGGCAATCTCGTAAAAGACGCGGGTACGCTTACAGGAACTGACGCTGTAAAACTGGTCTTGAAAACCGACGGGCCCGAAGATCGCTCAACCAATTTCTCGGCGAGAATCTCCGGGCCCTTTGACGGGTCAGTTCGGACGAGGCTGAACTCGTCCGGCGCGAAGAAAGCCTAGGCGGCTTTTTTGGCGGCGGTCTTGGCGACCGTCTTGGAACGTTCAGCGGCTTCTTCGACGGCTTTCGGCGTCAGGGCGACGACGGTGTCGAACAGCTCGGTCTGGGCTTTTTTCGCGACTTCGGCGTAGGCGAAGAGGCGCGAGGGGACGTCTTGGAAGGCGGCCTGGGCGAGTTCACCGGCTTTCTTCGCATAGGCGGTCGGCTGGGCTTCGGTGGTGAGGAGCGCCGTCGCGTCTTTCGCGGCGTCTTTCATCCAGGCAGTCGTCAGCTCGACGTTCTTGTTGAGCGCTTCGACGGCCACTTCGCGGTATTTCGCGGCGATGTCGTTGAAGGCTTTCAGCGGGGCCATCGAGCCGAAATCCGGGGTGAATTTCGTGAATTGCTCGAAGTTTTTGTTGAAGTCGAACATGTCGGCCATCGGGTTCATGGGAGGGCTCCTATCAGCTTGAAGCCATCTAATGCCGCGCCGCGGCAAAGGCAAGGTAAATTATGCCGCACCTGCGAAAAAGATTCTGCGGGTGCGAAGCAACGGTTAGTCTGCCGTTAGGAAATTAACCGTCGGGAAGCCTGAAAATCGGGTTCACCTACTCGCGAACATACCGCCCAGGCGCCGGCTCCAGCCTCGGGGTCGAGGAGGGGAAGGACTCCTTGGCGTCGATCTTCTTGCCTGACCGGCGGGACAGCCACTGCGCCCAATCCGGCCACCAGGAACCGTCATGCGCCTCGCTGCCCGCGCGCCACTGATCGAGATTGGCCGGTGTCTCGTCGCTGACCCAGTAGCCATACTTTTTCTTGTCGGGATGGTTCACGATGCCGGCGATGTGGCCGGACTGCGCCAGGACGAAACGCCCCTCGCCCTGCGCCCGGGCCAGGCCGGTGAAGGACGCCTTCCACGGAGCGATGTGGTCCTTCTCACAGGCCACGACGTAGTGCGGGATTTTGATATCGTCCAAGCCGACTTTAACGCCCTTGATCTCGAAATCGTCCTTGGAGAACTGGTTATCGCGATAGAGGTGCGTGAGGTATTCCCGCGCCATGCGTTCCGGCAGGCGGGTTGAGTCCTCGTTCCAGAACAGCAGGTCGAACTTGGGCCGCGGTTCGCCCAGCAGGTAGGCTTTCACGGCTGGGCCGTAGACCAGGTCATTGGGGCGCAGATAGCTGAAGGTGCGCGCCATGATCTTCTGGTCGAGATAACCCTTCCGCTGGGACTCGATCATGATGCCGGAGATGAAACCCTCATCGATGAAAGACTTCAGCGGGCCGGGGTCTTCGAAGTCGGTGAGGGCCGTGAAGAACGTCGCCGACTTTGCGGGGTTGGGTTGCTTGGTCTTGTTGAGCCAGGCAAGCGTGATCGACAGCGACGTGCCGCCGATGCAGTAGCCCACGACGTTGATGCCATCGTTCCCATGCAGGCCATCGACGTGTTGCATCGCAGGCAGGACGCCCTCGGTCACATAGCTGTCCATGCCGTAGTCGCGCATCTCCTCACGCGGGTTCTTCCAGGACACGATGTAGACGGCGTAGCCCTGGTCCACGAGCCAGCGCACCAGCGAGGATTTCGGCTGCAGGTCGAGGATGTAGAACTTGTTGATCCAGGGCGGGATCAGCATCAGCGGCCGTGCATAGACCTTTTCGGTGGTCGGCGTGTAGCGGATCAGTTGGAACAGCTCGGTCTCGTAAACCACATGACCCGGCGCCGTGGCGATGGATTCGCCAACCTTGAAGGCTTCCGGATCAGACAGCGTGACCAGTAGATCACCGGAATTGCGCTCGAGATCCTTCACCAGGTTCTCCAGGCCCTCGACCAGTGAACGCCCGTTCGTCTCCACCGCCTTCTTGATGGCCACCGGGTTGGACGCGAGGAAGTTGGACGGCGAGAACAGGTCGACCAACTGCTGCGTGAAGAAGTGGACTTGCTCGGCGTGCTTTTCGTCTTCGCCCGTCGAGGCGGTGTCCGCTAGGCTTTCGAGGTAGGCGGACATGATCTGGTACTGACGCCGCAGATAGTAGAAGAACGGGTGTTTCGACCATTCCGCGTCGTTGAAGCGGGCGTCGTCGTCGCCTTCCGCCGGCTTGCGCTGCATCGCGCCGGTCAGCATCGCCTGCGTTAGCTCGGCATAGAGCGCCGTGGTGTTCTGCCAGAACTGAAGGTGCGTGTTGAACGCCTTCATCGGGTTGGTCATCCAGCCCTGGGCTTGGCCGATCATAGCGCGCAGGAAAAAGGGCTGACCTGGACCTTCGACGCCGGGATTGCGGATCTCCCGTCTCGACAGCGCAAGGAAAAGCCGCTGAAGCAGGAAGTTGATCCGTTGGAAGTTCTGGCCGAGCTCGAACGCGCTTGCGGAGCTAAGACCTTCCTGACCGTTCATAGATGCGCCTGAAATCCTCACCCAAAAGAATACGTAACACCCGGACCTTGCCGGTCAAACCAAGTTCGAACCTTGCGCATTGAAGTTAATCGCGCGCCGTCGCGGAAGGCGCCGGGCGGCTTTTCATCATCCTGCGACGTTTGCGGGCTTCCCGCCGGGGAGTGAACCGAGTAGAGGGGGCGGGCCGGGCTTTGCTGCGGCTGCTCACTGACCTGCTTTGGCTGTTTGGACCAAGGTCTCTGGAGACGCCGCACCCATGCAGCTTGGCTCACTTGCACGCTGGCTCAAGCGCGATGCACCGATGCCTTCCCGCGACTGGGAAGGCGAGCTTTTCACCGTTTCGGTCGAGGGGCAGGGCCGGGATGTGGTTTTCATTCACGGATTGGCAGCCTCACCTGACACTTGGGAAAGCGCGCGTGAACATCTCGGCCCAGGCTTCCGGTCGCATATTGTTCACATGCGGGGTTTTGCCGGTCTTGCTGCGAGCGGTTTTCGCAGGCCCGGGAATTTCCTGAAGCCGATGGCCGACTCCCTGGCCGCCTATGTCCGCTCGCTCAAGGCAGGGCGGGTAGCCGTGGTCGGGCACTCCATGGGCGGCATCGTCGGCCTGATCCTGGCGCGCGACCACGCCGACGTGGTGGACCGCCTGATGGTGGTGGACGTGCCCGCGTTTTTCTCGGTTCTCATCAATCCGTTTGCGAGCGCCAATACGATGGCCCATCTGGCTGACCATTCGCGCCGGTCATATGTCGATAAGTCGGACCGCCAGCTGGAAGATGATCTTCGCCGCGCTACCGAGAAACTGACGATCAACCGCGAGATGTTCGACCGCATCGTGCAGTGGGGCGTCGACAGCGACCGCAAGACGACTGCCGATGTGATGGCGGAAGTGATGGTGACCGACCTGCGCGGCGACCTTTCGAGAATCAAGGCGCCCGTCGATGTAATCTACGCCTGGGACAAGGCCGGACCTGCGACCAAGGCCGGTCTGGAGCAAGTCTATGCCTCCACTTATGCAAATCTGGCGCATGGACGCCGCATTCGCATCGATCAGGCGCGGCATTACGTCATGTTCGACCAGCCGGAAGTCTTCTACAATGCTGTATGTGACTGGCTGGCGCGGGCCGCTTGAACAACGAAGACAGAATGAGCGAACCAGAAACCATCGAACTGCGGCGCTACCCCAGCCGCAAACTCTACAACAAGAACTCGTCTAGCTATGTGCGGCTGCCTGAGGTGGCCGAGATGGTGCGGCGGGGCGCCAACATCCGCGTCGAGGATACGGAGACCGGCGAGGATGTGACGCGCGCGGTTCTCTTGCAGATCATCATGGAACAAGAGGGCCAGGCCTCGGGCGCCATGCTCTCGGCCGACCTGATGATGGACATGATCCGCCTCCACCAGTCGAAGGCGTCAGAGATGATGACCGGCCTGTTCGAACAGTCGGTCGCCTTCATCCGTTCACAGCAGGAACAGATCGCCAGCCGCATGTCCTCGACCATGGCCCAGCCCTGGACCGTGTTCGATCCTGCGGCAATGCAGGAAATGCAGCGCGAATACCAGAAACGCATGGCTAGCTTCTGGAGCGGCGCAATGCCTGCCATGCCCGGCATGACGCCTCCGGCGCGCAAGGAGCCCGAACCGGCGACGGCTTCGGCTGACGCCGCGGAGCTAAAAGCGTTGCGGGCCCGTCTCGAGGAACTCGAGAAAAAGGTCGGCAAGAAGTAGCCCGCCGCTTTTCCCCGGAGCGTCCTTCCTTCAGGATCGATGTTTCCGTTAGCGCAAGGCCTGCCAAGGACTCGCCTGCAGCGTTCGGCTGATTGATCTCCACAGCAGTCGCGGTATTTTTCTGCCGGGACACGGGAGACGGCAATGTCGGGGACTAAGCTTCAGGCAAAGGTATTGGCAATTCTGGCGGCAGTCGCCGCCAGCGGTTGCAGTGGCGGCGGCGGCGCGATGACCGCGATGCAGATCTACGATCAGGCACAGCCGGCGCTGGTGATGATAGAGACGGCGGCTACGCAGGAAAAGGCCGAAGCCGATCCTGAATCGGCCAACTGCAAGGACAAGCCCCTGGGCCGCGGTTCGGGTTTCGTCATCGACAAGGACGGCTACATCCTCACCAACGGGCATGTGGTGGAGCCGTGCCCGAAAAGCTGGCCGCATCCCGCGCTGACTGTCCGCACAGCCGACGGCGCAACGCTCAGCGCGACCCTGGTCGGCGCAGACCTGATCGGTGATCTCGCGCTTATCAAGGTCGACCACGCCTTCAAGACGGCATTGACGCTTGCCGACAAGGGCAAGATCAGGCCCGGCGAAGACGTTGTCGCGCTGGGATTTCCCGGTTTCCTGGATGGCGAGGCGACGATCACGCGGGGCATTGTCAGCGCCTCCTCACGATCGTGGGGTGAATATGGCGGCGTGGTTCAAACTGACGCCGCTGTAAATCACGGCAACTCAGGTGGACCCTTGATAAATGCGCGGGGGGAGGTGATCGGCGTCAACACCTTCATCTACCGGCCGCAGGAAGATTTCGAGGCGATCAACTTTGCGATTTCGGCCAAGGTTGCCGCGCGCGAAGTTGCCGATTTGCGCAAGGATGGCGAGGTACACCGCGCCGATCTTGGGCCGTTCAGCTATGCGATGGTCGACGAAATGCAGGCGGTTGAGAATTCCACAGTCGAATCCAATCCCCTCTCGCTGGGGCTGTTGCTCACTGACGTACCGACCGATTCGCCGCTGTCGAGTTCTCTCAAGGCCTGCGATATGATCGATCGCATCGACGGTGCGCCAGTCCGCAGTGTGGGCGACTACTACAACGCCATGCTCTGGGCGAAGTCCGGAACTCCGGTGAAGATCGAGTTCCTGCGCTATCCCGAAGGCAAGTGCCGCATGCCCGACAAGTGCGCGTTCAAATCCGGTCTCTCTGCATGGGGAACAGGCTGTCCCATGGACCCGCTTGCGCCGTCGTCGAATTCGTCGAGCGTGCTGAACGGCCTCACGCTGAGTTCAAGCACGACAGATTCCCTGTCCTTCTCGATCCAGCACTATCTCGACCAGAAGGCGAAAGAAGACAAACAAGCCCAAATCGACGCCGAAGCCGCCAAGATCCTGGAAGCCCACCGCGACAAGGGCGAGCCGCAATCGGCCATGGTGACGCCGAACTAGTGGTCCCGCTATTTCGAGGTCTTGCCGGGACGGTAGTCGCGGGTGGCTTCCTTCAGCACCGCATCCAGCGTCATCGGCGGCTCTTTGAACTGTCCGGCGGCGAAGATCGGCGACTGGTCGGCGTAATGGGGCGAGGACGCGTCCACCGTCGCAGAGCCGAACTGGTGGATGTCGACCAGCTTGTAGGTCCCATCCGGCGCCCAGTCGGCGATCAGGACAAACGTGTCGCCGGCCGTGCCGTGTAGGTACTTGTCCTTCTTGAGATCGCCTGTGGCGTATACCGCGCGCAGTGTGTCGGGACCGCCATCGGTGGGCCATAACTGCTTGCCCCGCTCGATGCGGCTCACCTCGCTCCATTTGGGATCGATGCGGCCGTAGGCGCCCTTGAGGAGGGCCATCTCCTCCTTCAAGGCGGCGAGGCATTTGTCGTGATCGTACTTGCCGTTGATCTGGCCGCCCATCGCCTTTTGTCCCGTCAGGATCGCCAGGGCCGCCGCGCGGTTCTCCATGTCGGCCGAACCATCCCAGGACTTGATAAGGTCGAGGCCCGCCTGAACCTCCTTGTCGCCGCCTGATCCCTTGGCGACGAGATCGGTCACCATCTTCCGAACATTGGAATCGGCCGAATACCGGTGGTCCATCTTGTAGGCGATGAATTCGTCTCGGGTGATCGACGTGTCCTGTCCAAACAGCTCGTGGGCGCGCAAGGCCCGGTTGGTCATGTTGGTTTCGATACCGTAGCTGGCCGGGAAGTCGCCCGGACGCGGATTGTCCTGCTCGCTCGAAGCCTGGAACGGCGTGTTGTTCGAGTTCTCTACCCAGCCGGAGGTCGGGTTCATCACGAAGGGAAGGGACTCGACCTTCTCCCATCCTTTCCACAGCGTGTCCGACGTATCGCCGGGCAGAACCTTGTGCCTGTCCCAACCCTCCACACGATGCGGCATGCGGGCGTTGTAGAAGTAGGCGATGTTCCCATGGCTATCGGCGACCGTGTAGTTCACCGACGGGATGGCGTTGAAATAGGTCTGCGCATAGCGCCAATCGGCCACCGACTTCGCGGTGTTCATCGCAAGATACTGATCCAGGAAACGCAGTTCGTGCTCGCCTGCGAAGGAGACGGCAAAGACGCCGTGGTCGGTCACGAAGACAGGCCCATGCTCTGACCACAACCCGCGCTTCTCGACAGGCATGGAGAAGGGGCCGAACAGGGCGACGCGGAATTTGATCGGGCGCTCGACAAGATCCTTCCACTGTCCGTCCATCTTGTAGCGATGCGGGTTCTTGGGATCGTCCACTGTCAGCTGGAACGTGTCGTAGACATCCGGCTTGTTGACTGTGGAGGCCCAGCCGAGATTTGGGCCGGCGCCGTGCAGAATGAGCGGGGAACCGGGGAAGACGCCCCCGATCATGTCGATGCCTTCATCCGATTTCAACCGCGCCTCATACCAGGCGACCGTGCCCGTGTAGGGTTGGTGCGAATTGACGGCGAGGCGTGTGTGATTGTCGGCTGACCGCGCCGGTCCGACAGCGATGCCGTTCGAACCAAGCTCGATGTCGTCCGTTGCGCCGAGATAGGCTTCATGGGCCGACTTGGTGGAAAGCTCCACCGGTCCTTTGCCATTGAGAATGTTGTTGATCTCACCATCGAGGCCGTAGAAGAAAGGCGGTCGGTTGGCGTAGCCGGCGATGATATCCTCGCCTTTCACCGGCGCTGTACGCGAACAACCGGTCGAAAGGTGTTCAGCGCACCATAGATTGATGCCGGCGGCATATCCCTCCGCGATCTCTTTCGCCTTCGCGCTAACCTGCTGATCGTAATTGTCGTGAACGAACTCGATATTGCCGAGCGCGCGGATCAGATAATCCGAATTTGCGGAGGCCTGTCCGTTTATTTCCGCCAGCTGGCCGCGATTGGACCTGACGACTTGCTCGATGTTCTGCCAATCGTCCTCGGCGTGAGCGTAGCCCAGCCCGAAAACGACATCCGCATTCCGCCTTCCATAGATGTGCGGCACGCCGAACTTGTCGCGGACCACGCGCGCATCGTATTGGGCGGCGGCGGCCTTGGCCGCTGAAGCATCGAACGGCGGTTGCGCCGGCGCCCACAGCCAAGCGGCGGCCGCGCCAGCTCCAATGAGGACGATACCGGCTGCCCCGCTGAGAGCCCATTTCCAGAACGTCATCGTCTTCTCCGGCGTCAAACGGCTGAGAGCCTACAGCGGCGCGGCGCGGAGCAAAAGGCGAGACCCAGTCAGCCCGCACTATGTCTCACAACGCACGACTTGCGCCCTGAATAACGCCTTGTCGGCCAGCGAATAGTAAAGGAACACCTTACCGTCGGTCGCCACCACGGATGCTGCGAAGGCGATGTCGATTGCGGTCCGCTCACGGGGCGGATTTGGCACGATCATCGGTTCGATGCATCGGTCCACCACTTCGGAACAGTCACGATTGAAGGCTATCCAACCAATCCGCCAGCGGGCATCTCGCGTCGCGCCGTTGTAGAACATCACCGGCATGTCGGGATCGGTGGTCAGCAGCGGCCCCGTGGACAGGTGCCAGTTATCCCAGGAGTCCTCGCGCGGACCGAACGGCGGCTCGCGCTCCGTCCACGGACCGCCGACGCCATCGCCGAACGCCAGCCCGACAAGCGATGCCTCGTCGCGCGCAAATTCGAAAAACAGGCGCCAGCGATTGTCCGCCGTTCGGCCGATGGTTGCCTCCTTGGTGTTCCCCTCGGTCTTGCTGGAAGCGTAGGCGACGCCGCGCTTGGTCAGATGACGCAGGTCCGGTCCCGAGGCGTATAGCATCTGGCCGGAGGTCAGCGAGCTTTCAACGCCGGTATAGTAGACCACATACTCTCCGTTCCACTTGACCAGCGTCGGGTCTTCGCATCCGCCGATATCCTCTTCACCGGGGCCGGGCGCGATCACGGGTGTGGCTTCCATGACAAAGTGAAGGCCGTCCGGGCTGCGGCCAAAATGGATCGCGCCGGTATTATTGGATTCAGAAATGGGTCTCGGCACGGCGCGTGCGAGCATTAGGTATTCGCCGCCTTCCTGCCAGACATAAGGGCTCATCCAGTCGACGCTCGTAAGTTCGGTGGGCAGGTCCAGCTGAATGGCATCGATGGCTTCGACGTTGAAATTGATGCTCGGCATGATCAGGCGCCCTGGCCCAGAACGAGCGATAGCCCGCCGTCGATCGTGATCGTCGCGCCCGTGATGTACGCGCCGGCTGGCGAGGCGAGAAAGGTTGCGAGGGCGCCAATTTCCTCGGGTCGGCCGGCGCGACCCAGCGGAATACTCGCCTCAAGGCCGGCGCGAAAGTCTGGGTCGTCCACCGCGTGCTGGTTCATGGGTGTCAGGATCATGCCGGGCGCGATTGCGTTCACGGTGATGCCGTGCGGGGCTGCTTCCAGCGCCAACGTCGTCGTTAGATTCTCGACGCCTCCCTTGGCTGCGTCGTAGTCCGCGGCGCCGGCGCGGGCCACGCGAGCGTGGATCGACGAGATATTGACGATGGCGCCTTTTTTCTTCGCCGACTTGAGGTCGCGGAGAAAACGCCGACACGTGAGAAAGGCGCCCGTCAGATCGGTTGAGAGGATGCGGTTCCATTGCGCCAACGTCATATCGGCGACCGGAACATGCGACTGATTGAGACCCGCGGAATTAATGAGGATGTCCGGCGGCCCGAAGGCGCTGTCGATCTCTTCGAAAGCGGCCTCGACGCTTTTTTCCTGGGTAACGTCAATCTGACAGGCGCATCCGCGTGATCCGGCGCGGGCTACGATAGCCACCATGGCGTCCGCTGCTTCCCGATCATTATAGAACAGCACCGCCACATCCGCGCCTGCCGCCGCCAGGCTGGCCGCGCAGGCTGCGCCGATCCCTGATTCCGCGCCGGTGATTGCAGCGACACGGCCGGCGAGCGAACGGCCTGATTGATGGGTTTCCAATTGTACAACGGCCACAGCCCCGTGTCCTTCGATGTGAAGGTCCCCGGAGCAGAAACTCGTTATCCGTGCGGTGGTTCCGTCGCGATCAGACTTGCTTCTCGCTCACGCGTCTCAGCACGTCGGCCGCGAACTCCGACAGCGTGTCGTCGCGAGCGCCCATGACGACGATGAGATCGCCGGGCTGGGCAAGGTCAACCAACTTGTCGCCGCAGGACGCGCGGTCTGGCAGGGCCATGGCGGTGCGGCCTTTGGCAGTCACGGCCGCCGCGATCACATTCGATCCCGTGGAGCGATCCACAGTTCCACCAAAATAGGCCGGCTCCGGCATCAACAGCACGTCCTTTTCGGCTAGGTCGCGCGCGAACATCTCGATCAGCTGATCCTTCATCTGGCGGATCGGGCCATAGCCGTGCGGCTGCCACATCACCAGCAGCCGGCCGGGAAAGGCGTGCAGCGTCGCAAGGGTGGCCGCGATCTTGTCGGGGTTATGCCCGAAATCGTCGATGACCGTGATGTCTTTCGCCGTGCCGACCACCTCCAGGCGCCGGCGAATGCCCTGGAAGTTCATCAGCGCAAAAGTCGCGTCGCGCAGTCCCACGCCGTAGGCGCGGCATGCTGCAATGGCCGCTAGCGCATTGGACAGGTTGTGTCGTCCCGGTGTCTGCAGGCAGATGCGTTGACGTTCACCGGTAGACTTTTCCGTAACGATGCAGGACTGGCCATCGGGCTGGATGACGAGATCGGAGATCGTGAAATCTGCGGCGGGATCGGACAGCGAATAGGTGTAGCAATTTCGGTGATTGATCGTCTCGTAGATTCGCTTTGTTTCGTCATTATCGAGATTGAAGACGGCAACCTGCGCCCTGCCGACGAAGTCGGTGAACAGGCGGCGTAGTTCATCCATCGACTTGTGATCAAGCGCGATATTGTTGAGCACGGCCACCGTGGGCTTGTAGAGCGCGATGGAACCGTCGCTCTCGTCCACTTCCGAAACGAACAGGCCGTTCTGCGTGTCGCCGACGATAGCCGAGGCAAAGGGGAAATCGCCGGCCACGAAATTCTTCATGATGGCGCCGTTCATCACGGTGGGATCGCGGCGCGTGGCGTAGAGAATCCAGCCGATCATGCCCGTCGTTGTCGACTTGCCGGATGTGCCGCCGACGGCGATCGAAAATTTCGAAGCGTTGACCAGCTCGGCAAGCAGTTGCGGTCGCTTTACCTCGGCGCAGCCGAGCTTGCGCGCCTCAATCACGTCGGGAACAGTGTCCTCGACGGCGGCGGAGGTGACCAGCAGCTGGGCTTTGCTCTTGAGCCCGGAGCCGTCCTGCGGGTGCAGCTTTATTCCACGGGCCTTCAGGAACTCGAACTTGTTCGCGGTTCGGCCTGCATCCAATGAGCGGTCGGAGCCTTCGACCTCGTAACCGCGCGCCTTTACAATCAGGGCGAGGGGCAACATTCCGCTGCCGCCGATGCCGCAGAAGAAGTAAGGTCCTGAATGGGCGAGGGCGGCGGATGAATCGGACATGATTTCGATGTCTCAACGGGTGGTGCATGGGGTCAAGTGAAAAGACGTTTCGCATCGGCTTGGTGGCGCCCGGCGGCCGGATGGCAGAGTCCGTCGCCCGTGAGGCCAAGGCCATCGCGCAGCGGGTTTATGGCGAGCGAGTTGAGCTGAGATTCCATCCCCAGTGCTTCATGTCATCCGGTCATTTTGCGGGCGATGATCGGACGCGGATCGATGCGCTGGTCGAGGTCGGAAACGATCCCGGGCTGGATGCAGTGTGGTTCGCGCGGGGCGGATATGGCGCCTGCCGGGTGGCCGAATATGCGATCCCTCAGCTTCACGGCGCCGCTCGCAGGAAGGCCTGGCTGGGCTATTCCGACGCGGGTTTCGTCCTGGCGGGTCTGGTGAAGGCAGGTTTTCCCGACGTGGCGCATGGACCCATGCCGGTCGATCTGGTGCGCGAAGACGACGGCGCGGCGATGATACGGGGCATGCGCTGGCTGGTCGAGAAAAGGAAGGATGCGCTGGAGCCCGGTCTCGACAGCAGGCCGGCCCTGGCCTTCAACCTGACCATTTTGAGCCAGTTGCTCGGCACGTCACTTGAGCCGGATTTTTCCGGAAGAGTTCTGCTGCTCGAGGATGTCGGCGAATACATGTACCGGATCGATCGATATTTCTTCCACGTCACATCCAACGCGAATGTCCGGCGATGTGCGGGGATAAGGCTGGGCCGGTGTTCGGCGGTTCCAAAGAACGATCCTGACTTCGAGCTTAGTGAAGAAGACGTCGCTCGATTTTGGTGCGAGCGCTCGGGCATTCCCTATCTTGGCCATGCCGACATCGGGCACGACAGCGCCAACAAGGTGGTGCCGCTGAAATAGCGGCCTGCATCGGCGATTGTCTCAACATTGGATCGCCGCGGAATGACCCCTGCCAAGTCATGGAACCAAGTCGCGCGCGGGTTGAGTTTACGTGCGCCTCCAACAAACTGGGATCAAGTTACTCGCTCGCAGCGGGTGCATGACACCGTCAGGATTGGCGGGACGCCATGGCACATCGGTTGCTCTCTGTCGTCGTGGACCTGGGAGAGTAAATGGCCGGCGCCAAGCCAACCGGATCAGACAACTTTGCTGCGCTCGACGGCCTTCGGGGCGTGGGCGCGCTGATCGTGGTTTACGGCCACACCAGCGGGTTCTTCTGGCCGACCCTGGGCATGCCCAGCGCCGCCATGGTCGTTGACCTGTTTTTCCTGCTCAGCGGATTTGTCATCGCCTATTCGTACGAGCCCAAGCTCCTGAGCGGCGCCATGGGCGTGCGGGGCTTCATGCTCCAGCGCGTGATCCGCCTTTACCCCCTATACTTCCTCGGCATCTTCCTCGGTTACGTCGTCCACATGCTTATGGCGGCGATCGATCCGGATGGCTTCCGAGCCATCGCGTTCAGCCAGGACTTCGCCGTCAACTTGCTGGGCCTTCCGTTCTCGGCCGCGCACGGCTTGCCGCTATTCGAGCTCAATGGACCGGCCTGGACGCTCTTTTTCGAGATCAGCGTCAACCTTCTCTATGCCCTGGCCTTCCGCTGGCTCCGCGATACGCGGGTACTCGCGGCGGTTGTCGTGCTTTTCTTTGTGGCACTTGCCGCATCGGTGATCTCGTACGGCAGAATCGACATCGGCAATTACTGGGGGACTTGGTGGGTAGGCTATGAGCGGGCTGGATTTGGTTTCTTCGCCGGCGTCCTGGCTTACCGTCTGGTCGGCTCGCCGCGCACCGCAAAGCGGCCGTACAGCCCGTTGTGGGTGGTGGTTGTATTTCTCGTGCCGCTCGTCGGGTTCATTCCGGCCAGTCGCGAGTTGAGACCGTTCGTTGATCTGGGGCTTGTGCTGCTGGCTGGCGTGCCTTTGCTTTGGCTGGGCGCGACCGTTGCGCCGCCATCTAGGGTGCTGCGGCTATGCTTGCTGGGCGGTCGACTGTCTTATGGAATTTACATACTCCACTATCCGTTTGTGGTCGTGTTGCAGCGCCTGGCCTGGCGCAACCCGGAAGTCTACAAGTGGCCGCCGCTACCCGGAATCTTGTTGGCGATTGTGGCCGTGACAGTCGCCTTCCTGGCTGAGAAGTACTACGATCGGCCTGTACGCCGCTTCATCGCCGCCAAGTTGCGCGAGCGCTCGAATCGCAAGGCGAATGCGCAAGGGTCGCGGCCGATGGCGTCAGCGGACTAGCTCGTTCGAGCATCGCCACTCACTGTGCGACCCAACCGCCATCAATTGAAAGAGCAGCCCCGTTTATCTGGCTCGCAGCGTCCGACGTCAGGTAGACGGCAAGCGCGGCAACCTCTTCCACCTTGACGAATTCCTTGGTCGGCTGGGCCGCGAGAATGACGTCGCTCACCACCTTCTCCGGAGTGATGCCGCTCGCCTTTGCCTGATCCGCAATCTGGCCTTCGACCAGCGGCGTCTTCACATAGCCGGGGCAGATCGCATTGGCGCGGATGCCGAAGGTTGCGCCCTCCAGCGCGATCGTCTTGGTGAAGCCAAGCAGGCCGTGCTTGGCCGCGACATAGGCAGACTTGAAGGGCGAGGCCACCAGCGCATGGGCGCTGGCGATGTTGACGATCCGTCCCCACTTGCGCGCCTTCATATCGGGGAAGGCGAGGCGCGTCGTGTGGAAGGAGGAGGTGAGATTGAGATTGATGATGAGGTTCCATTTGTCGATCGGAAACTCCTCGACGGGCGAGACGTGCTGGACGCCAGCATTGTTGACCACGATGTCGACGGGGCCGAGCTTCTCCTTCGTCGACGCGAAGAGCTCCGCGATGTCATCCGGCTTGGTCATGTCGGCGGCCGAGTAGATGCATTTCACTTTGCTCGTCGCTTCGATCGAGGAACGGATCTTTTCGATCGCTGCGGCGTCGCCAAAACCGTTGAGCACAATGTTATTTCCCGCTGCCGCCAGCGCGCGGGCAATGCCTTCGCCTA
>DASZSI010000314.1:0-7423 GCA_035548775.1 Hyphomonadaceae bacterium
GGGGCGGGCGTCGGCGATGCGTTGGGCCTCGGCCGGAAGCTGGGTCCAGTAGCCCTGGATCGTCCACGGCGCGGGTTTTTCGGGCGCAGGCTTGCCGGCCTCGGGCGGAGCAAGCGTGAAGTCCAGCACGGCCCCGTCGGCGCCGCGCCCGACAATGTCGATGATGTAGAAGCCCGCTTGCGGCGCGCGCATGGCGATGACGCTGTTGTTGAACTTCAGCTGTGTGGGATGCGCAGAAGCCGGAATGCGCACGCGCGCCATGCGTGCACCTGGAGAGGTGAGCTGGATATGCACGATGCGTCCAGCCGGCGTCGTCTCATCGCCGATCAGCGCTGCGGTGGCGTAGACGCGGCTGTCATAGGTCAGCGGCCGGCTGGCGAGGGTGGCGGTGACGCCTGGAGGCGGCGGGGCTGCGTTCGGCTTGAGCTGCTCGCCGATGGCCTTCGGCAGCGCGCCCGGCGTTGCGGATGCATAGAGCGTCGAGGTTCGGGCGTCGATGTCGTAGACGGCGTTGAAGTTGAGCGGGAGCGGCCGCTCGACGCTGAAGGCTGGCAGCAGGGCGGTCGCAGCCATCGCGACGATCAGGGCGGCGCCAAGCACACCGGCGACCAGTTTCTGACCTTTTTGGATCGGGCCGACGAGGGCGAGCATGGGCGCGAGCACCAGCGCTTCGACCACGCCGAACATGGCGGCGAGGCTGAGCCCCATCATCACGTCGAGCAGCTGGAGGATGGGGAAGAACATGATGACCAGCACGGCGCTGGCGATGGCGTAGCCGAAGATCGCATAGCGCGGAGCGAGCCACGCAACAGCGGCGCAAACGACGAACACGGCGCCGGGGACAAGGAACAGCATCGAGAAGCCGGGCACGGCCAGCGACAGACCCATGCCCACCAGCAGGAACCAGAACCAGCCGGATGCGAACAGCGTCTCGCGACTGGAGGTCTTCGCGATGAAACCGAGGCCGAGCGAGGACAGGAGCAGCGATGCGAGGAAGATCACGCAGTTCAGCGCCTGCGGGTAGGCCGTCCAGAACGCGCCTTCGGGGCGGATCAGTCCGATGACCGCCTGGGCGAGGAAGGCGAGAAGGCCCGACGTGATCAGGAGAGCGGGCGGCAGGGCGAGCGCGCGCCAGTCGAGCTTGCGCCAGTCGCTCTGGCGTGTCGGTTTTACGAGCAGCATGGCCGAGATGCCAAAACACAGGCCGAGCAGGACCAGCGTGAACACCTGTGGCAGCTCGACAAAGATGCGCGAGGCGATGTCGGTATAGGCGATCTCGCCGCCCGATTTGTCCGGTGACCAGTCGGCGCCGATGAAGGCGCGGGCGGCGCCGAGCGCCTGGTCGCCCATCTGCTGCACGCTGGTGCGATCGAGGTGAGCGAGGTCGTCGTGTTGCGTGTGATAGAAGTCGAGCCCGTCGGCGATGGCGATGTTCACGCCGGTCCAGCCATTGTGCAGATGGACGGTGAGGTCGGTAGAGTTCGGCAGCTTTTCGTAGACCGCCGTCATCATCGAGTTGGCGAATAGCCGCGCGCCGTTCTTGGCCCAGTCGCTGACGATGCCGCCATTCGGGTGGCCGGTCTCGAACATCATGGCAGGCCCGCGCACGCCGCGCGCCTCGAGGTTGATGATGCGGCCCACGTCCCGGCCATAGGCCTTTGCGTCTACGAAAGCCTGAGCACCGAGGAGAGCGGTTTCTTCGCCGTCGGTCAGCAGGAACAGGACAGGCCGCGAAGGCGGCGCATCCTTCAGCAGCTTGGCAACCTCAAGCCATACCGCGACGCCGATGCCATCGTCGCCAAAGCCGGGACTGGCTTCCACGCTGTCATAGTGTGCGGTGAGCACGAGTGTGGGGCCGGTGGTCGGGCCGGCGGTGAAGGTGACGTTCTGCACGCGTGCGCAACGGATGGCCGAGCCGGAGATCGAGCCGCGGCAAGCGGTCTGGTCGTGAACCTCGGGCTCGTAGCCGAGATTGCGAATCTCGGTGAGCAGCCGGCCCCGCGTATCGTCCAGCGGAGCGGAATCCACGGGATGCGGCGTGCCGTCGAGGACGTGGCTGAGACGATCCACCGCGCGCTGGGCGTCGAATTGGTCCGGGGCGTTCGTCGCACGAACCGGATCGAGCGTCAGCGGCAGCGCGCGGGAGAAAAAGAGGACGAACAGCAGCGCGAACACGCCCAGCGCTGCAATCGCCCGGTTGTTGGCGGGACGCTTTGGCGCTTCATTGTCGTTGGTCATGGTGTGGCCCCGCGTTGCCCCATCAGTTTTTCGGCACGATAGGTTGGAACCCGTCCTAGCGCCAGCGCAAGGCGTGGCCGGTTTCCTCGATGACGGGCGCGGGAGTAAAGCGGCGGACGGTCATCGACGCGACGAAACCGGCGAGCAGGGCGGCGGCGCCGATCGGCGGCGAGCCCGAGAGTTCGAACGCAAGGATGCCTGCAGCGAATGGCGCGTTGGTGACGATGGCGAACGACACCGCCATGCCAAGCAAGCCAAAATAAACCTGCGCGCCGGCGGCATCGCCCAGAGCCAGGCCAGCGACGACACCCATTGTCGCGCCAGACATGGCGCCGACATAGAGCGAGGGAGCGATCGAGCCGCCGCCGAACCTGAAAGCGAGCGTGATGGCGGTGGCCGCGATCTTGGCGAGAGCAAGCACCGGCATGAGCTGGGCGCTGTAGTAGGCGCCGGCGAGGCTAGTCGCGAGCGGCTCGTATCCGATGCCCATCGCCTGCGGGAAGGCCATCGCGATGACGCCCAGCAGGATGCCGCCGAAGAAAGGCAACAGCCAAAGGGGCACGCGGATTCGCGCAGCGCCAGTTGCAACGATGACAGGCGCGCGGGTCCAGAGCGCGGACGCCCCAAAGGCGAAGGCGCCGAGGATCGGAGCAGCCAGGATTGCAACAAGGTGGAATTCGGGCGGGATCGGTCCTGGATTGGGAACCTCGATCACCGGTTCGGCGCCGAACTGCGTGATTGTGAGCAGCCAGGCGGCGAAGCTAGCGGTAACCGCTGGGCCGAGCGTCGATAGGCGTTGGTTTCGCAAGACGAGCTCGCGCGCCAGGAAGACGCCGGTGATGGGCGCGTGCAGCACTGCGCTGATGGCAGCGGCGACGCCCATGCCGAGCAGCATCCGTCGCGAGGCCGGCTTGAGACCAAGAAGTCGTCCCGGCAGGACAGCAAGGCTTGCGCCGAGATGGGCCGCCGGCTCCTCGCGGCCCGCGCTTGCGCCCCAGCCGAGGGACACGATGGAAACGATGGCCGATAGAATGGAGTCGCGTAGCGACAGTGTGGTCGACCGGATGTGGCCGCGCAGCCGTCGATGCTGGATGACATCAGCCAGACCATAGGGCCGTGGCGCCGGTCCCCATCCCATCGCGATACCGAGGCGGAGCAGCAAGGCTACGAGCGCGCCGCCGACGATCGGCCCCAGCATGCGCGACCACCACGGAATTTCGAGCAGGTGAGACGACAGCCGCCCGCGGGCCGCTCCAAACGCAATGAACTCGCCGTAGGAGATGAGGGTGCGCAGCGCAACGATGGCGCCGGCGGCCAGGGCGCCAACCACCAGCGCAAGCGCCCACATATACAAGCCGCCCTTGCGGGGGCGGCCTATGGTCTCGCCCGATGTTGGGACCAGCTCGCGAGTCATTGCGCGAGGTTCTGCAAGCCCGTTCGCCCGGGTCAAGGCAAAGCGCGCCGGGTGAGCCAAAAATTCGCGGGGAAACGCCTCGCGCGAGCACGATTGTTCGAGGGTGACGCGACGGATAACCTCGGTCTCGCATTTGTCTTGTTTCGGCGCCGGATTTAGATCGCGATGAAAGTGTCACGCAGGATCGTCCTTGCGGGCGGGCTGGCGGCCCTGGCCGCGCCGGCGCGCGGGCAGACCGGCGGCCGGCAGATTTCAGACGCGCTGAGGCTGAATGCCAACGAATATGGCCATGCCATCGTTCCGGCTACGATCAACGACCAGGCTTGCCTGGCGCTGCTGGACAATGGGCTGTCGGCGACGCTGGTCGATCTCGGCTTTGCCGCGCGGCGGTCCCTGCTGAGCGGCATGACCTCGCAGGTGAACGGCGGAGAAGCCAAGCGTTCGGTGAAGCTGCAGCTGGCGCTTGGGCGGCTGAAGGCGGCGATGCAGGCGCCGCTGGTCGACCTGTCCGATATTCCCGCGCCCGAAGAGGGCGGCGTCAGCGTGGCGGCGGGCCGCGACATGTTGTCGGAAACCATCGTGACGCTCGACCATGACGCCGGCGTGATGCGCATGGCGCTGAGCGACGCCGAGTTTCGTCCGCCCGAGGGCGCGCGGCTGTTCGTAATGGCGCGCGTGCCGCGCTTTGGCCAGGCGATGGATGTCGAGGTGGAAGGCGAGCGTATGCGGGCGCTGGTCGACCTTGGTTCGTCATTCCCCGTGATGGTGCGCGAGAGCCCGCACGTCACGCGCTGGCGGGAGGACGGCCGCCGCTGGAGCACAATGGCGAGCGGAACGGCGCGGGGCGGTTCGCTGACGGTCGAAGCTGCTCCGGTTACACGGGTGAAGGCGCTTCGGCTGGGACCCTATGAGCTCGCTGGCCTTCCGGCGCAGGTCTATCCGGCGAACGATCCGGTGTTCGGCGGGTTTGCAGCAGTGGTCGGCGCGCAGGTGTTGCGCCAGTTCCTGGCGTCGCTCGATGTCGCCGGCGGGCGGCTATGGCTAAAGCCGAACGCGAGGTTCGGCGGGGGCTTCTTTGAATCGACGATCGGACTTGGCACCAAGGCCGAGGAAGGCGGGCTGGCGGTGATCCATATCTCCGCCAACAGTCCCGCGGCCGCGGCGGGTTTCAAGCAGGACGACGTGATCACCCTGATCAACGGCACGGCGGCGAAGCGATCGATGATCGGAAACGCCAGGCCTGGCGACGTTCTGACGTTCCAGCTTGCCACGGGCGACATTCGCAAGGTGACGGCCGCGCTTTACTATTAGGCGACGGAAGGCCAGGGTCCGCGCGTTCGATGGGGAGCGGACATGTCGGATAAAGCCTTGACCCTCCTATCTCGTCCAATTGCGGGCTGGACCCGGCGTGGTGCGATCGGCGCCGGGCTGGCGACGGGTGCTGTCGGCCTACCGGCTTGGGCGCAGAGCGGAACCCCCTCGAAAATCGTCATCGGCAAGTCAGGGCATGTTTTCGCGCTGATCAAGCTTGGCCAGCAGGATTGCTATGCGCTGCTCGACAATGCGACGCGGACCGCGCTGAGCACCGATGCGCCGATCCTGGGAGCGGGGCGTCGGCTGGACATCGACAGCGCGCCCAAGAACGAGATGTTCGCGCACTTCGGCTCGCCATATTTCTACAAGCTCGGCAACGCGCAGATCGAGTTCGTCTATGCAATGCGGGGCCTGTCGAACTACTCGAAGGCGAATGGCGTTCCCGTTCACATGGTGCTGGGCGACACGCTGTTCGACACCTGCGTGGTGGAACTGGACTTCAAGGCGGGCGCCATCGCCTTTCACCAGCGCGGGTATGCGCCAGGCGAGGGCGCTGTGCCGTTTCCGGCCGACGAGAAAGACGGCAAGCGGGGCGTGCTGCGGATTCCGGTGAGCTTCGGTCCCGACGGCGAACCCGAGGCGCAGGGTCTGGCGGATGTGGTGCTGGGTTATTCCAGCCTCATCCGTGTCTTCCATCCCAAAGTGACCGAGTGGGTCAAGGCCAGCGGAAAGACAGGAACGCAGACCAGCACCACGGTGATGGGATCTCTTGCGGTGAGCGCGGAGCAGGTGACCTTCCAGTCGCCGCCCCTGCGGGTGGGACCGTTCGGATTTGGACGGGTGCTTGCAACCGCCGATCCGACGCCGCGCGAGGAGACGATCGCACTGCTTGGCGTCGCCGCCCTGCGGCCGTTCAAGGTGTGGATCGACGCCTATCGCGGACGGATCTGGCTAAAGCAGAACACCGTCTGAGACCGCCTTCCACGACTAGCCCTTGTCGCGCGCCAGCACGTCGCCAGGTTCGCAATCGAGATAGTCGCAGATTTTTTCCAGCGTATCGAAGCGCACGCCCTTCACCTTGCCCTGCTTGAGAAGGGACAGGTTGGATTCGGTGATGCCGACATGCTCGGCAAGATCTTTCGATTTTACATTGCGTTGCGCCATGACGACGGCGAGGGTGACCTTGATCGGCATCAGATGAACTGCCGGTTTTCGTCTTCGATCCGCGCGGCGTGCGCCATCACGGTCGAAAGGATGGCGACGGCGCCGACGAACGCCAGGGTGAGGAGGATCGATCCGTTGAGGCTGAAGGACAGCGAGATGTTTCCATGCGGGAACCGCGACAGGTAGATCGCCCGGGCGCCGAGGAGCACCAGCGGCGCAACCGTCATGCGCAACAGGACAGCAAGCGCAAAGTTGCGTAGGTTCAATACTGTCCTCCGGCCGAAATAATCGCCGTGGCCCACGCCCACGAACACCTGGCGGGCGCTCCATAACGCCCAGACGAACAGGGCAAGGGGCACGAGATCAGCGAGAAGGTAGATCGGATCATGGTAGAGTTGATCGGTCGCCCCCGGTTGGGTTGGATCGTTGACGGTGATGGAGGAGGAGATCAGGTCCGATTCACCCTCGACGCGGCGCACCTCCCAGAATTTCGGGAACAGGTCGAAGCTGGCCGCGGCGGTTGCGATTATCGCGCCGAAAATGCCGAACCAGCACAGCCAGCAGAGGACGCGCGCTAGCCAGATGATGGAGTTGGATGGTCGGGCGGGTGCGGACGCAGCTTCTGTCACGTCAGGCTCCTATTTTTGTATAACATATAGAAGTTTCTGTTTTACAGCAATAAATATCTGCATTATGGATAGTCCGTCAGAAGGACCCAGACCGTGAAAACCTCGGTAAGTCTTGGAAAAAGGATCGCAGTCGTCGGTTTGATGCTGATGGCTGGCGGATGCGAGTTGCTGAAACACGTGCGCATTGAGAGCGACGATCATTCGCCCTTCGCCCAGGAGCGGTCCGCCGTGGTTCCTTCCGACAGCAAGATCGGGCTGGAATTCCGTGTGCCGCTGACCGGCGGCCAGCCCGACGACGGAAAATGATCAGGCTTTTTGCCGGAATAGCGTTCGTGCTGGCGGTTGCGGGGTGTGCGAGCGAACCCCCGCCGGGGCCGCCGCTTGCGCCGGTGACAATCCCATTCGAACGCGGCGTGCAAGGCCATGTGATCGTTCCCGTGACGGTGAGCGGCGTCAGCGGTTACGCGATGCTCGACAACGGCGCTGAGGTTTCAGTGGTGGTGCGCGATTTCGCGGAAAGCCACGGCCTGGTGCAGGGCAGCCTCGGCCAGATGCTCAGCAAGGCGATGACGAGTGGATTTGAGTTCGGCAAGCCCGCCGTGATCGGGATGGGTGGAGTTGAGGAGCGGGTGAAGCCGCTGATCCTGGATTCCGACCTGCTCAA
>DASZSI010000315.1:0-13803 GCA_035548775.1 Hyphomonadaceae bacterium
GCCGCCCAGTCCGCGCTGGCCCGCGCAGCGCGAGGTGCCTTCCACGACGAACTTGCCGGCCTCGCCGAGTTCTGCGTCAATCGCGCAAGCTGACGGTTTCGCTTCCCGCGCGACTTCTGTCTTAACCCTGGAATGTCCCGACGGCGCGGGCGCCGCTCTTGCACAGTGCGTAGACGCATGCCGCCGGGGTGGATTGGCGGTCAGTTAGGGGACTTCCCATGGACTACACCGGGGGCGGTCGCGACCTGGGCCGCAGCGTCGCGGACAGGGCGTCGGAAACATTTGAATTCCTGAAAACCGCGACGACCAAGGGCAAGTCGCCCGACGTGATCAAGACAGTGGCGCCGGCTGAGCCGTCGACCAAGCAGCTGAGCATGACCGAGCAGGCAGCCTCGCTTCCGCCGACCATGACGATGACGCTGCCGAAGCCGATGTCCGGATCGGGCCCGTCGATCATATCGGTGAATGTCGAGCTTAATGGTGCGATCAACACGCCGGATGAGCTCTATATCTTCGGATCCGTCGATGGAAACGTGCGCGCCTCGACGCTGACGATCTGCGAGGGCGGCAGCGTGAGGGGCGAAGTGGCGGCGCAGACCGTCATCGTGCACGGAAGCGTCGAAGGGAAGATCTACGCCCAGAAGGTGCAGCTGTGCATCGGCGCCGTGGTGCGTGGAGACATCGTGCACGGCCAGCTGGGCGTTGACACGATGGCGACGTTCGAGGGCATGTCCAAGCGCTCGCAAGACCCGCTTGCGGAATCGTCTCTCCCCGCGGTGACGCCCAGGAAGAGATAGCCCCGCGACGCTGCTCGTCAGGGAATGTCTGCGCCGACCAGGCCCGCCTTCACGCCGACGCGGCGGACACGGAGATGCAGCCAGGTCGACACGCCAAGCAGTAGCAGGAACGCAAGCAGCGGCCCGCGCGCATCCGACACGGTTCCCATCAACGCGAAGCCTGCCGCGTTGAACGCCCAGACGGCGTGGATGGCGGCGACCTGCCAGTGCTTGAGGCCCGCCTTCATCGCGATCTGGTAGGCGTGATCGCGATGCGCGACCCACAGTTTCTTGCCGTGGCGCGCACGCCACGCCAACGTCAGCAACACATCCGACAGGAAGGGCAACAGCAGCAGCGGCGGCACGAACAGAAGGTCCGGCTTGCTGCGCACCAGTTCGAGCCCAAGGCCGCCGAGCGCCATGCCGACGAACAATGCGCCGGTGTCGCCCGCGAATAGCTTTCCACCGACATTCCAGACGAGAAATCCCGCCAGCGCGCCCGCGAGCGTCGCGGCAAGGAGTGCTATGCTCCATAGACCGGCGGCGCCTGCGCAGACAGCCAGACCCGCCGCCGCGATTGCAGCCATTCCCATCGAGAGGCCGTTCGAGCCGTCCATGAAGTTGACGGCGTTGACCACGACGATTAGCCACAGCACCGAACCGGCGACGCCGATCGCCATGGGCAGGGCGAGCGCGACGTCCGGCCAGGGGTTCAGCGTGTCGACCCGGACGCCGGAGATCGTCACGCCCAGCGCGATGGCCAGCATCAGCGCAAGCTTTACCCTTGCCGAAACGGTTGTGGTGTCGTCAGCGAACCCCACGGCGAGCGCCGCCAGCGCCCCCACCGCAACGACCAGCAGGTGGGTGTCGACAAGCTGGGCCCAGCCGACAAGCCTTGCGATCGCGGCCGCGGCGCCGAGCGAGGCGACGGCTATCGCCAAGCCGCCGGCTGTCGGCACAGGCGCCTTCTGCGTCTTGCGCGCTTCGGTCGGCGCGTCCTTGAAGCCAAGTGCGATCACGACACGGCACAGGACGAACGACGGAAGAGCGGCGGCCACAAAGGCCAGCAGGGTGCGGATCGATGGATCGAGATCGGCCATTGCGTGTGGCTAGCGCATTTAGCGGGTGGGTTGGAAGCGCCGAGTTGGGGCGGACTATTGCGCCATGCCTTCGGTTCCCCGCAGGGTCGTGGCGCGCACCCAGTATTTGCGCTTCCGGTCAGCGATATTGCGGGCGGCGGCCTCGGCCTGTTCGTCCGAGCCGAAAATGCCGAAGCAGGTGGGACCGCTGCCAGACATACGCGCGAGCAGGCAGCCCGGCTGCGCCTTGATGGCGGACAGAGCCTTTTCGATTTCCGGACAGAGCGCGACGGCGACCGTTTGCAAGTCGTTGCGGTAGTTCACCAGCGCGCCCGCAAATTCGCCCAGGTCGCCGGTGTAAGGCGGATCCGTCTCGCGGAAATTGCGGTTGGCGCCGCCGACCGCATCGAACCGCTCGAAAACCTTGCGTGTTTCCAGCGTGATGCCCGGATTGACCAGGACGGCCGGCAGATGGGGTGCAGCCACATCGTAAAGCCGTTCGCCGGTTCCGCGCATCACCACGGGGCGGCACCGGACACAGGCTGGAACATCAGAGCCCAGCTGCGACGCCAGCCGCTCCAGCGCGGCCTCGCCGAAGTCGATCGACCAGATGTCGTTGAGCATATGGAGGGCCGCGGCGGCGTCCGACGATCCGCCGCCCACGCCCCCGGCAATAGGCAGCTCCTTCGTGAGCACCAGGGCAGCGCCGAGCCCGGTGCGGTCGCAGGCATCCCGCAACGCCATGGCGGCGGCGAGCGTGAGGTTGTTGGGCGCGCTCTTCAGGGTCTTGGCGCCGGGTCCGTCAACGGCGAGCGAGAGTTGAGGGGCGATGCGCGCCGAAATGCGATCAGCCGCCCGCATGTCTGCGAACATCACGAGGCTATCGACCGGATGGAGGCCGCCGGGGCCCGGCGAGCCAACATGCAGGTAGAGGTTCACCTTGGCCGGGGCCCAGGCCGTCGTGAAATTGGCCGTCGTCACGCTCATTGCCCGGGCCGCTGGGCGTCGGCGAGGCTGGACAGCGCACGGGGCGGCAGGCCCTTGTCGAGCTTTTCGCGCAAGTTTGCCTTGCGCTTGGCGTCAGAGCCGAGCTTGAGGGCGCGGCGCCATTCGAACTGCGCCTCGGTCTCGCGTCCGGCACGCCAGTAGGCGTCGCCCAGGTGATCGATGACCTCGGGATCGCTGGGGGAAAGTTCGGCGGCGTGTTCGAGATTGTCGACAGCCTCATCGTATTCGCCGAGGCGGTAATGCGCCCAGCCCAGGCTGTCGACGATGTAACCCTGGTCAGGACGCGCAGCGGCGGCCTTGCGGATCAGGTCCATTCCTTCCTTCACTTTCTCGCCGCGCTCCACCCACGCATAGCCGAGATAGTTCTGCAATTCCGGACGATCCGGCTCAAGGGCCAGAGCTGCAACAAGATCTTTTTCGGCGCCTTTCCAGTCTCCGAGGCCGTTGCTGGCCGTTGCGCGGGCGAAAAGGATTCGCCAGTCGGCCTGGCCGGATGACAGGTCTGCGGCGGCGATCTCGTCATAGATCTTCTTCGCGTCGGCAAAGCTGCCGTTCAGACGGTCGAGATCGGCGACGCCGACCAGGATGTCGCGCCGGTGAGAAGCTACAAGCGCCTGCGCGGCTGCCGCCATCGCCTCATCTGAACGATGGAGCCCGTCGAGCAGCCAGGCCTCCTGAAGCCTGGCTTCCGCCGACCAGGGCGATCCTGCCGGAACCGCGTGCAGCACTGCGATCGCGTCCTCCGCCCTCTCCTCCTCTTTCAATGCATCGGCAAGGGCGAGGCGCGCGGGGGCGTAGTCGGGGTTGAGGCGCAGCACGAGCGAGTTGCGCATCGTCGACATTTCCGGCGAGGAGCGGGCGACGCCGCTGGAAGACGCAACGTAGACGATGAACGCAGCCCCTTCAGCGAGCGTGAATTTGGGCCTGGGCGCGGGCTCGCCGGCTTCGAGCAGGGTAAGCATCCGGTCCGTCTCCGACGTGGCGCCGGATTTTTCGACCTGCGCCAGGACCAATTGCCGAGCGGCCGCCAGGTCGCGGCCGGAGGACGCAACCAGCTGTGCATGCAGGCCGGCGATGATGTCCTGGGCGCCTGACGGCAATTTCGAAGCCTGCGCGAAAGCCTCCAGCGCCTTGTCGTCCCTACCCGCCTGAAGCTCGATCAGGCCTTCGATGCAGAGCTGTTCGGCGGCGCTGACGCGACGGGCCGGAAGTTGGGCCAGCAAGGCCAGCCCCTGATCGGCATTGTCGGCCGCGGTGAGCCAGGCCGTCAGGTAGCCGGCGATGTCTCCATTGATGCCGCCAAGATTCGTGGTCTTGAGCCGCTGCAGCGCACGCTTGCCGCGGTTCATCGTGATGTCGTCGATCACGAGGGCCAGTTGCGCCGTTGGCGCCTGGGTCGCGACCTTGGGATCGGCGGCCTGGGCGACGGCGACCGCGCCCTGCGTCTCGCCGGAGATCAGCATCGCAAAGGCGGCGCGTTCCAGAAGCGCCGGATCACCCGGTGATCGTTCGAAGGCCCGGCGATAGAATCCCGCCGCGGCGACGGGCTGCCCCGACATGCCGGCGTAACGCGCGGCAAGAAAGTCGGCATACTCCTCCGAGTTGGTGATCTCCTCGAACACGCTGCCGCTGAACCAGGACGGCGGCGTCGGCGCGATCGCGCAGCCGCCGAGGAGGCAAACGCTCGCGACAACGAGCTTCGCCCGGGAACCGGATTTCGAGAGACCTGACCACATATAGGGCAATCTGCCCCAGCCGGCCCGTCGCTTCAACCGATCCTGGCGGCGCCTAGATGTCGCTGAGGCCGCTGCGATCCTTGTTAAGCGGCACTTCCGGCGTATCGCGGCGAACCGGCGCAGGCGTGGTGAGGCCGTTCTTCAGCTTGGCCTCGATCGACGCGCGGTCCTTGCCCGGCGGATAGCTGTCGAGCGAATGCTGCCAGTTCTTGCGGGCGGCTTCCTGGTCGCCGAGGCGCCACTGGACATCGCCCATGTGGTTGGACAATTCCCAGTGGGCGAAGGGCTCGTAATCCGCCAGCGCCATTTCGATGAAGCGGCCAGCCTCGCGGAAGTCGCCGTACTGGTAATAGGCCCAGCCAATGGAATCGAGCAGGTTCGGTTCGTCCGGCGTGGCGCGGATTGCCTGTTTCAGCAGCTTGAAGCCTTCGTCGAGTTCGGCGTCGTTGACGTGGTTGTCGATCAGCGAATAGCCGAAATTGTTCATCAGGCCGGTATTTTCCGGCTGCTCCTTCAGCATGCCCCGCATGATCTCGAGCCCTTCTTCGCGCTGGGGCGATTCAACCAGCATGGAAGCGAGGAACTGCTTGGTGTCGTCGTCGTCGCGCAGCTTGACGGCGGCGCGGGCGGCCTCGACCGCGCCGGCGACGTTGCCGGCCTGCAGCTGCGCCTGGCCCTTGGACATCAGGGCAAAGACCTGCTGGTCAGGCGACAGGCCCTGCTTCATCGCCTGGTCGATCAGCTGGATCGCACGATCGGTTTTGTTGGCGGATGTGAGGGCGCTGGCGGCCTGGACTTTCGATTCCGGCTTGGAGTCGATCTTGAGCGCGAGGTCCGTCATCTTCTCCAGCGTGTCGGCGGAGCCGAGCTGAAGCGCGGCGAGGCCAGCCGTCGAATAGAGCGCGGACATATGCTCGGAGTCCGGGTTGCCGAGCTGGGCCATGCGCAAGGCCGGCTCGAACTTGCCCTGGCTGTAGAGGGCGCCGACTTCCGCGATGCGGATGTCGCCATTGTCGGGATCGAGCAGCAGCGCGCTCTGACGCAGCGAGGCGAGCAGGTGGTTGAACGGCGTCTTGGCGCCGCGGCTGACCATGTAGCCCATGATCGTCTGTCGTTGCTCGACCAGATCGGCCTCGTCGCTCAGGGCCAGCGCCATCGCCTGTTTCAGCGTGCGGGCCTTCTCGCGGTCCTTGCCGGTCTTGGCCATTTCGAGCCGGCGCTGGACATAGATGTCGTCGGGCGCGGCTTCGAGCAGCTTGGTAAGAAGGGCGACCGCATCGGCGTCCTTGTTGGCGACGCGCATTAGTTCGGCCTCGCGCAGCGCCAGCAGGCGCTGGCTGGTGAACGCCATGGCGCGGGCAAGGTAGGTCGGGCTCTGCGCCTCTTCCGGCTTGGGCGAGTCGAACTTGTCCGGCGCTTCCTGGTAGATCGTGATCGCGCCGTTGATGTCGCCGAGGCCTTCGGCCAGCAGCGCACGATGCCCGATCAGGGCCGCGCCCGGCAGCAGGCGGCGCAGGCGCGCCATCTCGCTTTGTGCATCGGCGCCGCGGCCGGCAAAGCCATCAACCCAGGGGCGCAGGTGAGATGCGGAGAGCATTTCCGGCGCCGGGCGGCCGGACATTGCATCGAGTACCTGCTGCGCGGTCGGCACATCGTTCGCGGCCAGCGCATCGATGATCATGTAGCCCCAAGCGCCGGAGTTGTCCTTCTTGGCGTAGTCGGCGCGCACGCGGCCCATGAAAGCGGCCATGTCGGCGTTCTCGAGCATCTCGTTGGCGCCGGGATAGGGCTTGGCAGGCTTGTCGTAGGGCGCGGTCGCTTTCGCAGCGGCCGACACCGGCGTCACCGTCACGGCGGCCTGCTGCGGCTGGCCGTCGGCGGAGGGCGGCGCGTCCGCGCTTTCCAGTCTTTGCGACTTGAGCGACTGCGGGACCAGTTCGTCGCGCGGAAGGCCGCCGCAGTTGGAGATCGGCTGGATGCCGCCGGTGGCGCGGAAGACATAGATCGTCTTGCAACCGCTCGACCCGTCGCCGAAGCCGGGCGCCTGGATCGTCGCGCAGGCTGCCAGAAGGGCGCCGGCGGCGATGCCCGCCATCAGGGTGTGGAGCTTGAACGTCATGACGAGTGCCTTCCGGATGTACGAGTCTGGCGACGGGCTAGGCCGTCACATGTTCGGGTAGTTCGGGCCGCCGCCGCCTTCCGGCGTGGTCCAGGTGATATTCTGGTTCGGGTCCTTGATATCGCATGTCTTGCAGTGGACGCAGTTCTGGGCGTTGATCTGGAAACGCTTGTCGCCCTTCCCGTCGTCCACCCACTCATAAACGCCGGCCGGGCAGTAGCGGTTCGACGGTCCGCCGAAGATGCCCAGCTCGCTCTTCTTCTGCAGCTCAAGGTCTTTCACTTTCAGGTGCGGCGGCTGGTCTTCGCTGTGATTGGTGAAGGAGAAAGCGACGCTTGTAAGGCGGTCGAACGACAGAACCCCGTCAGGCTTGGGATAGTTGATTTTCTTGTGCTTTGAGGCGGGTTCCAGCGAGGCCGCGTCGGTCTTGCCATGCTTGAGCGTGCCAAAGATCGACAGGTTGCCGAACAGCGTGTTTAGCCACAGGTCGAAGCCGACGAGGCCAATGCCGGGGAAGGTTCCCCATTTCGACCACAGGGGTTTTGAGTTGCGGACCTGCTTCAGCTCCTTCGCCACCCAGGAATTGTAGAACGCTTCCGGGTAGGTCTTGAGTTCGTCGCCCTGGCGACCCGACATCACGGCGTCGAACGCGGCTTCGGCGGCGAGCATGCCGGACTTCATCGCGTTGTGGCTGCCCTTGATGCGCGGCAGGTTCACGAAGCCGGCCGAACAGCCGATCAGCGCACCGCCGGGGAAAATGAGTTTGGGGATCGACTGCCAGCCGCCCTCGGTGATCGCGCGCGAACCGTAGGATACGCGTGTGCCGCCGGTTAGATGTTTCGCCACGTCCGGGTGATGCTTGAAGCGCTGGAACTCCTCGAACGGGGAGAGCCATGGGTTCTTGTAGTTGAGGTGGACAACGAAGCCGACGGCCACATAGCGGTCGCCGAAGTGATAGAGGAAAGAGCCGCCGCCGGTCTTGTTGTCGAGCGGCCAGCCGAAAGTGTGCTGCACCAGGCCCGGCTTGTGCTGCTCGGCGGGAACCTGCCACAGCTCCTTGATGCCGATGCCGAACTTCTGCGGCTGCGCGCCTTCCAGCTTGAACTCGCGGATGATGCGCTTGGCGCACGAGCCGCGCACACCCTCGGCGATCAGCACATACTTGCCGTTGAGCTCCATGCCCGGCGAATAGTTGGGGCCGTGCTCGCCGTTCTTCTCGATGCCGACGACGCCGGCGACGACGCCCTTCACCGACCCGTCCTCGCGATAGGTCAGGTCCGACGCCGCGAAACCAGGATAGATGTCGACGCCCAGCGCCTCGGCCTGGGTCGCCATCCAGCGCGTCACGTTGCCGAGCGAGCCGATATACATGCCGTGGTTCTTGAGCGCGGGCGGCAGCAGGAAGCTCGGCACGCCGAACGATCCGCCCTCGCCCAGGATCAGGAAGTGGTCATGGGTGACTTCGGTCTCGAACGGACAGCCCTTTTCCTTCCAGTCCGGGATCAGCTCGTTCATGGCGCGCGGGTCCATCACGGCGCCGGAGAGAATGTGGGCGCCGACTTCCGAGCCCTTTTCCAGCACCACGACGGAAATCTCTTTTCCCGTCTCGGCGGCCAGCTGTTTCAGGCGGATTGCGGCGGCGAGGCCCGCGGGCCCCGCGCCCACGATCACCACGTCGAAATCCATGGACTCCCGCTCGACGGCCTCAGCTGCCATTATCCCAGTCTCCAAGTCCCTTTGGCGGCCCCGTAGCGGTCCGTCCGGAAGGAAATTTCCCAAATGCTGAGGGCTACTTAGCCACAGCTTGACGAAGCAACAAGGTTAGAGGCAATCGCCTTTTATGACCGACAGCCGGCCTGACCTCGCGCTCAAGGCGCTGGCCGAATTCTGGGCCGATATGGGCCTGGAAGAAGCGCGGGCGCTTACGATCCCCCGTCCGGCCGCCGCTGCCGCCCAACGCCCGTCCTTTGCCCAGCCGCGCCAGGCGGAGCGTCCGCCCGGCTCGCCACGGCCCGAACCCCGGCGGCTCAACAACAACCCCGTGGCGGACGCCCGGCGGCTGGCTATGGCCGCGACCACGCTCGGCGAACTGCGCACGGCGGTCGAACGCTTCAACGGCTGCCCGCTGAAGCAAGCGGCAAAGAATACGGTGGTGTGCGACGGAGCGTTCGACGCCGAGGTGATGATCGTCGGCGAGGCGCCGGGCGGAGACGAAGACATACAGGGCCTGCCTTTCGTTGGCCGGGCCGGCAAGCTACTCGACAAGATGCTGGCGGCGATCGGCCTGTCGCGGCAGACGAATGTCTACATCACCAACCTTGTCTACTGGCGCCCGCCCGGCAACCGCGACCCCTCGACCGCCGAGATGCAGGTGTGCGCGCCCTTCCTGCAGCGCCAGATCGAACTGAAGGCGCCGAGGCTTCTGCTGACGGCCGGCAAGTTCGCGACGCAGGCGATGCTGGGCTCGGAAGACGGGATCATGCGGCTGCGCGGCCGCAAGCTGCGCTACACGCAGGAAGGACTGCCCAAGCCGATCCCGTGCATTCCCCTGCTTCACCCCGCCTACCTGCTGCGGCGGCCAGAGGACAAGGCGAAGGCATGGGACGACCTGCGCGTCGTCGCGACGCTATGCGATGAACTGGGCGTGAAGCGCGAGGGGGCGCTCTGATTGGCGTTTTGCCCTGAGCGCGTTAGCCTCACGCAAACAGGAGTGACAACAACTCCAGGGAGAGACGCCATGATTTCCGCTATCGCTTCGCTGGCGACGCTGGTGATGATGCAACAGGCCGGCGCGACCATCCATCCGGACATGCCGATTGCGAAGCCGCCGAAGGCGGCCGCCACGGTCGAACTCGCAACGCCGCCGCCAAAACCGGCGATGACCAATGCCGGCAACGATCCGCGTACAGGCAAGCGTCCCTTGAAGAGCGGGCTTGGCCCTGAGGACTATGCCTATGTCATGCCGGAAGGCGTGACGACGAAAGAGGTCGCCTACTACTCCGACGGCGTCGCCTGCTATGCGAAGATCTTCTTCCCGAAAGGCTTCGACCCAAAGACTAGCAAACTGCCGGCCGTGGTGATGGGCCAGGGCTGGGCCGGCACGCATGTGTCGATCGAGAAGTACGGCGCCGCGTTCGCCAGCCATGGCCTCGTCGCGATGGTGATCGATTATCGCGGCTGGGGGAATTCGGAAGGCTATGTCCGCCTGCTGTCGCCCACCAACCTTGGCGGCGGGATGGAGCGTGACGAGAACCGCCACAAGACGATCAAGAACGCCACCGTGGAAGTGAAGCGCACGCGCCTTCTCGCCAAGGACCAGCAAGAGGATTATCGCAACGCGATCTCGTATATCCAGGGCGAGCCCGGCGTGAACCCGGACCTGATCGGCGTGTGGGGCTCGAGCTATGCCGGCGGCAACTCGCTAGCCGTTGCCGGACAGGATGCGCGCGTCAAGGCGATCGCGGTGCAGATCCCCGGCATCGGCGGCAATCCGGACGGTACGCCGCCGACCAGGTATTCCGGCCCGATGCTGCAGGATGCGATCAAACGCGCCCGCACCGGACAGGGCGACGAGATGTGGACAGGCTATTCCCGCTCGCTGTTGATCGACAATGAGATGATCGAGGCCAACGCGGAAAACAACACGCTGCAGTGGGCGAAGAACATCGGCACGCGGCCCTTCATGGTGATCGTCGCGCAGTATGACGAGCTCATCAACAATGAGCAGGCGGGCAAGAAGGCGCTGAGCTTCGCCAAGGGTCCGACCGAGTACATAGTGGTCCCCGACATCGGCCATTTCGAGATGTATTCCGGCAAGCCGTTCGAGATCTCGTCGGAAGCCGCCGCCCGCTGGTTCACGACCTATCTCAAGTAAGTGAGCGGCTGCATCGCGCCGGCTGTAACCCATGGTCCTGCCGGCGCGTATTGTCGTATATTGTCCGGATAACGGAGACCGACATGACCGCCAGCCGACGCGCTTTCCTGATGAACGCCAGCACGCTGGCGGCCGCCGGCGTGGCGTTCGCCGTGCTCGGCCCCAAGGCGTATGCCGACGAGGTGTTCGAGGTCACCCACACCGATGCGGAGTGGCGGAAAATACTTTCCCCCGACGCCTATATGGTGATGCGGCACGAAGCGACGGAACGGCCAGGCTCCAGTCCGCTCGATGCCGAGGAGCGCAAGGGCGCCTATAACTGTGCAGGTTGCGACCTGGCGTTGTTTTCGTCAGCCACGAAATTCCATTCCGGCACCGGCTGGCCAAGCTTCTGGAAACCGCTGGACAATGCTGTGCGCGTGAAGCGCGATCTCAGTGTCGGCATGGATCGCACCGAGGTTCACTGCCGCCGCTGTGGCGGCCATCTTGGCCACGTCTTCCCGGATGGTCCGCCGCCGACGCACCAGCGCTATTGCATGAACGGCCTGTCGCTGAAGTTTGTACCCGGCGCTGCGTGACGGTGCGGCGACGTCCGCGTGACGGCGGAATGACGGACACGACTCATCCACAAATCAAAGGATGACTCCGCCTGCCGTTCACGTCGTTTGCGCTTGTTATGTTCCTGTTTTGTTCTAGTATGGGTTTCTTTCACAGGAGCCCGTCGCAAACCGCGCATGCCGCCGCCCCAGGAGAAATGGAAAACCCGTTCGCTCGATGCGGATTGGTCGGAGACGCGTGACCATGCGCGCGGCCGCGGCGCGCTTTCGAACGCCAGCGGGCGGTTCGAGAAGCAATACGCCGAGCCGTTCGATGACGGTTGGGAGGCAGATGAAAAGCCCGCGACGCTGAAGACGGAAACCATCGTTGAGCGGCCGAAGACGATCATTACCTACAACACCTCGCCCGACATCGGGTTCGACCGGACGATCAATCCCTACAAGGGATGCGAGCATGGCTGCATATACTGCTTCGCGCGGCCCAATCATGCGTATCGGGGTTTGAGCCCGGGACTCGATTTCGAGACCAAGATTTTCGTGAAGCCGGGTGCGGCGGCGCTGCTGGAGCGCGAGCTGTCGAAAAAGTCCTACAAGCCCGGCCTCATCATGTTGGCTGGCGACACGGACATCTACCAGCCACTGGAGCGCGAGTTGAAGATAACGCGCTCCGTCCTCGAGGTTCTGTCGCGCTACAACCATCCCGTCGCGCTGATCACCAAGTCGGCGCTGGTGACGCGCGACCTGGACCTGCTGGCGCCGATGGCCGAGAAGGGTCTCGTTTCGGTGGCCGTTTCCTTCACGACGCTGGACAAGCGCCTTGCCCGCACGATGGAGCCGCGCTGCGCCGCGCCGCACCGGCGCGTTGAAACGATGCGCGAGCTTGCCTCCAACGGTATTCCCGTGACGGCGATGACGGCGCCGATGATCCCTGCCCTCAACGAGCCGGAGATGGAGACGCTGCTGGAGGCCGCTGCGGAGGCCGGCGCGTCGCGTGCGGGCTACGTGTTGCTGCGCCTGCCGCTCGAGATCGCGGGCCTGTTCACCGAATGGCTCGAGGCGAATTATCCTGATCGGGCCAAACGCGTGATGTCCCTCCTGCGGGCCTGCCATCAGGGCGAGGACTACCGCTCGCAATGGCGCACGCGACAGCGCGGTGACGGCCCTTACGCCCAGCTGATGGCGGACCGCTTCCGCAGGACGTGCGCGCGCCTCGGGCTCAACCGCATCCAGCGCGAGTACAATCTCGACCTGTTCAAACCGCCAACGCTGAAAGATCCGGGCTCGCAGATGGGGCTGTTCGACGGGGGGTGAGCCCGCCCTCCTAGTTCGACGGGCGCCGCTTCGCGGCTGCTCACCATGAGGGCTTCGAGAGAATCGCGAACGCTGCGGAGCCTCATGGTGAGCAGCGCGGTGAAGCCGCGCGACCGTCGAACCATGGGGCGTGCTCGCCAACGCCCGTGTCACAAGCCCTTCTATGGTAAATTCCCGCTTAACCACTGACTCAACTCGTTATTTACCCGGGTCAGCGACTCTTTCCGCTTCAAGTCCGGCGTTCGGGCGTGGCGTGAGAGTATCTCCATGGCGATCAAAACGATCGACCCGTCCCAGAAAGACTCTGGCCAGAAGAATTCTGCGAAGCCCAAGCCGACGACTTCAAAGGTTCTGTCGAAGCCTGCGCTGCCGCTGGACCAGATCATGGTCGGCGATTGCATCGAGTCGATGAACTCGCTGCCGGAGGCCTCGGTCGATCTCGTCTTCGCCGATCCGCCCTACAACCTGCAGCTCGGCGGCGATCTCACGCGGCCCGACAACAGCCATGTCGATGCGGTCGACAATGACTGGGACAAGTTCGCATCCTTCGCCGACTACGACAAGTTCACGCGCGACTGGCTGAAGGCCGCGCGCCGGATCCTCAAGCCAGATGGCGCCATCTGGGTCATCGGCAGCTATCACAACATCTTCCGCGTCGGCGCGGCGATCCAGGACCTCGGCTTCTGGATCCTCAACGACGTGGTGTGGAACAAATCGAACCCGATGCCCAACTTCAAGGGCACGCGGCTGGCCAATGCTCATGAAACGCTGATCTGGGCCGCGCGCTCGCAGAGCCAGAAGAAGTACACGTTCAACTACGACGCGCTGAAGACCGCCAACGATGACATCCAGATGCGCTCCGACTGGTGGACCATGCCGATCTGCTCGGGCAATGAGCGGATGAAGAACGAGGACGGCCGCAAGTCGCATCCGACGCAAAAGCCGGAAGCCCTGCTCCACCGCATCCTGGTCGCGACGACCAATCCCGGCGATGTGGTGCTGGATCCCTTCTTCGGCACCGGCACCACGGGCGCAGTGGCTAAGCTGCTTGATCGCCGCTTCATCGGGCTGGAGCGCGACAAGGACTATATCGAGGTCGCCACCCGCCGCATCGCTAACGTTCGACAGCTCGGCGCCGAAGATGTCGAGGTGCAGTCCTCCAAGAAAGCCGAACCGCGCGTGCCGTTCGGCGCGCTGGTCGAACACGGCCTCGTCCGCCCCGGCGATCGCCTCTACTGCCCGCAGAACCGCCATGTCGCCCGCGTGCGCGCCGACGGCTCGCTCGCCAACGGCGAAGCCACCGGCTCGATCCACCGCATGGGCGCTCACGTGCAGAATGCCCC
>DASZSI010000316.1:0-4021 GCA_035548775.1 Hyphomonadaceae bacterium
GGAAGCGGCGCGTCAACACGGACGGCGGTCAGGCCTGGCAAAGCCGAATTTCAGGCCAGTTTGTATAAGACGCCCTTACGGGCGCTTGTCGACGAAACCGATGGACTGCGGTTTTGTCAGCGCCAGAAACGCGAAAGCCACGACCAGAAGCCGCCCTTCGGCTTGGAGGGCGTCAATGGGCTATAAGACTTGATCGTCTGTGCCGGTTGGCTGAAATAGCGCGCCTTGGCGCGGCGGTCGTGGGCACGGACGTGGTCGATCTGTTCCTGGGTCATGTCGCCCGCCCAACGGACCTTGCCCTTGTCGATCCAGTAGTGGGAGCGGCAGGGAAAGCTCCAGTTGCCGATCGAGGGATGAAGGGACACGGAGACGCCGTCATAGGTCAGTTTCCAGTCGGTCGGGCTGAGCGGCGTCACCACTTCCAGGCCGCAGCCGCAGCAGCATTTATGCGCGACCGTGGCGTATTTCATCGACACGTAAAGCGTATGCTCGGCGAGCCTGTCCGGGATGCCGGTGACAAATTCCGTGTCGAGGACGATGGTCTGCTTCATGACTTGTCCTCGTTCAGGAGCATGTTGCCGTCGAGCGTGTAGGTGCAGTGGTGTTCGTCATCCAGATCAAGGTAGAACCCGAACAGCTTCTTCCACTTGATGACCGCCAGGGCCGCGTTCAGCGCGTTAAGGTCGGCAATCTGGATATTCTTGGCGTACAGGTTCTCGGCCGCGGCGGCGGAAAGGCCGATGCGCTTCTTGTCTCGGACATGCACTCTCATTCGGTCGGTGCTTGTCGTCGTCCTTACGATGCCCTGCAGCTTGTCGTTCACGAGGTCGATGCCCATCCCGACATCGACGAAGGGGACGCCTAGGGCCTCCAGCTTCTCGATGATCGGCCGCTTCGCATCACCGCGATCGACGCAAAGGAAGACGAAAGTCATACCGTTGAGGCAGTCCGCATTCGCGGCGTCGATGTGGAAATCGTGCGCCACAATGTTCCGGCGCATCGGCGCATAGCGGTCGCGGAAGTAATGGACCTTTTTCGGCGTGGCCTTTAGTTCGGCAAGCGTCGCGGCTCCAGGCGAGCGAAACGCATTGTGCTGGAGGTAATGATCGCCGTCGAAAAGATGGATCTCATGGACCGGCGTTTTCGCCACCAGGTCGAGGACGTAGGAACCCGTGCCGCCAAGGCCGATGATCGCCACCCTGGGCAGGGCCAGCTTTTGCGACAGGGCGTAGATGCCCGCGCGGCTTGAGGCCGTGTCCAGATACTCGAATACGGAATCGGGGTCGTCGGCCTCGATCACCCGGAACGTCTTCGCCGTGGCCGTCGGATCGATGGCCGCCGCGTGGCTCGACAGTATGTCGGCATAGGTGGTCATTTTGTGATGGTAGTCCTGATACCCGCTGGCGGGCTTGCTCGAAAACGAGTGGTCCACCACCAAGCCGTCGCCAAGACTCTGGCGGCTGCTGCCATTGACGATCTTGATCAGAGGACGCCCGTGCCGGTCGCAGGGGTGCTCGCCCGCAAACAAGGCGACGTGGGTGTCGGGCTTCGCCGTCACCTGTCCGGCGAGATTCAGTGTCGAGACCAGCAGTCCGCGTTTCACCTCGCGCTTGGCGTTCACGTAGGGCACGTTGCGGAGAACGAGGTGGTTGGCTCTGATCTCCACCTCGTATCCATCTTCCTTCAGCCTGGCGAGGTCGGGGCTACGACTTATCAGTGGCGGTGACATTGAAGATCATGCCCTTCTTGATTTTCACGGTCTCGCCCTCGACCAGCGATCCTTCCGGCTTGTCGCCGTGGCCGCGCCGGTAGGTGATCGTGAAGACGATGTTCTCGCCCGTCGGCGGCGTGTCGAAGGCGAGTGCGACGAGCTGCGCGAAGGAAAGTTCCTTGCCAGCCACGGTCTTCTCGCGGCCGTTCACGACGATGGTGATGTCCTTGTCGTGGTGGTTGTCGTGACCGCCGTGGCTGTGGTCATCGTGGTGGTCGTTGCCGTTATGGCCGGGTTTGTGATTGTCGGTCATCTTCCTTTCGTCCCTTCTTCAGTTCAGCCCTTGGGCGGGAACGGGTCGCCGCCGTGGCTGTCGGTGCTGGCGATGCGGCCATCCTGGTTGTGGATCCGCAGCTCGGTGCCCTGATTGCGGCTGACGGTGCGGCCGCTCTCGATGGCTTCGCGCTTGGTTTCGTGGTGGCTGCTGGCGCGTTCAGCGCCACCGCGTTTCACGTCCCATCCCCCGTTCGGGTTCGGGACGATATGGTGGGTCTTCGGCCCTTTGCTCATCGGTCTGGTCTCCTTGTTTTGCCGGCTCTCGGAACCGCTGTTCCGCATATCTGCTAATTAGCGTATTTTGGAGCCAAACACAAGGGCAGCCGATATTTCGGCTGCCGGCGTTGTTTACAGGCAGTCGAAGAGGGAGGGACCGGCGGACGTTGCGCCCAGGATGTTCAGCCGCAGGAGCCGCACCCGCGCGGCATCCGCTGACACCTGGAACGCTTCCTGAACCCGCGCGATCAGGGCCTGGCCGTGTTCGGTGCCGGTGCCGATGACGCCGAACAGTCCGTTGGCTTCCTGATAAGCGCCGACGACGCGGCGCAGATAGGACACCGGCATCAAGAGCGCGCCGCAGGCATGGCCCGCCTGCCATTCCATCCAGTCTGTCTGGACGGCTTCCAGCATCGTGTCGCGCTTGCAAATCTGTTTGTTGGCGTTCGGATTCCGCCGGAGCAGATCGGCGCCGGGCGGCTCAACCTCCCACAGATAGGCATGGAAATGCACATGCCCGTATTCGTGGGTCAGGGTCGTGCGGAGCCGATTCTCGCGCCGTTCGTCGTTGGAAAGATTCTCGGCAATGCGGACGATCGGCTTCCGGCCCGGCTGGAACTCGGTCACGCCCTCCACGTCATGGCCGTATGCGGACAGGTCGGCGTAACCGTCGAAATCATCCGTGTCGCGCTCGATCAAGAGCGTAAGATCCTCGGTGGTGACCGGGAACCCGGCCTTGCCGTATTTGTCCTTCAGGAATTCCGTGATGATGTTCTCGCATTCACGGTCGAGTTCTTCGGGCTTGTAGTGCGGACGCTGAGAGAAACGCCCCGTTGTATCACGAACGTATCTCACCATCCGCTGCCGCCTTACTTGCTCTTCGGCTTACCGCGAAAGGCGACCATCGCCTTCGCGACTTCCTGCTGCGAGAGCTTCCGTTCCCGCAGGTCGGCCGGAAACTTGCCAGCGAGGTAGTAGAGCCAGTCCGCCTCGATACCGAGCACGTCGGCGAATTGCTGGACCATCCAGTCGGACGAAGGGCTGCGCCGGTCGTGCTCGATGTCGTTGAGATACTGCGGGGAGATGGCTTCCTCGTCCTCCCGAAGAATTTTTTGGGCAAGCTCTTTCTGGCTCCAGCCGCGCGCCTTGCGCGCCTGGCTTATGGCACGCCCGAAGGTGTCTGCCTTGGCACTCATGTCGCTCCTTCACGATACGCTTATTCGCTAATCAGCGTATTCCAGGCGTGAGTCGGGGTCAAGACGACCCTAAGACCAAGATGCTCGCAGAGCGCTGCGACCGCGCGATGCCGGTGACCGGCAGGCGATCCGTTGATAGTCGGGGCTCCTACGGTGGGGATGTTCACGGTCGGCCGCGAGTGTCGCCAGCATCGGCACGCCTGGGTGGCTACAACGGCTCGAAAGACCAGCTTCGATTACTCTGTGTTGTGTGCTGGGCCAATATCTTCGGAAATCTCCTGTCGAAGCTTCGGGCCTTGGGCGAGCCGCCGGCCGAGCGCGGCGACGAAGGCGTCATAGCGTTCGCCGGCCTTCGCGCGCGCGGCGGCCTGCGCGGGCTCTGGCAGCGGCGGGTTGGTCGTCAGCCAGAAGCGCACAAAGACGGCGAGCGTCTCGACGGCGATGCCGAGGTCGCGCTCCAGGCGCGCCATGCGGCGGTCGAGCTGATCGAGGCGCCTGGCGAGCGCGGCCTCCTGCCGTTCGGCGGCGTCGGGTGAGAGGAATGAGGCTATGGCTGCCTCTG
>DASZSI010000317.1:0-2906 GCA_035548775.1 Hyphomonadaceae bacterium
ACCGGGGGAGATCCAGACGTAACGGCGCGGGTGGGACGCGCCGTGAAGACTGAACCCTGAACGGGCGGCCGGTGATGGCGGATAGCAAGACAAACGCGACAAACTACGACGAGAAAGCGTTCCGGGACGATCTGGTGGCGGCAATCCCCCACCTCCGGGCGTTCGCGCGCAGCTTGTGCAATGACCCGACCCAGGCGGATGACCTCGCCCAGGAAGCGTTGGCCAAGGCGTGGAAAGCCCGTGACTCGTTCGAACCGGGAACCAGCATCAAGGCCTGGACCTTCATGATCCTGCGCAACCAGTTCTACTCCGAGAAACGGAGAAGCTGGCGTACGGCCCCGCTGGACGTCGAAATGGCCGAGAACACGCTTCTTGCCAACGACGATCCGACGATACCCATGGAACTCCTGGAACTCCGCCAGGCCCTGGCCAAGCTGCCGGATGACCAGCGCGAGGCTCTAATTCTCGTCGGGGCGGGCGGTATGGCCTATGAAGAAGCGGCAAAAGTCTGCGAATGTGCAGTCGGGACCATCAAGAGTCGGGTGAGCCGGGCCAGGCGCGCGTTGGAAACGCTGCTGTCCGAAGCCGGGTCCAGAAAGTCGAATGACCACAACACCATCCCTGCTGAGAAGGCTTTCGACGACATTCTCGAGCAGGCGTCCGCGCTCGCCGGGGGCGGCGCAAGATCTCGAGGGGACCACTGAGGGGCCGCCGCAGCCCCCCAGGCTTTCCCTTCGTATCCTTCTTCTTCTGATTTTCGCCGTGGCGCTCTCGCCGGTGCTGGTCATCGGCGGCGTGCGCTGGTCCGGCGACATCGAGCGCGAAACCGCGCGTCGGCGCGAAACCATGCTGCTGGTGGCGGAAGGCGCGGCCGATCGAGCGCAACTGGTGCTGTCGTCCGCGCCCGGCATGCTGGATGTGATCGGCACGCTGCTGCAGAGCGACCCCTGCTCGAAGCAGCTCAGCGAGATCATGAGCAAGCTGCCGCAGTACAGCGCCATCGGGGTGATCGACGCAAACGGGTCAGTTGAGTGCACAACGCAGGAAGGCGGCAAAGGCGTTTCCACCTCCGACCGGCCATGGTTCCATGAGCTGAAGAACAGCAACCTCAACTTCGTCCAGTCGACCGCATATTATGGCCCGGTCTCGAAGACCTGGATTCTTGCCTCCGCCAAGCGACGCTCGAACGCCGACGGATCGTTCGCCGGCGCCTTCGTGTTGGGAACGCCGGTCTCGTCACTCGTACAGAGTCTCGACAGGACGGGTCTGCCGACCGACAGCGAAATCGCCATCATGGATTCGACTGGCCTGGTATTCGGCAGCAAGAACTGGGCGCAGATCGACCAAAGCACTCTGGGGACCTTGCAGACCCAGGGCCGCGGTTATTTCAGCTTGCCGAATGACAAGGGTGAGGATCGCGATGTGGCGATCGTGTCGCTGGCGCCGGGTCCGTTCTTCGCCGTGCTATCCGCGCCGAAGCTTGCGCCGATTGCCCTGGAAAACGTCAGCGCGTTCGGAAACTTCGCCTTGCCCTTGCTGGCCTGGCTTCTTGCATTGGTGACGGCGTGGCTGGCGACCGACCGGCTGGTGCTGCGCTGGCTCGATTACCTGCGCCGCATCGCCGGGCTTTATGCGAGCGGCAAGTTGTCGGTGCAGCCGATCCGCGCCAAGCGCGCGGCGCCGGGCGAGATCAACGTGCTGGCCGACACGCTCGAGGAAATGGCCGTGCGCATTCGCGATCGGACGGCGCGCCTGGAGTCCGCCGTGACAGCGCGCGACGCCGCGATGAAGGAAATCCACCACCGCGTGAAGAACAACCTGCAGATCATCAACTCGCTGCTGAGCCTGCAGAGCCGGAAGGTGAAGGATCCGGCGGCGGTTGCGGTGCTGGATGATGCGCGTGCGCGGATCAATGCGCTGTCGCTGATCCATCGCTCGCTCTACGAGCACAACGATATCCGGTCGGTCGATGTGAAGAGTTTCTTCTCCGAACTGGCGACGCATCTCGACCAGGCGCTCGGGGCGGAAGATCAAAGGATCAAAATCGAAAGCGATATCGACCGGGACACGATCGACGCCGACATGGCAGTTCCGCTGGCGCTGTTTACCGCCGAGGCCGTGACCAACGCCGTGAAGCACGCCTTCCCGGCTGGCCGTGGGGTGAAGGGCGGGCGAGTGCTGGTGAGCTACAAGGTCGGCGGCAAGGACACGCTACTGACCGTCGAGGACGATGGCATAGGCGGGCCGGAAGCGGATGCTGCCGTCGGCTCCGGCATTGGCGGGACGCTGATGGGCGCCTTCGCAAAACAGGTGCATGGCGTTCTCGAAGAAGAGAAGCTGCCGGGCGGCGGGCGGCGCGTTCGGATTCGCATTCCTGCGAAGCCGGATCATCCTCCGGCGCCGGCGGCCATCGTGTCGCAATCCCCGGCCAAATAGAAACGGCCCGGTCGAAGGACCGGGCCGCATGTCACGTTCTGGCTGTTGGCTTAGACGCCCCTGCGTGTCGCGCCCATTACAGCGGAGATCACGAACAGGACCAGGAAGATGAAGAACAGAATCTTGGCGATGCCTGCGGCAGACGCCGCGATTCCACCGAAGCCCAGGATGGCGGCGATGATCGCCACGACCAGGAAGACCAGCGTCCAGCTAAGCATGGTAACCTCTTTCAACACGCCGGATTTCCCCGGCAAACGCTCCTGGGCAATCAACGAACGGACACTGGCTGGGTTCCGGCTTGAAACTGCAGCGAATCGTAGTTGCGGCGGATCTCGAGCCCGTTGCGGTCGATGGTGACGATCTGCTGAACCATGTGTTCGCCGTCGATCTCGATGACGCAGAAGCTGGGGCGGCTGGCGCGCAGGCGCGTGGAAAGTGTGCCCCCGCCCATCTGCACCATTGGACGATGC
>DASZSI010000318.1:0-3162 GCA_035548775.1 Hyphomonadaceae bacterium
TCTGGACCGACGAGCTGAACCCGGTCGCGCGCGGCGCGGGTTCGAACCTGACCGCGGGCGCCGTTCCCGCCAATCGCGCTACCGATGTGAGCGCGGCGGGCGTGGGCGTCGACGCCCAGGCCGTCGCGGCCGCCGTCGCCCAACAGGTGGACGCGACCATCACGCCGGTGCTCGCCCCCCTCCAGCAGATCGTGGAGGCGCTCGCGACCGCGACTACGTCCATCGCGAACGTCGTCAACCAGGCGCAGCCGAAGACGGCGTAGCCATTCCTCCGACCGGGGCGGCAGCGATTCTGGCCGCCCCGGATCTTCTCGCTGGAGACGAACTCAAATGAACACCCTGCTCATCATCCTCAAAATCTTCCCCCTGGTTCTGGCGGCGGTGCAGGCCGTCGAGCAAGCGATCCCGCTGCCAGGCCAGGGAAACAAGAAACTCGAACTCGTGCTGGACGTGCTCAAGTCCGCCTATGACGGAAGCACGGATCTGGCCAAACAGTTCAGTTGGGACAAGCTGGTCGCGGTGGTCGTGCCGATGATCGCCAGGATCGTCGATCTGCACAACGCGCTCGGCCTGTTCCAGAAGTCCGCTCAACCCAACAACGCATGAGCCTCCCGCAGGTGGTGACGTGGCCGGTCGAAAGGCTGATCCCTTACGCCCGGAATGCGCGCACGCATAGTGACGAACAGGTTGCCCAGATCGCGGCCTCGATAGCCGAGTTCGGGTGGACCAACCCAATCCTTGCCGGCCCCGATGGGATCATCATCGCCGGCCACGCGCGCCTGCTGGCAGCACGGAAACTGGGCAAGACCGAAGTCCCGGTCATTGTAATCGATCATCTGACCGAAACCCAACGGCGCGCGCTGGTTCTCGCCGATAACCGCCTCGCTCTCAATGCGGGATGGGACGAGGAGATGCTGCGCGTCGAACTCGAAGCCATCCGCGAGGACGATTACGACCTGGGCGTGATCGGCTTCTCCGATGACGAACTCGCGGATCTACTGGCCGACCCGGAACAGGTTCAGGCCGCAGGCAATACCGACGATGATGCGGTGCCCGAGGAGCAGGAGAACGCAGTCACCGCCGTGGGCGACATTTGGCTACTCCGCGATCACCGTCTCCTCTGCGGTGATTCCACCCAGATGGACGCCGTGGAGAAAGTGCTCGCGGGCGGTCTCGCCGACATGGTTTTCACCGATCCGCCGTACAACGTGAACTATGGCGCGACGATGAAAGACAAACTCCGCGGCAACAAGCGGAAGATCGCCAACGACAACCTGGGCGACGACTTCGAGCGCTTCCTGTACGACGCCTGCGTCAACATCCTCGCGGTCACGAAGGGCGCGGTCTACGTCTGCATGTCGTCCTCGGAACTCCACACGCTGGAGAAGGCGTTCCGGGAGGCTGGCGGCCACTGGTCCACGTTCGTGATCTGGGCCAAAAACACCTTCACGATGGGGCGGTCGGATTACCAGCGGCAGTACGAACCGATTCTCTACGGATGGAAGGAAGGGACGGACCACTACTGGTGCGGCGCCCGCGACCAGGGCGATGTCTGGTTCGTGAAAAAGCCTGTCGCCAACGATCTTCACCCAACGATGAAGCCAGTCGAACTGGTGGAGCGCGCCATCCGCAACAGCAGCAAGGGCCGCGACACCGTGCTCGATCCGTTCGGCGGCTCGGGCACGACGCTGATCGCCTGCGAGAAAGCGGGCCGCTCGGCGCGACTGATCGAACTGGAGCCGAAATACTGCGATGTCATCGTCCGCCGATGGCAGGAGTTCACCGGGCGCGAGGCCACGCTCGACGGAGATGGCCGAACCTTTGCCGAAGTCGCGGGCGACGGAGTTGCAGCGTGAAATCGACCGATGCCATGCCGAGATCGCCGAAGTGGAGCGCCTGCTACGAGCCGGGCATCCCGACGTCGAAGGCCTCTGCCTCGCGTTACACGACTGGTCGGCAGAACTGAGGATCCTCGAACGTGAACGAGCACTTCTTTCAATTCCTGCTCCCGGCGACCGGACTGATCTCGGGGCTGATCGGGGCTTATGTCGGGTTGCAAAACCGGGCTCTGCTTGCGGAGGTCCGGAAGGAACTGGCCGAACTGGAGAATCGGATCATCACCCGGATCAACGGAACGTATGTCCGATCGGGCGAGTGCAAACTCCGGGAGGAACTGGTGCATGAGCGGCTGGCGGAACTGGCCGCCGAACTGAAGAGAAATGCCGCCGGCGACTAAACCAGCGGCGGAGGGGGCGGGCGTTACTGGTTCACGCGATATGCGCGTTCCCCGTCCTCTCGCTTGAAGGACTCGATGTTAAGCCCCATCTTCTTGGTTAGGCTGCCGGAGATGAAGCCGCGCACGCTATGGGCCTGCCATGAAGTCGCGTCCCTGATGTCCTTGAGCGACGCGCCGTCCGGGCGATTGAGCATGTCGAGGACGATCGCCTTCTTGCTGCCCTCGCGCGTCTTGGGCGTCGCCTCCTTGGCGGTGGCGTCCTTGGCCGCCTTGGCCTTCTTCGGCGCGACGGGGGCTGTCTGTTGCGCGGGGGTGGGCGTCAGGGCTTGGATGGCCTTCCAGATCCGGGCGACCGCCGTCTTGCGGTCCGTGAATTTCTTGACCGGCTTCAGGCTGTCGAAGGGCACCACGCCCGCGAAGCCGTTCCAGACCTCGGCGAACCGGGTGATCGGCCACTCGGCGGAGACTTTGGCAAGCTCCTTTTCCGTGGCAAAACGCTGCTGGCCTTCGGGAACCTGCTCGGCGGCGGTGAAGGCGGTGATGTTGTTGTCGTTGGTGATCGCGAAGGTGGTCATGGTTTTCTCCTGATTCAGAATTCGATCTCGTCTACGATCCGGCGCGCCTCGTCCTCGGTGAGCGTGCCTTGGAGGCCGCCCGCTTTGATCCAGCGGTCCACCGTGTCTTGGATGGCGTTCCAGAAGTCCGTTTCGTTGTTGTCGAAGGACCGTTCAAATGCCCCTCCGTACCCATTGGCATCCACGTAGTCGTGCAGTTCGCTGAAGGATGCGCAGGTGCGCGGGACAATGCCGGCGGCAACGTGGGCGAGTATTTCGCTCTTGGCTCGTTCGACGACCGCGTGCAACTCGCCTGCGGTGAAGCCGGGCCCGCGCGGGTTGCGTACCGGCTTCCTCGCTTCTGCCGGAGCG
>DASZSI010000319.1:0-2775 GCA_035548775.1 Hyphomonadaceae bacterium
GCGCCTGGAGAATTCGTACGGCGCTTCGATCCTAAACTTCGCATCGTGCTTGCGGGCCGCGGCTGGGAAATCGTTGCCATGAGTCAGCTGGCGCAGACCGCGGATGCCGAGATCATCGTTGCGAGTCAGGAGCGCGCGACACTCGATTACTGTCGTCCGTATGCGGTCGAATTGATCCCGCTCACCGTGCCAAAGCAGACACCCAAGCTGCCGATCGATGCCGACACCGCTGTCGCGTGTCTTTTCCACGAGCACGAATGGGAAGCGCCGTTGTTGCTTCAGGCGCTGCGTAGCCCGGCCTTCTATGTCGGCGCGCTCGGCTCGAAGCAGACTCACACCCGCAGGCTCGAGGTGCTCGACGCGCTCGGCGCAACTCAGGCCGATATCGCGCGTCTAAAGGGGCCCATAGGCTTGTTTGCGTCGCGCGATCCGCGCTCGCTAGCTGTGTCTGCGTTGGCGGAGATCATGCAGGCCCGGCTATCGCAACCCGCCATGCGTGAAGCGGGCCGCAAGCCCGAAGCGGTGGAGGAGGCGTCATGACCACGCCTCTGAACCGCTGTGCGATCATCATGCTGACCTCTGGCTTGTCGCGGCGCTATGGCTGGAAGGATAAGCTTCTCGAAGAACTCGGCGGCAAGCATCTGATGGAGCACGCCGCGTCGGTGATCATGAGCGTCGAGGCGCTCGTGCGCGTCGCCGTATGTCCCGCCGACAAACCCGAAATCAGCGACCGCCTGATCGAGCGGTTCGTCGTGGCGCTAAACAAGAAGCCGAAGATGGGACTAGGGCACTCGATCGCCGTAGGTGTCGACGTTGCGCTGAAGTTCAAGCCGGATGCGATGATCTTCTGCATGGCTGACATGCCGTTCGTCGAAGGCTGGATAATCGAGAACCTTGCCATGCGCCTGGGCGGGTCAGGGGGCGCGGAGGTGGTCCACTGCGGCGGGACCGATGGCGTGCGGCCGCCGACGGCGTTCAGCGCCTCCTGCTTTGAGGAGCTTCGCGCGCTTGATGGCGATGACGGCGCGAAGCGCATCATAGCCTCCGGTCGCCACAACGTGCTCGGCATTTCAGCGCCCGCGCCGCTGCTGTTCGACGTAGACACGCGCGACGACCTCGACCTGGCCCGGAAACAATTCGAGATCCGGGAAAGGCACGAGCCGGGTAAGCGGACGTCGGCTCAAGCTGATGACTCACAGCTGCCGGCAATGACGTTGCAGCATCCGGACGAAAGCGATGGAGCAGGGTTGAGGCAATCCGGCTTCGCCGCGCGCCGCTAACGCTCCCCGCGCTCAGCCTTCTTCACATCGACCCACAGGCTTTCCTGCTCGTCGAGGCTTAGGCTCGCGAAGTTCAGGCCGCGTTGCCGCGCCAACCCTTCCATACCCGAAAATCGTTTCACAAACTTTGCGTTGGCCTGGCGAAGCGCCTCTTCCGGGTCGACTTCCAGCTTGCGGCACAGGTTGGCGACCACGAACAGGATGTCGCCCAGCTCCTCGGCCACATGCGCTTTGTCCGGCTGGGGCTCTGCTATCGCCTCCTGAAGCTCGCCGATTTCCTCCTGCAGCTTGTCCAGGACCGGCTCAGCGCTCGGCCAGTCGAAACCGACGCGGCCGGCGCGCTTGGTCAGCTTCTCGGCGCGCATCAGCGCCGGCAATGCCAGCGCCACGCCGTCCAGCGCACTGGGCGGTCCGGTGGTCCCTGCCTTCGCCTCCCGGGCGGCCTTTTCAGCGCGCTCGGCCGCCTTCATGACCTCCCAGGCCCCGGTCTGGGCCTCAGCGCTATCCACTTTGGCTGACCCGAAGACGTGCGGGTGCCGAGCGATCATCTTGTCGACCAGGCTGCGGACGACGTCGTCGATCGTGAACGCGCCGGCTTCCTCGGCCATCCGGGCGTGGAAGACGGACTGGAACAGCAAGTCGCCCAGCTCGCCCTTGAGCTCGCCCATGTCGCGCCGCTCAATGGCGTCGGCCACCTCGTAGGCTTCCTCGATCGTGTACGGCGCGATCGTCTCAAAGGTCTGTTCGATGTCCCACGGGCACCCGGTCCCCGGCGTCCTCAGCCGAGCCATTAACGCGACCAGGTCTCGGAAGGGGTCTCCGCTGCGGGGGAGGGAATGGGAGCCTGCCGGCTCATTGGCCGCCGCTGACGGCTCTCCTGGTTTCCTCGCGGCCGGGTCGGCCATCTCTTCATCCCTCAATACGTAAGTCGCATAATCAACATTATGGGCAAAAAGAACCGGCTAAAGATCAGCCGGTTGGGTCGATTTCCAGCTCCAGGCCGTCGTACGCGGGTTCGACGCCTTTGGGCAGCTCTGCCCGCAGTTTCGCATAGTCCAGCTCATGCAGCAGATTTGTCAGATAGGCCCGGCGCGGCCTGAGCTGCCGGATCCAATCCAGAGCCTGGGCCACGGTGGCATGCGATGGCGACGGTGTGTGGCGCAGCGCGTCGACCACCAGCGTGTCCAGGCCTTCCAGCCGCTGCAGGGTCTCAGGCGGCAACCGGACCACATCGTTGCAATATGCAAAGTTCTTAACCCGGAAGCCGATCGAGGCGATGCCGCCATGGTCCAGGGCTAGCGGCAGGACTTCCATGACGCCGCCCGGACCGGCGATCGAAATCACCTGCCCCGGCCTGACATCGACCAGGCTGTCCAAAATCGCTGGATACCCCCCCGAGCCTACGAAGCAGTAGCCGAACCTCTGCATCACCACCTTGGCGGTAGCCTGGTCCATGTGGACCGGGATGCGTTTGCGGTGGCGGATGACTAGGCCG